>CAZSKQ010000012.1:0-46320 GCA_964607425.1 uncultured Woeseiaceae bacterium
CACCGCCCCGGCCGCTGTCCCGCCTCGCTCGCTCAACTGGACCCCTTGATTGTTCGTGTTCTGGGCAGCCCCCCGGCGTCTCTAGTCTATCGCCACCGGGCAGGTCTCGCATGTCCTCCCGGCATCCTCGTGAGAGTCCGGGCTCGGATCCTCGATGAGACGCAGTGAGAGACGACGGCACTCTCCGCCATGATGAAGCCTCCGCGCCTGTCGGCCCGGTGAGCTCATCGCGCTCACCCACTTCCCGCAGGAGGCGTTGCAGCTTATACCCGCGCCGGGCCGGATCCCGTAGCGGCCACCGGGGCAGGAGGCTCGCCGGCGGCATCGTGCCGGGCGTGGTAGCGGCAGGCCTCCTCCACTTCCCTCCGCGAACCGAGAAATACAGGTACCCGCTGGTGCAGCTTTTCGGGCTGAATGTCCATGATCGGCTGACGGCCGTCGCTGGCGGCGCCGCCGGCCTGCTCGACCAGCATGGCCATCGGGTTGGCCTCGTACATCAGCCGCAGCTTGCCGCGGCGGTCGGGCTCGCGCCGGTCCCAGGGATAGATGAAGATGCCGCCGCGGGTCAGGATCCTGTGCACGTCGGCAACCATCGATGCCACCCAGCGCATGTTGAAATTCTTGCCGCGCGGGCCTTCCGCGCCGGCCAGCAGGTCCGCCACGTAGGCCTGCATCGGCGCCTCCCAGTGGCGCTGGTTGGACATGTTGATCGCGAATTCCTTCGTTTCCTCCGGGATCCGGATGTCGCGGCGGGTCAGGGCGAACGAGCCCTGCTCGCGGTCCAGGGTGAAGGCGTGCGTGCCGCTGCCCACAGTCAGCACCAGCAGGGTACTGGGCCCGTAGATACAGTAGCCGGCCGCCACCTGCGCGCGCCCGGGCTGGAGGAAGTGCTCGTCGCGCGGTTCGCCGGCATCGTCCATAGCCCGCAGCACCGAGAAGATGGTGCCGACCGAGACGTTGACGTCGATGTTGCTGCTGCCGTCGAGCGGATCGAACAGCAGCAGGTAGTTGCCGCGCGGATAGGCATCCGGGACCGGCGTGCAGTGCTCCATCTCCTCCGAGGCGCAGGCGGCCAGGTGCCCGCCCCAGGCATTCGCCTCGAGCAGGATTTCGTTGGACAGCACGTCCAGCTTCTTCTGCGCCTCGCCCTGGACGTTGACGCTGCTGCCGCCCGCGCCGCTGACCGCATCGCCCAGCACGTCGCCGAGCGCACCCTTGCCAACCGCTACCGAGATCCGCTTGCAGGCGCGGGCCACCACCTCGATCAGCAGCCGTAGCTGGGGATTGATGTGGCCCTCACGCTGGGCCTCGATCAGGAATTGGGTAAGGGAGGTCGTAGACACAGGATTGGCACTCTCGTTGTGGATGGGCGCCAGATTATGGCCGTTCCGGCTGCCGATTTCCCGCCGGCGCGCCGGCGCTGCCGGTACACCTAAAAGAGCGCCCATCGTCCGTTGCATCTGAACCCTCGCGCCGGTGCGGGTGCGCGTCGCCGCCGGCCTCAGGCTGCTCGCTCGCGCAGCTCGTGTTCGAGGCCGACGGCTGCTGACTCACGAGTTCTACAGGCGGTATTGGCTGATCTGAACTTCCTCGCCGTAGTCGGCATAGTCGCCGGCCGCTCGCCGCGCACGAAACTCGCCCCAGTTGATCGCGCGGTAGCGCGCCGGGTTGTGCTCGCTCACCATGTTCGGTAACGGCCCGTAATCCGCGGTGTACGACGGGTTCAGGAAGTACGGCACGCTGTAGCGGTCCGCATCGGGGCTGGTCACGACCCGGTGCAGCGAGGCGCGGTACATGTCGTTCGACCAGACTTGCACGATGTCGCCGATGTTGACGACGAGCGCATCGGATCGCGGCTCGACGAGATGCCAGCGGCCGCGGCGGAATATCTCGAGGCCGGGCTGCTCGTCCTGCAGGAGAACGGTGAGCACACCGGCGTCGGTGTGGTGGTTGACGCCGAGATAGCCGTCCGTCGTCGTCGCGAGCCCTTCCGGCCTCGCGGGCTGCGGGCATTTCGGGTAGTAGTTGAGGCGCAGAAAGCTCGTGTGGGTGGCGCCGAAGTATTGCTCCAGGTAAGTCGCCGGCACGCCGAGATTGAGCGAGAGCGCGGCGAGCAGCCTGAAAGCGAGGCGCTCACATTGGGCATAGTAGTTGCGGACCGCCGGCTCGAACTCCGGCATCCAGTCCGGCCACTGCGGCACTAAATGCCTGTCGTCCGCCGGTCCGAAGTCGTAGACCTCCTTCCAGTCTCTCGTGTTCTTGGTCAGCTCCTGGTCGTAGAAGCCCCACGGATTGTCGGCGGTGCGCGAGAGTCTGCGCTTGACCTCCGTGGGCTGGGAGAAGAAACCCCGCATTGCGGTGGTAAGCGCAGCGCTCGCGGCGGCGTCCATGCCGTGGTTCACCACCTGGAAAAAGCCCCATTCCCGGCAGGCCGTGTCGATGGCCGCCAGGCTCTCCGGCGTTTCCAGGTTCGCAATGTCGATTACGGGAACGGTTCCGGTCATACGGGTCACCGATAGAACACTATTCGGCGGCGCGGCGACGTTCCGCGAGGGCTCGCGATTCGGGCTCGAGCCGCCCCGCCCGGGAACATTCTGCGGATTCTACGCCCGGCGTGGGCATTCGGGTGGACTGCCAGGCCACGGCCCGCCATTCGCCGTCACGCCGGACGAACGTGCCCGTGTTTAGGTACTGCGTCACCTCCGCCGCGGCGCCCTCGCCCGTCGTACCGACCAGGCGGAACGCGAGCACCGCCGTGTCGCCGTACTGCTGGGTGCGCACGTCCTCGGCGGAAAACGCGGTCGGCGGCTCATTCTGCGTGCCAGCACCCGAGCGGGCGTTCTCCAGGATCTCCGGCTTGCCCACGCGGACCCCCGCCGAGCGGGTATAGATGAGGTCGTCGGCCCAGAAGCGCTCGTGCACGCGGACGTCGTTGCGCGATGCACCCGCGAGGAATTCTTGCAGGAGGCGCGTCAGCTCGGCGGCCGCCGGCGCGGGGGCGGCAACGTCGGCCGCGAGTAGCGGCAAGGACGAGAACAGCAGGACGAGGGTCAACACCAATCGGCTCATTTATATCTCCTGGTGAGGCTCCGAAGGAAAGGGCGTGCCGCGCGCCGCGCGTCCGCCGCTTCGTCGCACAGCCACTCGCGGAACGGCACGATCTTGCGATGGCCGTGCCGGGCCACCGGACAGGCAAACCAGAAGCGGCGGCCGTCGGAGGCGGCGAAGTCGTGAACCGGTACGAGGCGGCCTGCATCGAGCTCGGCGCGAAAAAGGATCGGCGAGCCGATGGCGACGCCGTGCCCCGCCACGGCGGCGGCGATATCCAGGTACTCGGCGGAGAAGGTCGTGCCGAAGCTTTCGGGCGGCGGCGCATCTGCGGAGCCGCGCGCCCGGTGCCAGAGTGCCCACCAGTCGGGACGGCCGAGCAACGGCACGTCCGGACGCTTCCCCCGGATGGGTTAGTGCGATGCGCGCGGCCTCCAGCAGCGCGGGTGCGCAGAGCGGCATGAACACGCTCGGGAACAGCTCCACGGCGCGCAGTCCCGGCCAGTCGCCGTCTCCGTTGCGGATCGCGGCATCGAAGCGCCCGCCGGCCAGGTCCTACGGCTCCGGCGACAGAGCTTACGAGTTCGGCGAGTGGGAACGATGGATCGGCCTGGCCGGAATCCACAATCCTTGAAGATGACGGGCCAGCGCCGCCCTTCAAAAGAAAGCCTTAAAAAGCAACATATTGATAATACGGTTTTTTCCTACGTCCGTACCGCTGGAACGGGTAAGCGATTAAATAAACAGTCAGGCCCAGAACGGCAGGTACCGCGCAAACTTTCGAGAGCCGCCAACGCTTGCATCAGGCTTGACCAATCCAGTCTCTATCGTGGCCGCTATGATTTGTGACGCAATAGCCGCCTTGTCTTCCGTCAAAGAGAATCTCTCCCTGAGCGACTGATTCGTCATACGCTCTGACATGACCCAGCGCAGCGCGCAGTGCTGATAACAGGCCCGAACCCGGTCATTTCGGTCCATTTGGTCGAACGGCTTCGGCCCGTAAATCGTAACGTACGTCCTGCGGTAGCCGGCACGAAAGTCCGGGGCTGGCAACTGATACAGTTCCGCTAAGGCAATCACACGATCAATCCCGCTACTCCGTTCCTCACATATTCCGAACCGGCGCATCATGTCAGCCAGTCGCTCGTTCCTCGATTGATACCCGTCTATGAACCTTTCGACCGGCACGATCGGTTCACCGGGATTGGATATCTCAACCCGGTTGCTGTAGATCTCAATCGTCGGCGAGGCGCCGCCGACGGCGAAATCCTGATGAACAAGTGCGTTCGCGACCAGTTCACGAATGACCGCCTCGGGAATCAGCTTCATTTCTTTGCGAAGGGCATCTTCGATGACTTCATTTTGTGGGAGTTGGGCCATGACGAAACGGACCAGTCCCTGGAATCCGGCCGCGTAGCCCTTGTTTCCTACCTGATCAAGCCGTGTCTCGAGCTTTGAGGTCCCGCTGTAGACCACCACGCGGGGCGCCTTGTGTACGAGATCTGGAAAATCGTCCAGTCGTTTGGCCAAAAGCACTGCGCCGAGTCGCCGGATAGCGTACGTGAAAAGGTCGTCGGTCTCATCGATTACCCTTTCACGAAGCAATCTATCGATGACACCTGGACGGTCCATCGGATAAGGTGCGCCGAGCAATTCAAAGAAGCCCTGGGTATCCAGAAGGTCGATGACCTCTCCCGCATGCAGCCCGGTCTTGCTGTACTGATCCAGCCAGTTTCCATCACCTTCGCCAAATATGCCGCGCAACCGATCCTCACTCATCGGAACCAATGCTTCGCCCGAGCGCATCAGGTACTTCCCCTGATAGTGATAGGCCGTGCCGCGCGGTCGCGAGGGGATGTGAAATACAAGCACACGGCCATCTGGATGAGCGACTTCCTCTATGTCCACGCGAAAACCCACAGCCTGTTGCAATTTTGCAGCCATCGAGATTGGATCGCGGAACGCCTGGGTGCCCACGACGGGTCTCGGCGGTTCGTTCACGATCCCGAGGAGCAGATGTCCCCCACCTTCATTGGCAATCGCCACGCAGTACTCATAGAGCGTGGCATTATCAAGCTGGTTTCGAGCTTCCTTGAACTCAAGTCGCTGATGCTCTGTGCGAAGGCCACGCCAGGCGTCGATCTGTTGTGCAGTGGTGGCCAAATTGAATCTCCCGATCAGGCAGAGCCCGTCACCGTATTTTGCCTGTCCTTCGAATGCACAGGTAAGTCACTCAGCAATCGTGCGTTCTGTGTCCCGAAGATTCTCGCCGGAAACGTCACAACCACCGGACCCACTTTCCGCTTCGTGAAATCCTCCAGCGCAGACGTCTCCGAGGAGAGAAAGCCGCGAATCTGGTCAGATTGTCGGGAAATGCCTTTGTGGAATCGCCGCCGCGACCTTACTCGTCGCGACGGCGTTCTCAACGGCTACCTTATTGATCCATTGCCGGCGGCCCGGCTTCGTCGCCTTCCTCTTCCCGCTGCTCTCCGAAATGCGCCAGGACAAGGTTCTGATCCTGGTTCTCCTCCTCATCGATGCCGTTGTGCGCCTTGCAGATACACTCGAGCACCATCTCCAGCACCGTCCTGGACTGCGCGGCCCGGACGTCGAGTGAGCCGACTCCTCGTGCAATCCCGTGCAGGCTGCAGGTCGGCGATGCCCACCGCGCGGGCGTCAGGATGCTCGCCGGCACAGACGCGGGCGACACTTACGTATTCCCCGGCTTCGCGATCCACGACGAGTTGCTCGAGCTCGTCAGCGCCGGGCTGACGCCGGCCGACGCGTTGCGCAGCGCAACGATCGACGCCGCCCGTTTCAGCGGCAGGCACGACGAATTCGGCTCGATCGAGGCCGGCAAGATGGCGGACATGCTGTTGCTGGACGAAAATCCACTCGAGGACATTCGCAACACTCGGCGAATTGCCGGCTTGTTCTTCGATGGCCAGTACTTCGACCGGCCGGCGCTCGATCGCCTGCTGACGTTCGCCGAACGGCAGGCCGGTAGCGTCCGTGTCAATCTTCGCCTGTTGTGGCAGGCGGTGAACAGTCCGATCATGCGGGCGCAGCTCGCGGACTAGGCCGCTGTTTTGGAGCGCACGCAGCGCGCAAATGGGAAAAAGCCTACCGCCAGCGCCACCACTCCAAGCTCTCAGGCCCTGCCACTGTTTCCACGCGGATCGCCAAACTTTTTTCCGTCGCCACACCCGCGCTGCGGATCGCAACAGCAGCTCCTTCCTCGATCGCGACGCCACTGCCCTCGCCGGACTCGTTGCCGACGCTCTCGAGCGCTCGCACCATGACCTTCGTACCCTATGCCCTCGCGCCCACTGCGACGCCGTGCCTTTCCACGGCACACGAGAAATCCGGCCTATTTGTCATTAGCCGGGATTTTTCGGAACGCCGTAGACGACTGCGGACGGGAGTGGATTTGGGTGGATGGTGGCCAGGGGCGGAATCGAACTACGGGCGTAACCGGTTGACACAACGGGCGAATTCTGGTTCGGAAGAACCGAGTTACCCCGAAAGTTACCCCGCAATGTTCAGGTGCTTTTCGATACCGAACCACGGATAGCGGGAACTCCTTTTGCGTCGTCGCACGCCCGGATTTGCGCAACCAATTGTTCGCCGCCATGCTGGATCGATCGAAAGCACGGGAAGCAGCGAATCGCCACCCCACCCTTCGCGGTTGTACCAGCTCCTCGTGATGAAAGCCGCGCATTCCCGCGAGACGGTCGGCGTCAGGTCCAGCCTTCACCTTCGGTCACCTCGCCAGCAGATGCAATCCGATGATGAATGCCGGCCATATAACGCGCCGGGCTCATGCTTTCACCGAACCAAGCGATGCCGACGAGGACGACGCCCATGGTAGTGACCCTGGTCGAAGAGGCGCCCTCTACCTCGCGGACGACAACTTCCGCGGACCCGAGTGTTTCCAGTAACCCCTTCACCGGGAGCCCACCGAACCCTGTTCCACCACCGTATCGCACCGACCGCCATGCTCCAGAATCGTGACCGGCTTCGGTCGGAATCACCGACCGGCATAACCGGAATACGCGCCCCCGCCCCCAAGTCGCCACCCGCTTCGGCCATACCGATGCAGACGATGGCGCACCGACCGAAGACGCCCAAGGGAAGAGCCCCCTGTATGCGCTACGCAAGCAGACACCGGACTCGGTGTTCGGGATCATGAAATCTGTGCTGGGTTTGACCAGTTCCTGCTGCGCGGCTTGGACAACGTCAGGGGCGGATGGGATCTTAAGCTGAAGCATCAAAAGGATGTTTCGCGTTGCGCCCCGGATGAGCAGAGATTCACGGTGATCACCCGTCTGATCTGACCATATCGACACCCGTTTCGCATTCGTCCGTCACGTACCCGGCGCAAACCGATGATTCAGACCGCCATACACCCGCTCCACCGTTTCATGGCGAACCTCAGTCCGACGGGCTACTCGCAACCTCTATAGTCTTAAGCGGTTAGTTTGCACGTGGCGCTCTCTACCCAGTCACTTAACACAATCCAGGCTATCAGCGTGACGGAAGGTAAGATAGCGGTTCGCGCGGAAATGTTGCGGATTGAACTTCGGTGCTGCAGATGCTTACCCGATTCCGAAACACGACGGCTCGGGCTCTTGCGGGATAGCGTTACTCCGCAGAGAGAACGCGATGAGAAGTTTGTTCTTTCACGAACTCCAGAACCTCGGTCTTCAACTGTTCGAGAGACGGATATGCTGGCCTCTCGTACAATCTGCGCTCAGTTCCGATTTGGCAGCATGCTTCGTCAGTGTAAATCCACATCTCCATTTGGTACTCCGGCACGGAACAGTAGTAGTACCGTTCGTTGATTCCTTCTTCGCTCCAAGACGCAGCAACGCCTTGCCGCTCCAACAGGTCGGAGATGTCGCGTCGCAACGATTCCTGAAAGTCAGTCATGGTCATAACTCGAGCTAATCGTGACGGATCATCCGCTGCGCGCCGTCACCATCAGATCACTGACCGCGTCACGAACGGCTGCATCAAAAAATGAAGCATTGTATCGTTACCATGGGCGGCGCAACTCCTCTGTTGCTGATTTCCTGACTTCGTCAACCCAATGTTCAGGAAATGCGCCGCCTTGCTCAATTCAGCTCATACGCCAGATCTGATCATAGCTCTACAGAGGCCCAAGGTTCCACAAATCCCATTTGAACTGACCGGGCGAAATTTGCTTGACGCCAAGCAGGTTTCGAACAGGTTCCGGAATCCGACTCAATGCCGAACCGGCGACACGGAAAACGCTGTTGCCGCCATCTCGGCCCAACCCAATGCGGAAAACCGGGCCTCTATTGAGGAGCGCTCCCTTCCCGAACAAGGATCTCGCCGTGAACCTCGCCGCATATGGAAGGGCAACCATCGAAACCGCTGCAAGCTGCCCCAGCGCCAGGTTCCGCTCCTCATCTGGTGTAAGACAATTGATGATGCCAGGTGCGCCAATGCCTGCGGATACCGCACGAGAAGTTGTACCGGCTGGGCAGCCGCCTGGAGGAGCCAAGCTAAAGCGGAACGTGCCATCACTTTGCGGCCGCGTTTGCCAATCAACTCCAACATCCGCCTCTGCCTCTTCGTATATTAAATCCAGGAAGTACAGATCTCGATCTAACGTGTCGTAGAATCGGGGCTGCCGGCCAAGCACGTCAAGTGGCCAACAGGTCGGCGGTGAGCAGTCAGGCGGATCCATACCAAAAGGATCGATCAAATTGACTGGATCACCGGCGACGTACGCATACAAATTAAGTCCTCCCAAGTATCCGATGCCATCAGGCTGCAGGAATCTTGCGAGTGTCGGTGAATACATCCTGGACTTGTAGTAGTACAGGCCGATTTCTGCGAGCCACACTTGACCGGTGTAGCCAAAGCGCGAGTTTTCGGCGTTGACGGACTCACCGTCCGGGGAGTACTTGAAGCTCTCGATGGCCGCGCCACTGTTGCCGCTGGTGGCGACGATTGACCCACGCTCGTCCGCATGGAGATAGCGCCGGTCGGTCGTTCCGGAGCCCTCGTACCACACCAGCGGCTCGTCCAGCCCGCCGCCATGGACGTAACGGCGCAGGACGGCTCCCGAGCTGTTGTACTCCGCAACCAGGTCTGGCCCGTCGTACAGGAACTCAGTGGTCACGCCGTTGCTGGTCACCGCATTCAGCAAGCCGAGCGGATCATAAGCAAGGCCGATCGTCGTGCTGCCGACCACCGCGGATCGCAGCCGATTTTCGAGGTCATAGCCGTAAGTGAGCGCGCTCTCGCCAGTCTCGAGGTTGCCAAGCGGATCGTGACCAACGGCTGTCGAGCCGACCTGCGTCACCTGATTCAAGCCGTTGTGGGGCATGCTAACCGAAGCGCCGGTGCCCGGCAGCCACGTGTACTTCGCGTCATTGCTTTGCGTGCGGCTGGCAAGCTGCGCTGACGGCGTATGCGTGAACGTTGTCGTGCTATCGTAAGCGGTTCCCGAGAGGTCTTGCGTCAGCGTGTCCAGCCGACTCACCGCATCGTAGCCGTAGCTCGTACTCGCTCCGTTGGGACGGTCGACTCTATCGCGACGGCCGAGCGCGTCATAGATATACGAGGCGAGGGTAGTGCCGGTGCTGTCGGTGATGGTGGTCAGCTCGCCGGCCGGGTTGTACGAGTATTCTGCGAAAAAGCCATCTGGATGCGTTACGCGCGTGCGCCGACCCGCGGCATCGTATTCGTATCCTAGTGTACGACCGAATACGGTGCGATTGTCCAAACGCCCGAGCGCGTCGTACGTATGGTGGATCCCCGGGCCCGTTGGACTGTCATAGGCCGCAGCCAACATTCGATTCTGGTTGTCATAACTGAAGTAAACATCTTCAGATCCCGGGAGATCCTTCACCGCAACGCGGTTCAAATCATCCGGTAGAAAGCCGATGACCTGTCCGTTGCGTGTGCGCACCGACGTAACATTGAAGTTGGCATCGTACGTGCGCTGTTCAAAATCAGTCGTGGAGCTGCTTCCGGGTGTGCTTGGACTTGGGTAGCGGGTCTTGAACAACCGGTCGAAGCCGTCATACTCGTAAGTCGTCAGATTGCCGCCGCCGTCGGCGAGGGTTTCCACCCGTCCATTCGTGGTGTACGTCCTTGTGACGACATCTACAGCGTTGGTCGTCCCGTATCCCTCGGTGATATTGGTAACTTCGTCCGCGGCGTTGTAGGTGATTTTGGCGATGCGGTCGGGACCGAAGCTCCCCGTCGTTCCGAGGGTGCAGGCGGAAGCAGGAAGAGCGTCGAAAACCGCTGCATTCATGCGCGTCGCCACGCACTGCGATCGACCGAGGGCATCATACGACACCTGTTCGACGGCGTAGATGATGCCGCCAGCGGTCAAGCTACTCTTGATCCGCCGGCCCGTTGCGTCGTAATCGTAGCTGAGGCTTTCAAACGGCACAAAACTCATCCAATCAGCGTCGGACTGGCCGTTTACTATCCCGGTCTCAACACTGACTAGGTGGCCTGCTGTGTTGTAGGTATTGCGTGTCGCCAAATGCTTCCGCGGCCCAGAACCGTCGGGATCCGGACCAACCCTACCTACGTTGCGGCGCAAGGCGTCGTAATGCATGCGGGTGGTATCAGCTGCTCCGGCTAGCGGTCCGTCCACGGTTAATACGTTGCCAGCTCGGTCGTACGCGGACGTTGTGCCGGAAACGAGCGCCCCGCTGCCGTCGCTCGAGGTAACGGTTACCGGCCAGAGATTGTTCCCAACGCCTGTCGGACCGTATCCGAGTACTGTCTTGCTCTCGTCCGCGGTACCCGTGCAGCCACTCAGAGTCCGGCAGGTCGACACGCTTGTGAGCATGTAGATCGGCAGAGCCGAGGGCGCCAGCACGCCGGACGAGTTCTGGTACCGGGCCTCCAGGGCCGTATAGCCGTAGCGCGTTTGCGGACGCACCGCGCCCGCCGTAGGCGCCGGAAGAGTCATCGTCAATACACCACCATGCGCAGAATCGTAAGTATAGTCGGTCTGATTGCCCTTGGCGTCGCGCGTCCAATTTGGCTGGTTGCACGTCTTCCGGTTCGTGCACGTAGCAGCGAAACCCGCCGAGGTGACGATGTCGGCCAGGCCGGAGCCCGGTTTTGCGCGAAGGCGGGTCTCCGTGATGTTGCCGCGCGCATCGTAGGTGTACTCGACGAAGTTGCCCTCCGGCGCGGTGACCCGAAACAGACGCCCCTCGGCGTCATACTCGTACGTCGTCGTGCGGTTCAGCTCATCGCGATCAGAGAGTAGGCGCCCGTGCGTGAGATCGGACGTCACGACGCGCTGTCCTCCTCCCTCAAGTGTGACGGTCGTGGTGCGGATGTAGGGGAGGGATCCGGTGGCGTCCGAATAGGCGTAGTTGGTGACCACGCCGCCGTTATCGATGGAGGATACTCTGCCAGTCGAGTGGGAGACCGTGATGTCGTCAGCGGTGCTCCCCGGCTTCTGAATCCTGGTGACGCCGCTCTCCCAGTTAATGAGGTATTTCGTGACCCTTCCGAGATCATCCGTCAGCTCCATCCAGTACGACGTATATCCGTTTAGCACCGGGACATACGACATGCTGACGGAGCCGACTACGTCGCCATCGATGAGATTCGAAATGTCAACCTGCTCAGGCAGGAAGAAGAAGTCGGGGTTAGAAAGGGAAGAGTTCTCGCGGTACGTAACCGAAAGCTTGTAGCCGCGGTTGCTGATGAGAGATTTGACTCGCGCCGAGGTCAGCTCGACGAGGGTGCCGTTCTGCCACACGGGGTGGACAACGGTTTCGGTCTTGTATAGGTACTCAACGCTTAGCTGTTCCCCATTGGGACGAGCGATTGCGCTTAGCAAGGCGCAATTGTCAGCCGGGAACGTATGCGTATAGTCGGCTGTGCCTCCCTCAAAGATCGCCACAGTTCCGTCGGATGTCGTATAGGTATACGTACCATCACAAAAGCCACCGCTGTTTGTGAGCGTTGCGCCATTGTTTATTTCCGGTGTGTAAGTTCCGGCGCCGGCTGAGTAGGTAAATATATCCGTGGTCCCATCCATGACGACCGAACATTTGCCAGCATCGCAGGTAATCGCCCCGACATAGCTGTCCCAGATGCCGCCCCCGCGGAAATGGCGGGTGAATCCGAAACGTTCTCCGGCAGGCCCAATCATGGGGCCTCGGTAGATACTCGTCATCTTGCCCGTCAGCAGGTCGACGCCATTGGCGTCGACCACTTCTCGGACGGGGGGAGGCGCCGCTGGGACCTGCGCAACCGCAAATTCGGCGATGGACAGAATCGAAAAGAAAACCAGAAGACGGATGGCGAAGCGGTTCGAGTTCAGCATGGCGAACGTCCTCTGGTGTTCTGCTTACATGTCAAAGTGTTGTCCGCTAGCCCGCCTGCCTTAGCGACAATTCGGATTGCGCTCCACAATGACTTTTGTGTTGGAGAAGTCCCTGCCATTCCTATCGGGGTTTGTGTCATGCTTGAGCGCGGTCTCATAGCGAACAGCTAGACTAGTTGTCTATCGATGACTCCGTCGAAAGGCGGTTGCCCGCCGAGTCATACTCGTACTCGGTAATAACAGCGTTCGGATGGGAGACACGGATCAATCGGCCGAGCTCGTCATACTCGTAAGTGGTGGTGTCACCAATGACGACGATCGTGTATGTCCCCGACCAACCGCTGCATACCGATTCCGCATTGCAACCTTTGACGCGGTAGGAATAGGCAAACCCACCTTCCTTGCCGCTGATTGCCTTGCCGGTCGAGCTTCCCGAGTAGACTTGCCCCCAGGAACCGCCGCCCTGCCGTTCCTCCAGTCGGTAGGTGCTCGACCCCGACGACGAGTTCCACGAGACGGTGTAGCTGCCGGACTGCGGTTCCGTTGCCGTGAGCCCGGTCGGGGTTGTCGGCGGCGGTGGAACTGTTACCGTACGGGTTGCCGACCATGACCCACAGGCGGATTCGACGTTACATGCCCGAGCGCGATAGGAGTAGGAACCGGCCGCCTTGCCGCTGATCGCCCTACTCGTAGAGGCGCCAGAATAGATTTGGCTCCACGAGCCCGCCCCGATTCGTTCCTCCAGCCGATAACTGGTGGCCCCGGACGATGAGTTCCACGAGATCGTGTAGGCGCCGTTGTAGTCCGTGGTCGGACCCGTCAGAACCGTCGGAGCCGCGGGCGGCGGCACCGTCGTTACACTGATGATCGAGGACCAGCCGCTGCACACCGACTCCGGCCCGCAGCCCTGCACCCGGTAACTGTACGTTCCCGGCGACTTCCCGGACACAGCCTTGCTCGTCGCGCTCCCCGAGTGGATCTGTGTCCACGTGCCAGAACCCAATCGTTCCTGCAGTTTGTAGAGGGTCGCGCCCGTCGCGGAATTCCAGGAAACGGTGTAGGAGCCGTTGTAGTCGGTCGCCGGACCGCTCAGCCCGGACGGCACCGCGGGCGGCGGCTTCACTACTACGCTGATCGCACCGGACCAGTTGCTGCATACCGACTCGGGGCCGCAGCCACGCACGCGATAGCTGTACGTACCTGACGACCTTCCCGAGACCGCCTTGCTCGTCGCGCTGTTGGAATGAATCTGAGCCCAAGAGCCGGAACCCAGACGCTCCTGAAGGCGGTAGCTGGTCGCACCCGTTGCGGTGTTCCAGGAAATCGTGTAGGCGCCGTTGTAGTCAGTGCCCGGGGCATTCAATCCCGCCGGTACAGACGGTGCAGGCTTGACGTTTACTGCATGGACAGGCGAATAGGTACTGCACGTCGTGCCTGCGCATGCCCTGACGATGTACTCGTATGTTCCGGCCGCCAGCCCGGACTCGTTGTACGTGGTCGCGCTCGAATCCTGGATGATGTTGCCCCACGAGCCTCCAGACGGCCTGCGCTGAAGCTGGTACTTTGTCGCCCCCGAACTTGCCGTCCAGCTCAGCGTGAAAGCTCCGTTGTAATCCGTTGCTGGCCCACTGATCTGCGGAACATCTGGACCCGAGCTGACGACGATCGATTGGGGAGCGCTGTAGTAGTCTGTGCAGGAGATGTAGCAAAAGCGCCAATAGACCCGATACGTATAAGTCCCGCTGGTTTTGCCGGTGTAAGTCTTGCCGGGAGTCACGGCCGTAGGGTCGGCTACGTATGAGCCGCTATAGAATTTCTCCTGCAGCTCGGCACCGCCCGGCGCATTGAAGCTGACGGTGTATGTGCCGGTGTTGCTGGTTGCTGGAACCACCAGATTGAAGTCTGTGTGGGTGGAGCCACCGTGGTCGGCGGTCGCCGGTTCAGGCATGAGGAGAACCACGGAAAGCAGGACCGCCGAATAGCAGCGCAGTGCGCAGTGCGCGATCATCGTCATCGCTTCAGCCCCTTTCTTCTTGTTCAGCGAGCTCGCGAGCTCACTGTGTTCCTCACAGCGGACGGACCTACGGGCCGGTCTCGGCTCTTAGCCTTTCTTCGGTTTGCTGCTCGATCGTGAGCCTGACACTCTGACCCAGTTCGGACGGAAGGGATTGGATGAGTCGGTCAAGCTCCGGTTGACATGTCTGAAGGAGCGACTGTGCGGTCAAATTCTCTCGCTCCATTTCTACCGGCAAATGCGACTCGACGCATGCCCTTAATGCCGCCGTCAACGCTTCGATGTCTGCCTGAGGGTATGCCGGCGCGGAGCTAAGTCCGGCCGCTACAAGTGCGCACACATGGCACGTGTGTCTGCCACCATACGAGGCGGATTGACGCTTCGATGAGTAGCGCGGAAGATTTTGCTCGGCCCTACCTACATTGAACCGCGTTTCGCCGTTTTTCGTTTTCACGCTCCCCTCCTTCGGGTCGCTATCCGCTTGCCGTGCCGGCGAGAGGCGGCATTCTTTGGCCCATAGCGGCAGTGATAGCGCTACGCGATCTGATGGTCAACAGGAAACAAAACGAGTCGTGTCATCGGGTCGGGTAATGTCTTTGGGATGCTATCCGCAAGCACCCAGCAAACGTGACCCCTACCGCGCAATACGCAAGCCCGGAATGTTAGTGTTTGTGCGTAGTTGTGCGGCTCGAGCGGACGAGGGGCTTGGCTCGCCGCTATTTTCAGCGGTATTGTTTGTGGCTTTGCTACGCGAAGCCATCATTTAACAATAAATCTCGCTCTCTCCTTACGACAACCGCTAATGGTCCGGGGAATTGATCCCCATCGAGCCTGGCCTGCGCACGACCCGCGCGGATCCGATCCGGCTACGCCTCGCGATTGCGCATCGTGAACGATCGGAAGCGACATGCCTTGAGAGAGCAGTCCCTCCGCTCCTTTGCGGCGGCTCTGATGACTTGCGATCAGTCAAACACGGCGGGTGGACAGCCGCGGTCGCCTTGATTGCAAACCACCCCTATGGATACGCGCATTGCGCCCTTCCCCCACAGGCTCGCACTTTCGGATCGCGCCACGAGCGTCCTTGCTTAGCCGGAGGCATTTTATCTCCGCCAAAGCTACTCGGATGGTGTCGCTGTCGGTGGACTCCGGGAGTCGAGACGTGCGGAAGGTCCCAGTTGTCGTGAGCGACCGGATTTTTCGGACCGCCATAGATGGCTGTGGACGGGAGGAGCTTTCGGTGGATGGTGGCCAGGGGCGGAATCGAACCACCGACACGCGGATTTTCAGCCCGCCTAAGTGATTGATTCCGCTCGATTTTTCAACTAGTTACCGGGGCGCTCGTTGCTCACATTGCACGACTGTGCATGACGATGCTCAGCTCATTCACGCGATACTCACGCACGCCATGTCGCTGATTTAGAATGACAGCGACGGCTGTTTGGAGCTTCTTGGCATGAACGACACGGACCTGCTCACGCGAATCAGCGTGAATCCGGAGATTTTTGGCGGCAAGCCCATTATCCGCGGCCGGCGCCTGTCGGTCGAGCACGTCTTGGGGATGCTTGCGGCCGGAGACACGCGGGAAACCGTTCTGGAGAGCTATCCGTGGCTCGAACCTGACGACATTCGTGCATGTCTGATTTACGCGCACCGAATAGTCGGGCACGAACGTGTAGAGCCGTCGATCGCGGATGCGAGCGGATGAAACTGTCGCTCGAAATCAGCGTTGTGCGTGGCGTGTAGGTCGAACTGGTATCCGCCGGACACGAAGCGGGTAACCTGTGTGGGCAGATTCTCAATCTCCGGCCCCGATGACTGACTGGTGTGCTTTTTAGGGAGCCGGTCGTGGCTGACAGTGGTATCGCAGTTCCGTACAACGAGCGCCTGAAACCGCTCGATGATCTCCTCACACGCGTTCGGCGGCCCGGCGACTTCTTCGTGCGCGGCTTGATGGAGAGCCCGCTGCCGAGCCTCGACATTGAGGGCATCGGCACGGTTTCGTTCCCCGTCCCGCCGCAGCAGGCGAAAGGCCTCGTCAAGCTCTGCGAACGCGCGCCGTACGGCCGCGGGCCGGAGACCCTCGTCGATACGCGTGTGCGCAAGGTATGGCAGCTCCCACCTGCGAAGATACGCGTCGCGGGCAGGGCCTGGCCGCGCACGCTGGATGGGATTCTCGCGAGGGTGACCGGGGGGCTCGGCTGCGGGAGCGCGAAGGTGCGCGCCGAGCTCTACAAGCTGCTCGTCTACGATCGGGGCTCGTTTTTCAAGCCGCATCGCGACACCGAAAAAGCCGACGGCATGTTCGGCACGTTGTTGATCGTGCTGCCGTCGGCGCACGCAGGCGGCGATCTCGTCGTTCGCCATGCCGGGCGCGAGGAGAGAATCGAGCTGAGCGGCGCGGATGTCTCCGAGCTCGCGTTCGCGGCGTTCTACGCGGACTGCGAGCACGAGGTGCTGCCGGTCACCGAAGGTCACCGGGTGAGCCTCGTCTATAATCTGATGCTCGAACGAAGGCCGTCGAAGCGGAAACAGCCGGCACGGCTCTCGGCCCCCGACCATCACGCCGAAGCCGCCGCCGCGGCCGGGCAGCTCGAGCGGGCGTTCCGGGGCGCGAAGGCGCCGACCAAGCTGATCTGGCTGCTGGAGCATCAGTACAGCCCGGCCGGCCTCGCGTTCGCTGCGTTGAAGAACGCGGATGCGGCCCGCGCCGGCGTGCTTCGCGAAGCGGCGGCACGGGCGGGATGCGCGGTCCATCTCGGGATCGTGCACATCGCCGAAACGGGGGCGGCCGAGTACTGGGGCAGCGACTGGTCGTACGGGCGGCCTCGGGGGCGCGGTTGGTACCGCACGGACAACGACGAAGACGACCGGGTGGACGTCGGCAGCGACGACTACGAAGTCGTGGAAGTGATCGACGGATGGTGCTTCGTCGACCAGTGGCTGACAGCCGAAGACCGCGCTGCCGGTTTCGGCGAGATCCCGATCGGCGAGGGCGAGGTACTGCCGGTCGGGGCACTGGACGATGAGGTCCCCGACGAGCAGCGCGTTATGGAAGCGAGCGGCAACGAGGGTGCAACCTTTGAGCGCGCGTATCATCGTGCCGCGCTCGTAATCTGGCCGCGGGATCGCTCCGTGGACGTGCTGCTGCAAGCGGGTGTCGCGGGCGCGCTTGCGTATCTCGACGACCGGGTGTCGGCGTGGATCGATTCTGGCGCTGCGGAGTCCGATGGACCGGCGCTGCTCGAGGATGCGAGGCGCATCGTGGCCGCATGGAACAAACACCGGGACGGAGACTCCGAGATCTTCGACTGGCGAGCCGATGCCGAGCAGGTCGATGAGGAAATCGTCGATGACGAGTGGGAGGACGAGCCCGCGGAAGAATGGGAAGACGACGCTGATGACGGCGACGTCTACTCGTTCGGCTTCGGTGCGCGGGACCACCAGCGGGCGGACCGGGGCCGGATGGTGGCGCTGCTCAGCGCCCTCGGCGACGCCCGGCTCCTCGAAGAATTCGCCCGCGGCGTGCTGACAGAGCAGTTCGACGGCAGCGAGGCCCCGCCGCTCGCCGAGGCGGCCCGCCTGCTCGGGTCGAGGCGCGCCGTGGAGTTCCTCGAAACGATCGTGCGCGAGCGCATGCGTGCCGCGCCTCAGGGCTGCGTCAAGCTACTCGCATCCGTGATCGAGCAGCCCCGCGAGTCCGACGCCGAACGCAAAGCCTGGTTTGCGACAGCCCGAAGGATCGCTGCCGCGTGCATCGATGCCGTGCAGACCGGCAAGCCGGACGCCAGCCGCGGCAAATCCCCACACGCGCGCAACGCGAAGCAGGCGGCCGTCAACGCCGAGACGCTCGCCGATCTCTTCGATTGCCTCACGATACTGGAGAGCCCGCGGCTTCGCGCCGCCGCTACGGCGGCGATCGCGGCAGACCGCGCGACGTTCGACGAGCGCACGACGATCGTGCCTGCCCTTCAGGAGCTGCGCGAGCGCGGCGTCGCGGTGATGGGCGACAAAGAGGGAGAGCGCCTGTGGTCATGCGCGGCCGACGCGCTGCTCGCGCGCGCCGGGCAGCCGCCCGCGCCGCCGACCGACTGGCGCCAGGCGGTCCGCATCGGCTGCAAATGCGAGGATTGCCGGGAGCTCCAGGCATTCGCGCGCGACCCCGGCGAGCAGGTCCACCGGTTCCGCGTACGCAAGAACCGCCGCCGGCACCTGCACAGCCAGATCGACCGACACGGGCTCGACATGACGCACGCGACGGAGCGCAAGGGCTCTCCGCAGACGCTCGTCTGCACGAAGACGCGCCGCAGTTACGAACGGAAGTGCGCCGCGTATCGCGAGGACATTGCCGCGCTGGGCGTGCTCGCGGAGCTGGCGGGGCGACCACCGGAGGCGCTGGCTGGCCATCTCAAGCGCATTGCGGCGGCGCTGGAGCGTGCTGCCACCGCTCACGGCCGCTGAGTTGTCACAAGGCAGAAAGCGAGTCGCCGCTTGCCGTCCACGGCGTGGCTCGAAGGGGCGTTGCTCGAGCTGTGAGCGGCCGACGCCGGGGTAGACCCCGTTTGGCGTGGCGCTATCGAGACCGGAATGGCGTAGAATCGCTCCATGCCCGTCCTGGGACGGGCAGCCGAGTTGCAGGAGACCGCCGAAATGGCCCGGACACTTGATCGCATTACAGTTAATCCAGCCATCATGAACGGGCAGCCCTGCATCCGTGGCATGCGGCTCACCGTGCGCCGTGTAGTCCAGGCAGTGGCGCTCCACCCCGACCGACAGGCGTTGAAGGCGGAATACCCGGAACTCGAGGACGAGGATATCGCCCAAGCGCTGGAGTTCGCGGCTATGAATCTCGACGACCAGATCCTTCCGCTGGAAGCCGCTTGATCCCGCTGCTGCTCGATCAGGGGCTGCCCCGATCTGCAGCGGAGCGGCTCCGCGCCGCAGGCTGGAGCATCTCGCATGTGGGGGAGTGCGGCCTGGAGCAGGCCGGGGATGAGGCCATCCTCGAGCACGCCCGGTCGCACGGCCTTACCGTCTGCACGCTGGATGCCGACTTTCACGCGCTGCTGGCCGTTTCCGGCAGTCGCGGTCCGTCAGTCATTCGCATCCGACGTGAAGGCCTCCGAGGGGAGGAACTCGCTGCGCTCCTGCAGATCATCTGGCCTCAAGTTTCCGAGGCCGTGCAGGGCGGCGCCATGGTGACCGTAACCGAGCACTCCATCCGCATTCGGCGGCTGCCGGTCGTCAACGAACCAGGATAAGAACAGCATCAGGCGAGGCTCGACTCTCTTGGGTTTCTGCGGACACGTTTTGTGCGTCAGGTGAGATGATCCATCACCTCACGCCACGCGTGAAGCGCGGCTTTCACGCGCAGAAACATCGCCCCGAGCTGTGGATTCGGATGGTCGTCGGGTCGCCTGTCGGGATCGTCCCATGTGCGCGGCACGCCGACCATCTGAAACGCCGAGACCGAGAGTGACTGGAGGAGCAGATCACCGGCCTCATTGCAGGTAATCTCGATCTGCGGCTCGCCGAGCCAGGCGAAATCGTCGTCCGGCACCTCGCGCATGGCCTCCTCATCCACGAGACGCTCCACCGTTTGCAGACGAGCGAGGGCCTCCCTTCTCCACTCGAACCAAGCCTCCCGGCTCGGCATGGCGACCGACTTTCCGTACTCGAGGCCGGCGCGTAGCTCGACGTCCACCCGCAGGCGGGGGTACATGGTCTCCGTGCCGCGGGCATCCTCGCGGCCAAGCAGCTCGGTGAGCATATCTTCTTCGGTGGTAGCAGTCCTGGCCGCCTGGAGCGCGTCCCATCGCCACGAAATCTTGCCGCTGATATGAAACGGAGCACCCATCTCACGCCCCACGGGTTCGACATACACGGCCACCGTTCGGTCGGTCGTGCGCAAGTCGAGGACCTCCTCGTTCGGGGGCGGACCGATTGTCAGCAGGCCGGAATCACCAAGTGCGGCAAGAAACGCAAATCTGAACTCGTCGTAGTGCATGGCCACCTTTGTCGACCCAAGCGAAGTCGGTTGGGATTACCCAAAAATGCACACGGGCCGTAACGACCCATCTTGGAGAAAAGCGTCGGCGATCTCGCGGGGCACGCAGTGGTCACAAAAGAAACGCAAGCTCACGCGCTGGCAACGGCGCCAAAATCAGCCAAATCCCGCGGGTACTGCAAACACGCGATAACATCATCGGCCGAGATATCCGAAAACTCGCGCAAAATGTCGTCCGTGGATCGGCCCGCGGCCACGTAGCCGAGGATCAATGCCGCGGGGATTCTTGTTCCCTTGATGCAGGGCTTCCCATGCAGAATCTGCGGATCACTTTCAATGTGGTCGTGCCAATCGTGTTTCATAATCTTGGGCTCACGCCGCATACAGCAGCGCCTTTCTTCGGTCCACCGCTTCCCGGAAGTGGGGGTTCCTGATGGCAGAGTCCACAACCAGATCCACCGGCCGCTTGAAAAGATTCTGCAGGCCTTCAAGCAGTCCGAAATACCTGTTGGCATAGCCTGAGGCCAGCGGGGGCCGGAACTCTACGAGGAAATCCAGGTCGCTACTGTTCGCTCGAAAAACGCCAGTTGCAGCCGAGCCGAACAGCGCCAACCGCTGAACGCCGTGCTCACGACAAAGCGCATCGATCTCCCGGCGGTGTTGTTCAATTTCCGAAATCATAGTGGTACTCCGCGTGCCATTTTAACCCAGAAGTCATGACGCAAGGGTACTCGCGACTTTATGTTTGCGGCGGGTCCGAGGCGCGCACGGCTCAACCTGCTCGTGACAAGGAGCTTAGGAAGCGACCTGCTCGCGACGCGGCCATTCGCCCAGGATCTCGTAACCGTGGCCTCGCGCCGGTATGTCGAGCGCCACGAGGTTACCCGGCATCGCCACCTTGTTGAGGCCGATGCAACGAACGCCGGCAATCTCCGAGTCGAGCCGAGTGTGGTGATGGCCGAAAAAGCAGACCCGCGGGCGGGCGCGGGCAACCGCCTGGGCGAGCCCTTCCGCCTCGCTCCGGTACCGGCGACGGACGGAGCCGTCCTTGCGTCTCCAAGTCAACTCGACCCCGGCGGGAGCATCATGAAGGAGGAGCACGTCGACGCCGCCGTGGCTGCTCATGCGCTCGCACTCGTCCTGCGTGAAGTGACGCTTGGCCAGTCCCTGTAGATCACGAGAGCGACGCTCGTAGTTGGATGGACCGTGACACCCGCCGATACCGCCAATGCGGATCCGCTCGCGGTCTTCGCCGATATCGATGACGTCGCCACTCGGCAGATATGTCAGGCCCGGTAGAATCGCGCGCCGACCGGCCTTGAGCTGCTCGTCGAGCCAGACGAAGTCTTCGTGATTCCCCTTTATGAAAACCGTGGCGCGAGGAGCTGCACGATTCTCGGCGAACCAGACCGGGAAATCCCCCGCGCCGTCGTGATTACGCGTCGCCTTGTCGACCCGGTCGGGATCGGGCCAGATGCCAAAATCGCCGACGTGAAGCACGTAATTAAAGCGCACGCCCAGCGACTCCTCGAAGGCGAGGACGTCCTCGTAGAGACGATCCATGGCTCCATGGATGTCGCCGGCGGCGCAGATGAACATGACTTCCTCGTCGTGCTTCCTATGAATCCGCGTCGGGGTTGAAGCGCAAAAGTCTACCCGACGACGTGTACGTTAGACGGTCACGGTGAGATCAGGTTTGAAGCCGGCATGGCCGTACTCTCCCGGATACCCCCGCGGATTGCAGACGACCCGGGTTCGGAACAGCTCATAATCACAGGCATCGTGGGTATGGCCGTGAATCCAAAGTGCCGGCTGATACTCGTCAATCAGGCCTTCGAGGCGGCTCGCGAATGCCGGGTTCAGGGCATCGTTCGCGTAGCGCGGCGCAACGGACTTCAACGCAGGCAGATGATGCGTGATAACAACGGTCGGGCCGTCGAAAGCCTGCTCGAGCTGGCGCTCGAGCCATGCCCGGCTCGCCTCGTGAAGCACGACCGAATCCTCCGGCCGAAACGTGTGCCCGCCCTGTCTGATGCGGAAGAAGTCGTTCATGGACTGCCTGGCGCGTTCGCGGGCAAACCAGGCTTCACCTTCCCCGTGCAGCTTGAAGTCAGTCCAAAGCGTGCTGCCAAGGAAGCGGACGCCGTCCAGAACCAGAACATCGTCACTCAATAGAGTGATGTTGTCCGGCGCTGCCGCGTCGAGCTCCGCGGTCAGGTCGATGTCATGGCCGTAGAACTCGTGATTGCCGGGAACGTAGATGACAGGCCTAACGGGAAAGTGGCGCGCCGCCAGCGCATACCCTCCACGCCCACACCAATGTCGCCTGCAAGAATCACCGCTTCGGCATTCGTTTCGGGTGGCACGAAGTCCGCGAATTCGGTGTGCAGATCGCTCAGGATGTGGAGTTTCATGGTCGTGTGCGCCGCGTCGTCGCCGAAGCGTAACACCGGGCAAACGTCGCATTGCAAGCGTCACGAAGTCGGTGCTGAAGGCTTTGGCCGCTTAATCCCGCTTTTCGGCCTGGTGTGCCGCCTCATTCGGCACGACGACTTACTTCGGCGTCGCAGAAACGGGAGCTATTACTAGTGCCAGCGAGGTGTCGTCCCGCGCATTGTATCCAGTGTGGCGCGGCGTGCGCGGACGCAGCTCAGCATGACGGCATTGATCTCCTTGCCACCGATGATGGAGAGCTGCTGCATTTTACCGTCCGCTTCTTTGACCGCTTCGACCGTCTCGTGATCGTCAGCGAACTGAACGAAGCCGAGAAAGAATGATCGGACATCACCCAGGTTCCTGACGGCAACATGGGCGCTCTCCGGCAGCTCCAGTGCCTCCTCGTCACCGAACAGGCCGTTGACGAAGCCTTCAAGTTCCTCAACCGGGGTTTGCGCAAATTTCCTGATTGTCTCCTTGTCTTCTGGCGGCCTTAACGGGGTCAGTCGGAACGGGTGCTTTCGACTTTGATGCCGGGTCAGGCGGTTCCACAGGCCATTGATCAGCGCATCGACCAGCTCGTTGGCTTCGTCCAAGGATCCGAATTCCGGCAACTCGCCGCCCCACAAGCGCTCGACGACCTGCAGCGGGCGGGTCTCGACCGTTGGGCTGGCAATACTTCCGAGAAAGAGGGTTTTTACCGCGTGAAGCGCCATCGGGCAGTTGTGGCGCTTCAGCAGGCGGCGAACACCTGTTAAGGCCTCGCAGAACCACTGCTCAATCAATCTTTTCGGACTGCATGTAAGTGTTTGATTTCGCGTTCTATTTCAACCAGTTACCGGGATGCCCGTTGCTCAGGTTTTCATCACCGTGCAGGACCGTGCGGAGCCGGGGCACGCGACTTTTGCGCGTTCGACACGCGGATTAATGGTGCACGGCTGATGCACGCCAACCTCGGTCAGGGACATTGGACGACGGTAAGCTCGAGCCTGAAGTCGATCGAACGGCTCAGATCTCAAATACTGGTCTCTGGACCACAGGGCCGACCTTGCACTGCCGTTACTTATAAAGGCCGGCAAAACCCGCACGCGTTCGAGAACGATCCGTCAGGTCGCCCCGAAGCGCGGGCCCAGCGTCTGAGCTCCTCGACGCTGCCGGCACAAATCTTGATGTAGCTTCGCTCCGTGAAACCACCCGGAGTAGCTTCCCCGGTCGGACGACTGATGGTCCGGCATGTTGCGCGATGCAGAACGATGTACTCTGGATCACCGCGCCGACGCGTGTTGATCACAAATCCCTTCGGGTGTGCAGTAAGCCATTCCAGATAGACGGAATCGTCGGAGTCGAATACATCAGGCATCCATCCCTCCTCGAAATACCGACTCGAACCGGCATTCGGAGCAGACGGCTGCGATAGGCGATCGTGCTCCCTCGGCTTCGCAATACGTACAACCCCATTTGCCCAGGAACCAGATAGCCGGATCCAGCGCCGCAGCCGTCCCGGCCAGGTGCGTCGGCCCGACGGCGGCATCCGCCGCTGCTTGCCACGCCGCCTTGATCGTGGAACGTGCGCTCGCGAGCGATTGACCACCCGTGCACGTCACCCCGAGATACTCGGTGACCTTGCGGACCTGCGCGTCGACGGCAACCGGCATCGCGTTGAGCCCGGAAATGTTCGCGCCGCCAGGTTCGGCCAGCATGCGGATCCACACGAGTGAAATCTTCGGCCCACGGAGCAACGGAAACCAGGGCTCACCAGACGAGCCGACATCGCTCAAAGCTTCGAGCAGCGCCGTGTATGTACCTTGGCCGGTATCGATGACTTCGCGGAATGCTTGCGGCGCTTCCGGCCGAATCATCGCCGCTGCGATGCGCTGCCAGGCCCGCGTGTCCGGACCGTGGCGCTGGCTCACCCCGGTCTCGGCAAGCGCGGCACCAAGCCTGTTGCGGTTGGCCGAGGCAACCGTCACCGGATCGAGCGCCCAGGGATGCTTCTCAACCAGTCGAAGCACGCAGTCCCACAAGCGATCAGCATCCCTTGCCCGGTCCATGGCCACGCCCAGCGTCAGCACGATGCGCAGATCCCGATCGCTCATGCCTCGTGCGCGCAGCGCAGCAGCCATCCTGATCTCCGGGATACCATGCCAACCGCATGCCGGCGCACCTTCCCTGCGCGAGAGGTCGAACCCACTGCTGGTGAACTCATCGGTGAGACGATGAACGATCGCGCGCACACGGTCCGGCGATATCGACAATGCGGCATCCGAATGGGCGGACTCGCGTTTTGCATCGGAAAGACGATCCGCAGCACCGCGCGCGCCTTGCCCCGCTGCATACCATGCAAGCTGCTGGCCTTGGCGCAGATCGGCCAGGGGCGCGGTTACAGTGGCACCCCGTGCGGTAAGGCCCTGCACGAGCCCGTGGTCGCGGTACGCCTTGCCGGCGTGAATCTCGACCACTTTGCCCTTCACCGGGCCGATACGGTCATCGATCTGCTCGAGGACGCGGCGGCTCCAGTCTCGCCGCGCTCTCACAGGTAACTCGTTCAAGGCGACGTCGTAATACTCGATGACGTCGTCGGGCGCGAGCAGGCCGTGTTCAGCAGACAGCACGTACCACGGCTTGCCTGTGGAGCGCGCGTAGCCCGCGCGACCATGGAACAGCGCCGACGTGTAGAGCGCGTCGGCTCGGTGCCTCCCCCGGCGCTTGGACTTGACGCAGCCAACGAGAATCAGGTCCGGCACGCGCCCCAATGTCTTGCCGTCAGGCTCTGATGCCGGCGATGGCTGCTGGCCGCCCGATGACTTGATGCGCCGGAACATGACCCGCTGCTCGCGCGGTCGTAGCGACGCCTGCCAGCCGCCTGCAAGCAGCTGCTGGCCGGTGTGATTGCCACGGGACCAGAACGCCGGAAAACGGCGCGCACTTGGCGGGAGCGGGCGCTGCATGATCCGTTCGATCTGGATGAACGAAAGGGCAAGATTTGCGGTTTCGTGTTTGCTCAGGTGCTCTATCAACGGCGCATATGCGCGCGTCGGGCGATGCTCGCCAGCCGCCTTCGGATCGGCTCTCTGGGCCAGCAGCACTGGCAGCTGCCGGTACAACGCATCAAATCGTTTCTCCAGTCGCTCGTTTGTGCCGCGCAACCGATCGACGATGCTCTTGGCCCAGTCGAAATATTGGCGCTTGCGCTCGTCCGTCCAGTCGGCGGGCGGGCGTGAGATGATGTCGCGCAGGTTAGCGATCTTGTCGGCCATCTTGACCAGCTTGGCGCGATGGCTGGACCTTGCGGCCCTGCTCACCTGGATCTGCTTGCGCGCAGCTTTCCCGAGCCACTTCGTGTCCGTGACTTCGGCCACGATGTCGGCGACCTCCGCGCCGAACTCGCCGCGCAGCTCCCGATACGACGTCTCCGTATCCTCGATCGTGTCGTGAAGCAGCGCGGCCGCGAGCACGATAGGGTCGTGAATGCCGCCTTCCTCGCTCAGGATTCGCGCCAGTGCGATGGGGTGATTCACGTAGGGCGAGGCGTCAGCGTCCTTGCGGCGTTGGTCTCTGTGTTTGCGCGCGGCGAATTCCGCAGCGCGGAGCACGAGGTTCAGAGCGCCTGCTTTCTCAGACATCAGTTGATCTCAAGAGTTGAAATCCGAACGTTTCCTGATGGGGGAGTCAGATCGATTCGCAACCGCTCCACCAGGCTGTGCAACTCCTCCTGCGGAACATAACGCAGTAAATAACGAACCAGGTCCTCCTGCCGGGGTTGGCCGAACACCATGCGATAGACCGCCAAAGACCGGCGCAAGGCCTCCAACAGCTGCCGATCGCGTGTCAGCGGCAAGGACGGAACGTAGCGTTCGATCTTCGCCCCATTGTCGAGTGGATAAATCCAGAACGGCACGAGGTCGCTCTCACCGTCGCGACGAGTCTTGCGTCCCTGGTCGAACACGATGTCCCAGGGATCCTTGCCGGCCGACTCAAAAACGGCGTGCGCATGCCTCGCGGCCAGATTCTTCCGCACCGCATGCCCCTTATAGCGATGTACCCGCCCCTCTCGCTGCTCCAGATCCACCGGGTTGGCGGGCAGATTCCAATGCACGACGGCATGGCAGTACCAGTGGAAATCGAGTCCCTCCTGACCGACCGACGTGGAGGTGAGCACGAACGGCCAGAATGGCGAGTTGAAGGCTTCGCGCACTTTCTGCCCCCGTGAAGGCACGGTATCGACGCCCTCATCGTCCTTGTATCGGCCGAACGGCATGGCGAATCTGGATGGAAACCGCTGTGTGATCGGATCCAGCAAACGTCCATCGGCCACCCGTATGTCATCGACTGCCAATACCGACGCGCGCATGGTCAGGGCTTCGCTGATCGACTGCGCGAGCTCGTCATAGCCGTTGTCAGATAGTCCCGCCAGCAGGCCGCGCGAGTCCTTCAGCACATGGACGTACTCGTCCATGACAGCCTGCAGACCGCCTTCGGCACAGTAGTCGAGGATGCGCCGCCAGTAAGGCTCGAGTGGTTTCAGTCCGCGCAGCAGTGAAGCCACTTCGGGCCGGTTGAACAGGCTGCGGAATGCCCAGCCGGTTGCAGCCGCCGCCGTGCGCGCTACCGGATTGCGGCCGATCGTGCTCGTGGTGGCTCGGCCGAAGGCGCGAAGGGTGCAGATCGCCGGCCCCGCCAGCGCGAGATCGGCCAGCACGTGCGCCAGATCCTCCGGTGGCCGGCCGAGCTCGAGCCGGCCCCTGGCGGCGTCCCGAGCCCGCTGCACGTGCTCCACCCAGGCGTGATCGGGGCCGCCCTCCCCGCCGCTCCAGCGGCTTGCCAGATCCTCGGACGCAAACCAGTCCGCCGTTGCTTCCGGTTCATAGTGGGCATCCAGGAGAATCGGAGCCGCCCAGTACCACTGCTCGTCGATGCGGCCATCGCCGGTATACGAAGCGACGATCGGCAGCAGGCGTCTGGATAGATCTGTCACGATCGCTCGTCGCAGGCTTGCGAGCGAAATCGGCTCCTCGCCCTTCCAGGCGCGTGTCAGGGCCAGCGGATCGTAGTCTTGTGTGAGGACAGTCGAGGGATACATCAGCGCCAGCACCGGCATTCCCGTCAGCCGTCCGGCTTGTACCGTAATGCGCAAGAGTTGAAAGGCGCGCTTTTCGCGTTCTTCCGGCGTATTGACGGCCTGTGCGTCTTGAAGCTGGACCGCGCGCCGCTCGGCCTCGAAGCTCAATATTGTCGAAATGACTTTGGGCACGACGCGCCAGCTCGAGAAGACCAGCCGCTTGGTCAGGCGGATCGACGCGAGCTCGGCAAACGGACCTTCCAACGGATAGTACGGCAGAGCGGGCGGTAACCAGAGCAGCTTCCACCATTCGCTTTCAACTGTCTGGTTCAGCAGTCCGCGCAACCTCGCATTGCGTGGGTCAATGCGGCGATATTGTTCGATAGCCTGCCAGGACAGCAGCAGATGGCGTGCGCCAGTGAGCGCGCGGGACAGCGCAGCGCGCCTGGCGCCGTCCGTCAGTGCATCGCGGAACGACTGCTTGAGCTTGTAGTCCTCCATGAAATTCAGCAGATAGGAGGAGGACTTCCAGTACTCTGTGGTATCCGGCAAGGCCAGCTCGTGGGCCACCCGTTGCAGCTCGCAGTAAGCCAGCAGATCTTCCGGCGCCAGCTGCACATCCCGAGGCGCGATCTCCGTCAGCATGCCGTCGCGATCGCTCGAGACGGCGAGCCTCTCTGTTCGCGCCATTACCGTCCTGAGCCGCGTCTCCATTGCGGCCTTGATCTCCTCGAGCCTGTCCGTGGCACCACCATCCAGACGCAGCACCTCATGGCGGAACTCACGCAGCAGCACCTGGAACTCCTGGGTCCTTCGCGAATCGTTGAACAGAAACCCCAATGTCGCGATGAAGTCGCTATAGTGGTCATCCGTCTCACTCTCTTCCGACAGCGTATACATCTTGTACGGAGTGGCCGAGAGCAAGAGAACGCGGACGTTGCTCGTTTCATCGGAATACGCGAATAGCTTCTTCGCAAGCAGACTGGCATCATCTGCGTCGGTCAGCAGGTGCTTGAAGCGCTGAAACTCATCGAGGATGATGAGATCGGGCTCAAGGACCTGCACACAGCTCTCGGCCAGCAGGTTGCGCAGGTCACCGATAAAGCGCGAGCGCTCTTGTTTCGCCTCCCGGGTGATGCTGCGGGCGTTCTGCCGGTGAAATTGTTCGCAGAGCCACTTGAATCGCTGTCGCAAAGTCCGCTCGCCCTGGCTTCGTTCGCGACAAATGCGCTCCTGCAGTGCACTGCGAAACGCTTTCTGGACTGTGCGCTCGATTGGGAACCGGGCCGGAAAATCTGTGAGTTTGCGTCGAAAGTGCTCGGCCGTCGCCCCGCCCTGAAAGACGTTCATCGGCGCTCGCCCGGAGAACTTCCATACCGGTTGCAGGAGCCAATAGAGCAGAATTCGCTCGCGCTGCCGGCCGAGATTGCTTTTCAGGTCGAACGAAGTCGAGGGCGTCAGCGAGATGAAGTTGATCCGGTGTTTCTCGAGATCCGGAAGCTGAATGGGCAGCAGCGTGATGCGCGTCGGCAATGCCGCGTCTTCGCGGCCCAGCACATTCAGGCGTTTGATGTTCTGACGGGCAATATCAGCATTGGAGCAGATATAGAGGACGTCGATCCGGCGCACTTGGCGCCACAGGTGGTGCAACGCACGGGCAATCACGGCCCGCGCGATCAGCGTTTTTCCGAGCCCCACCTCGTCGGCGATCAGAAAGCGGCGGCTTGACGCCTCGCGCTGATAGAGCTGCTCGAACGCCGCGATCGCCGTGTGCTGCTGAAAGTCCTTCAGCCCTCGATCGATCGCCTGCAGGTCGGGGAGCTCGCTGCTATCCACCATTTCGCAGCGCCTCCCGGGCCTGCCAGATCGGCTGCCAGATCAGATCGAGATCATCCGGCAAGAGCTGCCGGCCCTCTTCGGTGCTGGAGAGTTCCGCAAGAAAATTCGCCACCTGATCGAGCTTGCCAGGATCGCGATAGAGTGTCTGCACCAGTGATTCCAGCATCGGCAAATTCGGTTGGAAGCTTTTCCCATTGCCCCAGCGCCCTTTTCCGACCTGGCCGAAATCCTCTACCGATAGTGCTCCATCGGCAGCGAGCAGGAGAAGCAGATAGCGCATCACCTGTTCCGGGCTTTTCAGCAGATGGCGCAGCAGCCGCTCGCGCCGATTTTGCGGAAAGCCGCTTGCGGGCAGGTTCAGCACAAATCGACTTTCATGCTTGCGGTCGCCGAGCGCGATCTCTACCTCGAAGGCGAAGAACGAGGTCAGGGCTGTAAAGGAGACGTGCCTGAAGTGCACTGGCACGAGCCGGCGGTCCTGCCACTCGCACGCCTGGGCCGATGCTTCGCGCGGGAGTGTGATCGGCCAGATGCGCAGCTTCGCTGGGAGGTCTCCAATATCGAATGGGGCGCCCGCCCTGACTTCCATGTCGAAGCGTTCACCTTCGGACCCAGTACTCGCAACGACCGAGAGTTCGGCGTCGACAAGCGCATGGCGCAGGCGAGTCAGCGCCCGGGCGAGGCCCGTCTCTTCTTCAACGCTGACGGGCTCAGTCCTGGGCGTGTAGTGCTCGAGCAGATCGAGTAGCACGCTTCGGCCCTTTTCCGGCGCCTGCAGTATGGCCTCCACCCCGATTCGCCCGCTGTCACCGCGTAGCTCGACGAGGAACTCGACGTTTTGCGAGAACGCTGCCTGCGTGGCATTCGCCGAACCGGTCCAGACCCGCCCCTGGCCGTCGGTATCGAAGGCGAAGAGCTTCGCGTGCAGTCCGGTCAGGATATTATTTCCTTCCATCAACCCGCCCACGTCCTCGGCCTCAGTTTCCGGCTCCAGGTCTGCGCCGTCGCTGAATGCATAGGCCTTGTAGCCGTTGAGCTGAGCGGCCCCGATCGTGTCGAGCGCCTCGAGCCGGGAGACGAGCGTCTGCTCCCCTGAAGCGCACAGCCGCGCCAACAACTCCGCTCCGAGGAAGGGTGACATCACCAGCCCCCGATCGGATCGCTGCGGAAACGGCCAACTTGGCAGGCCCGGCAGTCCGAGCGGCCAGAACCGCAACTCGTCGACCCCGTCCGGCGCAACGAATACCGCTCTGGAAACCTCCCGCGCCAGCGACTTGATTGCTTCCGCAGTTTCGCCAGGCAGCTCCCGCACGGTCAGTCCCGGCAGGCTCTCGATGAACCGCACCAGCGGTTGGTTTCGTGGCTGTACGCCCTCCCCCGGGCTGCCATCGAGCACAACCAACGTGTCCCATGCCCGGTCAAACGTCAGATTGCGACTGGCGCAAAGCAGGCGGTACTGCGGCGGCTTTGATCCCTCGCTGTAGCGCAACAGCCAGATCTTCGGATGAAAGAGCCCTCCCTCCCGGGGAGCGCGCACCTCGTGCACACAGGGCTCAAGATAAGCGAGCAGCAACTGGTCTCTCGGCGGAACGGCGATCTGTCCGATCTCACAGAAGATATGGATGCGATCGGCGTGGCGACGAATGGCCTCGAGCAGCGCATTCGGATCCGCCGTTGGCCTGCCTTCCTGATCCTCCCAGTCGAAGAAGGTAAATGCCAGCGGCGCCGTAAGCAGCGTCATCAGGTCGAGCGTAAAGGTCGTGCCGACCGCCAGATCGAGCTGATAACCGGCAGGCGGCCGCAGCGCTTCAAGAAGCAGCGTCCGCTGTTTCGGATCAAGCACGACGGACCCCGCGGCCCAAGCCCTCCAGGATATCCTTGACGATCACCTGAACTTGCGGCCATCGGTACGACAGCCGCGCCACCCCGGCCGCTCCGCTCCACATCTCCAAGGCGCGCGGATTTTCGAGGCGCGCACGTCGTCCCTTCAGGCGCCGCTCGCGATTTCGAATCAGATCTCGTGCGGCAGCGCTTCCCAGCAGCTCTTCGATACGCCCAATTTCCGACGCGATGTCAAGCCAGGCATTGACAAACCGTACGGTGCTCTTGGGTACCCGTGGATTGATCCGCTCGATGACACTCCAGAAGTCCTGTCGCGCCTCACTCCATTGCGCCAGTTCCGCACCGCCTGCGGCGACCGCATCAAACCAGTCCGTCAATCGCTTGCGGTAGCGCCCGGCCAGCTCGCCTGTTTGTCCGTCGGAGCCGGTTTTAATGTGCCTTTCGGCCAGCATGCGGTTGTAGAACAGGGCAGCGCCCCACAACGCCAGCGAAAAAAGCCGTGCATGACGCAATGTTTCCTGAATTCTCCCGCTGCACTCCCCGCATTGCGGATGCTGCCAGGGGAAGTCCGTCGGTTCCCACCACTCGCCGCGGTCGACGAGCAAGCTCAGGAAGGTGCCCGGTACATGGGCCATCAGCTGCTGCCGAAGGTATTCCGCCTCTGCAGCTCGCAGATGAAAATCGGCGCCCACGGGAAAACCCTCAGGCGCGGGCGGGAGGCCTTCGTGCCAGTTCGCCTTGGGACGAAAGAGCTCGACGATGCCGTCCTCGCTCTGCAAGCGAAGCTGCCGCCCGCTGTAGAAGTCATCCAGCGAGCGATGGTACTGCTCGAGCGAACCGGAGAACTGCCGCACTCCGAGAACGCGAAGCCCTTGCCAGTAGATCGAGCTTGGCAGTCGCTGCAGCCTGCCGACAACCAGCCGCCCGATCAGCCCTTCGTGATCGGAGGATTTCAACAGCTCCCGGACCAACTCGATCTCCTTCCGACGTGCAGCGAGCGCGACGTGGCGCGACGCTGTCTTCTGGGCTTCCAAATCGAGGTAAATCCAGGGAACGAACAGGAAATAGCGGGCTCGAGTCTGAATCGTGCTCAGCCCTGGGAAGAGCGCATCTCCGAGCGCATCCCGGACCGTGCCGATGCCGAGCTCATCACGAGTGTCCTGCTCGCGAAAGAGATCTATGACATCGAGTGCCTTGCGGCGCTCATTTTCTGAGTAGTCGAGCCAGCCGACTTTCGAGGGCATCTTCGGGACGCCTCTTATTGCGTTGAAGGGACTTTAGCATTTCTCGATAGCGGCGTGGATCGAAGGCGTGTTCAGCCGCAGAATCGGCTCGCAGGCGTCGCGGGGTTTTCTGGCCAAGCTCGCGCAAGATTCACGCAAGAGTGCGCAAACAGAGCTCCGAGAATAGCGTAAGTCTTTGGCAATATTGCCGCCGGGGCAGAACCGAGACAGCCGACACGCGGATTTTCAGACCGCCTGTAAGTGTTTGATTTAGCTTTTAATTTCAACTAGTTACCGGGGCGCCCGTTGCTCAAGTTTTCATCACCGTGCACGACCGTGCGGAACCGGGGCACGCGACTTTCGCGCGTTCGACACGCGGATTAGTGGTCCTATTTGTGCGGAACCGTGCGCCTTGCCCATCGAGTCGGCTCCGTGACGTCTGACCAGCTGAGACCCGCGATGAGCATCGCCTGTGTTTTGTGTCTATTAGCACTCGCACCACTTAATGCCTCGTATTATTGCCTCCGCCTTTTTAGACTTGGGTTTCGGCCTATATCAGGTAGCACGATCAAGCCTCCGTGCTTGATCGCCACAATAGTCCCGTTGGTGACGCTCGACTCTCATAAACGCTTGTCCCTCATCTCTTCCTCTGCCTAGTCAGGTCGGCAATCGCCGCCCGCAGAACCTGCCAGGATATTTTTGCTGTATAGGGGTCGGGATTGAATTGCGCGGAAGCTTGCTGGAATGGATGAATGTAGTTCCTGAAATCGCGGAGCGCATGCGAGTACTTCTTCACATCGAGGCTGATAATCCCGGTCTCGTATGCAACGTTGATAAAGTCGGCGAGCGTCCAGTCCTGAAACGGCCTCACCTTGCCCTCCGCCTGCGGCGCGGCATTGGAGGTATTAAACGATTGCGGATTTCTGAGGGCGGCATTGAGCAGCAGACCTTCAAGTGTACTGCCGCTCAACAGTACCGCGGCGAGCGGGATCTCATTGACCAGGCAATCCTTGATCTCCTCAATGCGTTGCTTGATCGTCTCCTCGATACCCGCCCCAAGCGACAGCCGCGACAGGTCAAGTTTTCCGAATTCAAGTTCGAGAAACTGTTTTTCAGTATGGGCGACCTGAGGCTGCTCCCTCCTTTGTCCAAGCAGCCGGTGAACGATCGCCCAGTGCTTTTCCTCCACCGGACCACCAGCGCCCTGCGGGTTCATCGCCTCAATGTACTGAAACAAGCCTTCGAGGACACGGCCGACTTGCGTGTCGGAGCCGAGCTCCCAGAAGGCCCTCATGCGCTTGGCCTTCGAACGGCCGTTTTTATGGTACTCCTGCCGCTCGATATCGATATTGAAGTCCCTGAAGAAGGTTGCGTAGGACGCATCGCTGAAGTCGAGTACCCAGCCGCCGCCCATACCCAGCAGGTCTTCCAAAAGCCTTCTGTCGAGATGTTTCAAGTCAGCCATCGGGTCCCAACGTCGTTTTCACTTGGCTTGGACTTCCAGTCCGCCTCCCCTGACTCACCACGGAAGCAGTAAATTCCACCGAGCACGATAAATCGTCAGGCCCACAGCGGATTAATTCCACCCAACCATAGTCGAAACCACGGATCTCCGACGTGCGTGTCTAGCTCCGGCCGCTTCTTTGTTACGCTCCTGTCCGCATCGGATTTAGCCAGGAGGCAAAGTATTAAAAACTTGGGCAGAGGATAGGGGGTTTGCTTCTTGTCCGGGAACAGGTACTTGTAAAGTCTATGTGATTTAGCCGGGAAGGGACTGTCAAGCAATAGCTTCAGGTTGCTCGCCACAGACTTCGAGTCAGCATGACCCTTGGCTATCTCCTCGTTCCATTGTCGCCGAACGACGCGGCTATTGATCCCGACGGCTCTCGTAAGCGCGGCCATCGCTTGCCGGTGGAAAAAACCATCTCTTACATCGAATTTCCTCAAATTCGCTACGGCCGTCATGACTTCGTGTGGTTCACCATATTTCGACAATAGATTGACCAAGCACAACCAACCAAAGGGTGTTTTGAATGTGCGCAACTTCCCAGCGAGCTCCGATATAAACCACCTGCCTCTATAGTCTGGTGGCACAGCCCAAGCGACGATGGCGCCGGTCAACTGAAACATTGTGACATCATCAAAATAGGTTAAGTCATCAACGAGCCGTAGAATCTCTCTGCCTGCTGGCTTTGTGAAGGGAATGCTCGGAATGTAGTAGAGAACGCTGGATCGAATGCCGGGGCTCTCCAAGAAAATATCCACTCCCTTTTTGAGAGGGCGCGGGGTCTTAAGCGATCGGAATAGCGTAAAGTATCGTTTTGTCAGCTTATCTCTATTCCGAGCTTCACACGTTCTAAGGTGCGAATAAAATTCTCGAGCCGCCTTCCTAGCATGCCGGTCTCTCGCCGCCGGCGTTTTTAACCTTCTTGCTTTGTCAATATTGGTTGTCAGAACCTTGTTTTCTCGAAACAAGAAATGATTAGCAGCCTCGTTAGACGCAATTATCTCTGTCTTTGCCAGATTTAGAGCCAAACCTCTGCTCTTCAGCACGTCATTTAGCTCGCCAAGTACAACATGCGCCTTTCGCTTTGAGTCGATTCCAAAGTTGATATCATCCATCCATCTTACAAAGCTATCTCTTGTCCTTCTTTTGAGCACATAGTCGACTTCAAATAGTAACGCGTGCGCTAGCAGCCTAGGTGCTTCAATATTGATTGTCGGCAGTCCCTTGTGTGATCGTGGCAAATAGTCTGGCGACCACGACAAGTCCTCAATGAGCGAGAATAGGAGGTCGAGATATACTTCTTGCGTCTCTGCGAGAGCGGAAATGACGTGACGAAGTTCCCGGAGCCCGATATTGTCGTAATAGTTTGAGAGATCCGTTGTAACCAAGTATTTGTGTGATCTTGAGAATCCCCAGATATCTTCTTGGAACTTCGGCCAGAGAACGAACCAAGGGTAGCTCTTTGCTTCTGGGACGGCGTGGGGCAGCGGTATGCTATGGCGATCGCGACTGTAGTATGCGTTCGGTGATGGTTGTCGTTTGACTAGTTGTTCATGGAGTTCGTCAGTTAGGATCTGGAAAACCAATGCATCACTAGGGGAAGGGACGAGCATGTGCCGGCAAATGCCCATCTTCTTCTCCACCCGATAGATTAATGGTGACTCGGCTCTATAGAGACCAGCATCGATCTTTTCGATTATTTCCAGTGCGCGCTCTTCTATATTGACGTTGAAGTCGTAGTAGTCATGAAGGTCAGTGATTTCGAGCTTTCGAAGCTGCTGCCGGACCAACTTTCTCCAAAGAGTGACTAGTCGCTTCTTTGTAAATAGCGCATGGAGTTGTTTTCGTCGTTGTAGCTCAAATCTAGCGGTCGTCGTCATTCCAGAAACCGCCTCCTTTTTTTGCTTAGTTCCGGCGGCGTGCTCGTTCCCTTCTTGGCAGCAAGATGAGATCTCTAAGCAGTTACCCATTCCTGCGAAAGCAGTTCGGCTTGCTCGAGCACCGTCTGCGTCGCCTTTTCCTGCTTATCCGGCGGATAACCGTGCTTCCGCAGGATGCGCTTGACCAGGACCCGGAGCTGGGCGCGCACGTTCTCACGCAGCGTCCAGTCTATGGTCACGTTGTTACGGACAATCTCGACCAGCTCGCGTGCAATCCCTCGCAGCGTATCGTCGCCCAGCACCTTAACTGCGCTGTCGTTCGTCTCTAGCGCATCATAGAAAGCGAGCTCGTCCTCAGTGAGCCCCAACTCCTCGCCGCGAGCGTTCGCTTCGCGCATCTCCTTCGCGAGCTGGATCAGCTCTTCGATCACCTGCGCTGCCTGAATAGCCCGGTTCTGGTAACGGCGCAAGGTCTGCTCCAGCATCTCGGCGAAGGAACGGGCTTGGACGACGTTCTTGCGCCGGCGCTTCGTCAGCTCGCCCTTCAGCAGCTTCTGTAGTAACTCGACGGCCAAGTTCCGCTGCGGCATGCCACGCACCTCCGCCAGGAACTCGTCCGAGAGGATCGAGATGTCTGGTTTCTCAAGCCCCGCGGCAGCGAAGATGTCTACGACGCCTTCCGGGGCTACAGCGCGAGAAATAATCTGGCGAACCGCGTGATCGAGGTCCTCCTCCGGCTTGGCATCGGCCGGAGCCCGCTTGGCGAGCACTGCCTGCACCGCCTGGAAGAAGGCCACGTCGTCTCGGATGCGGAGCGCCTCCTCGTGCGGCACCGCCAGCGCGAACGCTTGGGACAGCTCCCGCACTGCGCGGATGCAACGGTCCTTGCCATCCTCCTGGGCGAGGATGTGCTCCTGGCCCGCCGGCAAGAGTCCGAGCCGCTCCTGCGGCGTGCCGGTCGTCCACTTCGTCCGGTCGAACCCATGGAAGAGCCCGCTGCAGACCTCGTACTTCTCCAGCATTACGGCCACGGCCTCCTCCTGGTCGAGCGCTGTCCGCCCCGTGCCGCCGCTTTCCGTATATGTCGCGAGCGCCCGCTTCAGCTCGTGCGCGAGTCCGAGGTAGTCGACCACAAGCCCGCCCGGCTTGTCCTTGAAGACGCGGTTCACGCGCGCGATGGCCTGCATCAGCCCGTGGCCGCGCATGGGCTTGTCGATGTACATGGTGTGCAGGCTCGGGGCGTCGAAGCCGGTGAGCCACATGTCGCGTACCAGCACCATCCGCAGCGGATCGGTGGGATCCCGGAATCGGTTGGCCAGCGCTTCGCGCCGGGACTTGTTGCGGATATGGGGCTGCCAGTGCGCGGGATCGGAGGCCGATCCGGTCATGACCACCTTGATCGCGCCCTGATCGTCTTCCTCGCCCGCCCATTCCGGCCGCAGCTTGAGGATCTCGGCGTGGAGCTCGACACAGATGCGCCGGCTCATGCATACGACCATCGCCTTGCCGTCCATCGCTTCGAGGCGCTTCTCGAAGTGCTCCACGATGTCGCGTGCCACGACCTCGAGACGCTTGCGCGAACCCACCACGGCCTCGAGCTGAGCCCACTTTGACTTGAGCTTTTCCTTGCGTTCGACTTCTTCGCCCTCGGTCGCCTCCTCGAAGTCGGGGTCGATCCTCGGCCGCTCGGCCTCATCGAGCGCCAGCTTGGCCAGGCGGCTCTCGTAGTAGATCGGTACCGTGGCGCCATCCTCGACCGCGCGCTGGATGTCGTAGACGCTGATGTAGTCGCCGAAGACGGCGCGGGTGTTGGCGTCCTGCAGCTCGATAGGTGTGCCTGTGAATCCGATGAACGAGGCATGTGGTAGCGCGTCCCGCATGTGGCGCGCGAAGCCGTCGATGAAGTCATACTGGCTGCGGTGCGCCTCGTCGGCGATCACCACGATGTTGCGCCGGTCGGAAACCGTCGGGTGGCGGTCGCCCTTCTCCTCGGGGAAGAACTTGTGGATGGTCGTGAAGACCACGCCGCCCGCTTCCACTGCGAGCAGCTCGCGCAGGTGCGCGCGGCTCTCCGCCTGCACGGGCGGCTGGCGCAGCAGGTCCGCGCAGCGCGAAAAGGTGCTGAAGAGCTGGTCGTCGAGGTCGTTGCGGTCCGTGAGCACAACCAGGGTCGGGTTTCCCATCGCCGGCTCGCGGATGATCCGGCCCGCGTAGAAGGCCATCGTCAGGCTCTTGCCCGAGCCCTGGGTGTGCCAGACCACGCCCACGCGCCGGTCACCGGGCTTGCCGCCGGGCTTGCGCCCCGCCTCGTAGCGTCCGCCGCTCTCGGCCACCTGGTCCGCGCGCGCCAGTTCGGCGGCGCGCAGAGTCTCGCTCACTGCCACCCGTACGGCGTGGAACTGGTGATAGCCCGCCATCTTCTTAACGATGCGCCCGCCGCCGTCGTCCTCGAACACGATGAAGTCACGCACCAGATCGAGGAAGCGCCGCGGCGCCAGCAGCCCCTCGATCAAGACTTGCAGCTCAGGTATGTGCGCGTCGGCCACCGCCTCGCCCGAGATCGTGCGCCAGGGCTTGAACCACTCCCGGCCGGCAGTGAGCGTCCCGGCGCGCGCCTCGACGCCGTCGGACGCGACCAGCACGGCGTTGGTCGCGAACAGCGCCGGCACCTCGGCCTTGTAGGTCTGGAGCTGCTGGAAGGCGGTCCAGATCGTGGCGTCTCCGCTGGCGGCGTTCTTCAGCTCGAGTACGGCGAGTGGCAGACCGTTGACGAACAGCACCACGTCCGGCCGCCGGCTGTGCTTGTTCTCGACGATCGTAAACTGGTTCACGGCCAGCCAGTCGTTTGCCCGTACGTCCTCGAAGTCGATCGCGCGCGTCTGTGCGCCGTGGATCGTGCCCTCGGCGTCGCGATACTCGACTGTCACGCCGTCCACCAGCAGCCGGTGCAGTGCTCGGTTGCGCTGGAGCAGGTCCGCGCCCTCGGGACGGGACAGCTTGCTAAAAGCGTCCTCCAGCGGGTCGGCGGGCAGATCCGGGTTGAGGCGTGCGAGCGCGTCGCGAAGGCGTCGAGCAAGCGCCACCTCGCCGTAGTCGATCCGCTCGGTCGCTTGCATGTCTGGGGCGATGTCCGGCCCGTGCGCAACCTGCCAGCCGCTAGCGTCGAGCCAGGCTAGGGCGGCTTCTTCGACCGTGGACTCGAAGAACGACATCAAGTCACCCGTTGACGCTTTCGATATTTCAACCGGCGATTGTCAAAGGCTGGCATGGTGCCTTCGAGGATATCAACGACTGCTTTGTTTATACGCGCGTCCTCGATAGCTCCGGAAAAGAAATCGAAGTCGTGTTTGCCGTCCTTCTTGTCAATCGAGACGTGAATGATCTGTTCGGCATCGGCGACGACGGCGAGATTCGGGTTGTGTGTCACCAGGATAATCTGCCTTCGTCTCTTGGCTTGCTTGATAAACGTCACGAGGATTTCGTAGACGCTCTTGTTGTCTAGATTGTCCTCCGGCTGGTCGATGACGAGCGGAATGTCCTGCCGGTCCAACATGAGGTAGAAGATCAGCAGCAGGCCGCCGCGCTCTCCGGGCGAGAGTTCGCTGAGGTCTTTACCATCGACCTTCAGGTCGTACTTCGTGTCCAGGTAGTCAAAGCCGAAGAGGTAGTCGTACAGCTCCTGAACGGTCCTCTGGCCTTTCATCTGCTTGAACATGTCACGGGTTGCGTTCGGCGGGGACACGCCCTCGCGCCTGTCGGTGTGCAGGGCCTCGACAATCGCTGCGAGTGCTGCGAACACTTGCTGTTCTTGCTCCCAATCGTTCACGATGTCAGTCAATCCGTGCAGCACGGCCCGCCCATCCTCCTGCCCATGGAAGCTGCCGCGGGCGCCCTGATTTATGAACTTCAGGAACTCATCGAAGAAAGACGGATTGAACCGCAACCCCGCGTCGATAGAGATGTCATACTCGCCAAGATGCTCGCGGCACTTGGCGATCTCGCCGTCGATGGACTGCTTGACGGCGTTATAGAACTGTGTGAGGCTGCGCTTCTTGCTGAAGACTTCCTTGCTGATCCGTTCTCGTTCGGCGTAGGCCGCGCGTAGCTGTTCCGGATAGTCCGTGCTGACGTTGCCAAGTTCCTTCTCCAGCCCTTTCAACGTCTCCACGCTCGGATTCTGGTCGTCGCCGCGTAACTCCTTCTCTCGGTCCTCCCAGAGCTTCAGCTCTTTGAGATACTGCTGATACTCGCGCGCGGGCTTGCCGAGCCGTTCCACGATCTCGGCCTTTTTCCCCTCCAGCACTACCTTCTGGCACACGAGACTTGCGGCACAGGCCGCGTCACGGGCCGTTTGCGCCGCGGCTTCATGAGGCCCGCCCATCGCGGCGATATCGTCCTCGGTAAGAAGCAGCGCTTCGATCTCGCGCAATCTCTGTTCCTTCTGCGCGATGACCGCGTCAAGCGCCGAGTAATCAAGAGTGAGCGTTACGATCTGGCCGAAGCTGAGGCCGGCGGCGCCGAGCGTATCCCGATACTTGGCCTCGAGCCCGCGCAGAGCACCCGCCTCGCGCTCGATGGCCTGCCGTACCTGCTTAAGTTCTTCGACAGAGGCGTTGACCGTAACCCGCTCGGTCTCCAGTTGCGTGATTTGATTCGCGAGCGCCGCGATCCGCTGTGAGAGACTGTCTACTTGTGCAGATTCCGTTGTCGGGGTTCCCGCGCTGGCCTCCGGGTTCTGTTTTTCCTCCGGCTTGGCCTTGGCGTGCGCTTCAAGGTCCTCGTTCTTGAGCCTAATCTTTTCTTCTAGTTCCTTGCGGTAGTCCTCCGTCAGTTTCTTCTCGACGGCGACGACATTCGCGTTAGCTCGACGAAGTTCCTGCTTCTTCTGAGCGATATCTTCCCGCGCCTGCTGCGTGCGGTACTGGATCAAGTCATCGAGATTCTCCTTTCCGTGCTGATCCTGGGGCTTGACGTAGCGAAAAATGACTTCATTGAGCGTCGCCCGGAACTCGTCATCGGCGATGTTCGCGCAGATTCTCTCCAGATACTTCTGCGGCAGATATTCGACCTTCTCGGGAAGGTGCGTTGCGACTTGCGCGTCTAGCAATTTCCGATCAGGTTCGCCCTCGTACCAGTTCAGGACGCCTTGGAAGTGCTTGGCGCACCCACCCTTGAGGAACTTCTCTTTGTTCAGAAATGAAAACAACTCCTCGGACTTGGCACCGGACAGGCCCTTGGATGTCTGGTTGTGGCTATTGCCGAGCAGACCGATGATATCCGTCACTGCGCTCTTGCCGCTGCCCTTGTTTCCGATGATCGCGACCAGCTCCTTGCCGAGAACAATCTTCTCGTCGCAGAACCAAGCGCCGTGCTGGTCCTGACGGTAACCTTCAACGCAATTAATATGCAGTGACTCGATATAGCGTGTCTTGTTCTCACGGATCCGGCGCTCGATGTCCGGCTCCGCGCCGATGAACACGCGATTGGCCGGCTCGAAAATGATTTGCTTGAGACCTTCGAAGGTCAGGTCGGCCTTGATCCAGGTCGGCTCGTGTACGATGCCGTCAGCGGTATCGGAAACAACCTGTCCGAGTTTTTCGTCGAGGTCAGCAAAGGAATGGGCGTCGCAGCCTGACAGCACGGGTTTCGGCTCAGTGTGCTCTCCCTTGTCTTCGGCGCGATCTTTGTTCAGGAAGTATTCGACGTTCCCGGCATTGCCAAAGAAGGCATCGCTGAACTTGTCGAGCTCGTCCGTAATAAGCAGCTTGCGCTTCTTCCCGCGTTCGGCCCGGATGCCGTCATTGTTCGCGGCGGTGACGATGAGGACGCAATCCAACAGGTCGGCGCCTTTACCGTAAGTGTCCTCGAGAGCCCCTTGGATAAAGGCGCGTGTCGTGGTCGCCGCGGCGTAGTCGTTCTCATAGTTGAGTTCTGTCGCCTTTACATGTCGGCCAACGTTGTCCGTCTTGTTCGTCTTGAGCGAATCGAGAAAGGACCTGATCTTGTAGGCATGGTCGGGGCGGAACGGATTGAAGAGCAGGTGAATATTGACCTCTTCCTGCTCCTTGTTAACAACATCGTTCGTCCGCAGCTCGATGTTCGGAAAGAACACCTTCGTTGAATGGGGATAGCGCTCTTTATACTTGTTGCGTGTCGCAAAGTAGGTGTCCGCCGAGAAGTAGTCCGTAATACCGAACGCCTGCACGTCCGAATCATGCAGGCGCCCGCAATACTCGTCCCACGCGTCACCGCCGCCAGTTGCCTCAAACTGATCGTTCTGTTTCGTTCCGGGGGCGTGCAAGTGCAAATCCCACTTGCGCCACTCAGACCCGCGCGGGTGCTGCGGGTTAGTCATGTCGGCGGGTCTCCTGCGAGGGCTCAACGCGTAGCTCGCCGGAGATGAGCTTGGGGAGAAGGGCGTCGCGCAGGGCGACGAGCGTGCGGGTCTCGCGGGTGGACTCCAGAACACGTAGAAAGATTGGTGCGGCTCGCTCCTCGAAGGCCTTCAGCAAAGCCTTTGGCGGTAGAACGATTCGCGACGATGTGAAGGTACTCGTCGTGATGGTATCGAACACCGACCCGTGAGCGGCATGCACAAGCGCGTAGATCTCCGCGCGCAACCGGCAGTACAGCGCGAACGGTGTTTCGGTGGTCGAAACGAGCGCGTAGCAGGTCTGGTTCATGGCCATATCGCGGCCGAACAGAACCATTCGACCAGTTGTTGCACCGCGGGCGACCACGACCGAGCAGAATGCTGGGACCATCTGGGTAGTGCTTTCGTCGAGGCCGCGCTCAGTAATGGTCCGTTCTGTCGCTACGAGGAACGTTCCGGACGCCTGAGAGACGTCCTTTGCGCTGGCCCATGCGATGGATCCGTCCCAGTACTCGGACCGGTCAGTCTTCGGCGTTCCCCCGCTCATGAGCCGTGCCTGGTCGAGGATTGGGCCAATCTGCCACCCCTCCGGGATCTTGCCGAGTTCAGAGTCGACGAGGCGAGCGGGGAAGAGGTTAGCGAGGGGCTCGGGGAGGCCGGGGTCGCGGCCTTCGGCCTTGGCGCGGACGGGGTCGAAGTCCACGAACCACGACTTGAACAGCGCCCGCGCCATCGCCTCCAGCGTCTCGCTCATCCGCCGGTTCAGCTCGATCTTGTCGTCCAGCGTGCCGAGAATGTGGGCGATGGCGCGTTGTTCGGCAATGCGCGGCGGGAAAAGAATGTGTGCTTGGTGAAGGTGGTTTCGATTAAGGCCCGGGACGGCAGCCTTGTCAGAGTAGGCGAGGTAGTCGAGGCCTGTGAGGAAATACTTTACAAAACGGGGGTCGCTCCCTTTGAAGTCTCGAACATAAAGTGTGGTGTTCAGTGGCCAGAAGTCCTCGCCTACGTAGAACACCTTTCCCAAGGTTCCGTATCGCCCGGTTACGACGCCCGGGCCCTTCACCTTGGCTTCCGAGTGGTAGTCGGTTACACCAGAAGAGGACACGAGCGGAACCGCACCAGGAGTGCGCTCACGTTGCGGCAGGTCATACCCGCGCTTCAGCTCGATAACCTCTCCCAAGGTGGTCTCAACCCACTCACCCGCCATACCCAAGCTCCCTCAGGTTGGCGGCGATGGCGGCGTCGAGCTTCGCGACCTCGGCCTGCTGCTCGCGCAGCGCCGCGACGAGGCGCTTCATCTTCTCGTCGAACGGCTCGCCGTCGTCCTCCTGCGCCTCGGCACCGACGTAGCGGCCAGGCGTGAGTACGTGGCCGTGCTTGCGCACGTCCTCGAGCGTCGCGCTCTTGCAGAAGCCGGGGACGTCGGCGTACTCGCCAGCTTCCTTCTCACCGCGCCAGGCGTGGTAGGTGTCGGCGATCCTGGCGACGTCCTCGTCGGTCAGCTCGCGGTGGGTGCGGTCCACCATGCGGCCGACCTTGCGGGCGTCGATGAAGAGTACGTGGCCGCGGCGATCGCGGAACTTGCCGTTCTTGCGGTCGCGCGCGAGGAACCACAGGCAGGCTGGGATCTGCGTCGAGTAGAAGAGCTGGCCCGGCAGCGCCACCATGCAGTCCACAAGGTCGGCCTCGATCAGGTTCTTGCGAATCTCGCCTTCGCCCGACTGGTTGGACGACATCGAGCCATTGGCGAGGACGAAGCCGGCCACGCCCGCGGGCGCGAGGTGGTGGATGATGTGCTGCACCCAAGCGAAGTTGGCGTTGCCTTTGGGCGGCGTGCCGTATTGCCAGCGCTTGTCGCCGGCCAGCCGCTCGCCGCCCCAGTCGGAGATGTTGAAGGGCGGGTTGGCGAGGATGAAGTCGGCCTTGAGGTCGGGGTGGCGGTCGTTATGGAAGGTGTCGCCGTGGGCAATCTGGCCGTCGATGCCGCGGATGGCAAGGTTCATCTTGGCGAGGCGCCACGTGGTGTAGTTCGACTCCTGGCCGTAGATCGAGATGTCGGGCTTCGCGCCGCTCTTGGCGCCCTTAGCCGCCTTGCCGCCGTTCCCGTTGCCGTTCGCGTGGGCGCGGATGAACTCCACCGACTGCACGAACATGCCCGAGGAGCCGCAGCACGGGTCGTACACGCGGCCGCGGTAGGGCTCGAGCATCTCGACCAGGAGCTTGACCACGCAGCGCGGCGTGTAGAACTCGCCGCCCTTCTTGCCCTCGGCGCTCGCGAACTGCGAGAGGAAGTACTCGTAGACGCGACCGAGCACGTCCTTGGCGCGGGCCTCCTCGTCGCCCACTTTAATATTGCTGATAAGGTCAATCAGCTGGCCGAGACGAGTCTTGTCGAGCGCAGGGCGAGCGTAGTCCTTGGGCAGCACGCCCTTGAGCGCCGGGTTGTCGCGCTCGATCCCGGCCATGGCGTCGTCGACGAGTTTGCCTACGGTGGATTGCTTCGCCTGCGCCTTCAGATGCGTCCATCGCGCCTCCGGCGGAACCCAGAAGATGTTGTTGGCACGGTACTCGTCGGGATCCTCAGGATCGGCACCCTGATTCCGCTCGGCGTCGAGGCGGGCATGCTGCTCCTCGAACGCATCGGAGATGTACTTGAGGAAGATGAGGCCGAGAACGACATGTTTGTACTCGGCCGCGTCCATCGATCCGCGCAAGGCGTCGGCCATTTGCCAGAGTTGTGCTTCATAGCCGATGTTTGCGGAGTTGTTCTTCTTCGGATCTTTCTTTTCTCTTTTTGCCATTTTTTTAGCTGCAACCTGCCAGGGGGTTCAGTCTTTTCAACTCCGGGATCGATACAGAGAGAGCGGCACCTCCGGCGTGTTGCGCTCGGACAGGCTTCGCTTGTCTATGCGGTTCGGAACTCTTCCTCTATTGGCCCCCTATTCCCGTGCGGTTTTTCCGGCGCAGGCAGCGCTTTCAACCGTTCGTATAGATCGTTCACCCGCAGAGCAACGTGGTATGCATCCCGTCGCCTAACGGTTGGCACGACGGGGTTCGCCCCTAATTTCGTGCCTTTCCCCCTTTGAGTCGGCGTCAAGCCTCACAAATCGAGCATTTTGGTCAATTTTGCCCTCAGTGCAACTTTCGAGGCCAGATCGGGCCAACTCTTGCGGCCGGCCCGGCGAGACCAGGAACCAAGGGGGCCGCCGCATCCTTCTTTAAGCAACGGCGAAAAAGCTGTGCTATAAGAGGCGGACCGATGGGGTGCTCGTAACACCCCACCGGCCCTGACCATGCCAGCAAACAAGGTGCTGACGATGGCTGTTTCGCATCGTATCCAAAGTAGAGCGCGACCGCTTCCTCGAAACCCGAGGACGGTCGCGCTTTTTTTTTGCATCTGTGCTGGCCTCAACCCAAGAGGACCAGGCTCATGAGCATTGCCAATCCCGCAACTTGTGATACTCCCTGCCGCCCGGCGCGTCTCGCTTCCGAGACCGTTCGACCGGCCGCCTGTCTGCCGAAGGTATCGGAAATCCGCGCTTATCCGCGGCTCGATATCTGCCGGGCCGCCTCGACGCACGGCGATTTCGCCGCCGGCTGCCAGGTCCGGGAGGATGGCGACGAGTACGACATCCCCGACCTGCTGGGACACGAAGACTACGAGCCCGAGGCGGTGCTCTCCGATGCCGCCTACCCCGGGTTTCTCAAAGGTGGGGGTGCATCGGTCCTCTGAGTGAGAGAAACTTGTT
>CAZSKQ010000013.1:0-45533 GCA_964607425.1 uncultured Woeseiaceae bacterium
TAGTTCCAGCTCTCAGTAAATGCGCACGCCCCCGTGGCGTTTGCGACTGCGGTAGTCCAGCCACCACAAACCGGCCGTGAAACCCGCGAACAGGCACACGGCCAGCGCGGCAGCAACCCAGCTCATCGGCAGGCTGTACTGGTACTGCTCCGCGCGCTCGGCATAGGCCCGGTTGCGCTCGAGCAGGTCCGCCACCTGCGCGAGATTCTCGTCAATGGTGGCCTTCTGGTCGGCGACCTGGGCCTCCAGGGCGCTGATCGTCTCTGCCGGTCCGGCGAACTGCTCCTTCAGCGTGGCGAGCGCCTGCTCGAGCCGCTCCTGTTCGGCGCGGGTTTCGGCGACGATCAGCTTTGCCGGCTTGGCATCGACAAGATATGCCGCTTTCACGTAACCGACCGTGCCGTCGGGCAGGCGCACCTGCGCGTAATATCGGTCCCGCTCCAGTATCTCCAGCGCCTGCCCGCTCTCCAGGGTGCGGAAAGCGCGGTCGCTGGTGTCGGCGGCGCGGTGCAGCCCGAGTTGCAAGGTGTCGGTAACGTATGCGGTCTCCGCCGCTGCCTGCAGCGGCAGCGCCAGGAGCAGCAGAATTCCGGCAATCAATCGCATGTGCTCTCCCCGCCCGGCGCCGACTCGAGATCACATCGGCGAACGGAAAGGCGATTATGTTACCCGGCGAGCACTCTATTTATGTGACCGGGTCCTACATTCCGTACAGCCACTTGAGCAGCGCCGTCTGCACTTCCTCGCCGGTGCCGCGATGCACGCCCGCGTAGTTCTGCAGCGACACGACGATGTAGCGGGTGCCCGAGCGGGCCTGCAGGTAGCCAGCGATCGCGCTGACGTCGTCCAGCGAGCCGGTCTTGATATGGCCCCTGCCGGCTAGCGGATCTCTCGCGTAGCGGCGCAGCAGGGTACCGTCGAGGCCCGTCACCGACAGTGACGACATGAACTCCGGCATGAACGGACTTTCGAACCCGTAGCGCAGGAGCGTCCCCATCTGTGCCGCCGTGATGCGCGCCTCCCGCGACAGCCCCGCCCCGTTGTCGAAAACCAGGCCGTCGAGGTCCATGCTGCGGTCTTCCAGCCACTGCCTGACCACCTTGCGGCCGCTTTCGAGCTTGCCCGGCGGGCCGAATTCCTCGGCCGCGAGGGTCAGCAGGATCTGGCGCGCCATTACGTTATTGCTGTGCTTGTTGACCTGCGTAATGATGTCCGCGAGGGGCAGTGAGTCGAAACTCAGGAACGGCTCGGCACCGTCTTCTTCATGCACGACGTTCTTCCAGCCGCCCGCGAACTCGCCCCCGCCTTCGCGCCACAACGCCTTGAACATACCGTAGGCGAACTCGTTGTGGCTGAGCGCGGTGCGGTACATCGAATAAGAGCGGCAGCCGCTGGGAAAGGTGCCGCTGAAGATCATCTGGTCCACGTCTTCGTTCGCGGTAATGGTGATGCCGCGCTGGTAACCCCGGCAACTGCCGTTCGCGAGCGACAGCTCGTTGACGACCTGCAGGTTTTCGAGCGCCGGCACGAGGCTCAGGTCTACCGACGACGTGGCGAGGTCCGGCTGGAAGATGTAGCGCACCGCCTTGAAGTTCATCATGAGCGCATTCGGCGCGACGTTGTATGCCCTGAGCGGCTGGTTGTCGAACGCACCGGCGTCGTAGCCGGAGATATCGAAGTAGCTGTCGTCGAGCAGCAGGTCGCCCGCGATCCTTTCTATCCCGGCCCGGCGTATGGACCGCACGACGTGCCAGAGGCGCTCCGCTACCAGGTAAGGATCGCCGTAGCCTTTGAGGAGAAGGTCGCCCTCCAGCGTATTGCCCTTGACCTCGCCCAGCAGGTAGACCTCTGTCTTCCAGGTATAGGTCGGACCGAGTGAATCCAGCGCCACGAGCGTCGTCAGCAGCTTCATGACCGATGCCGGGTTGCGTGGTTTATCCTCGTGCCACCGGAGCACCGGCTCGCCGGACGCGAGGTTCTCGACGTAGACACTCAGGGAATCGGCGGGGAGGTCCCGGTGCGCCAGCGCGGCCGCCACGGAGGGCGGCAGCCGATCCCCGGCCTCAGCGGGAGCGGCGACGCATGTGAACGCGGCCAGCGCCGCTAACGCCAGGCGCATCCCCGTCCCCCCGTTGCAGACCCGTTAGTGCCCGTTGGTCTGCCGACCGGCTTCGGTGCCGATATCGTTCGGTAGCTCAATTTTCTTACTGTTGTTCTGGATTATTCGACTGTTGTTGGCCATCGCCCATGCCGCCAGCCGCTTGTCCGGACAGACCGCCGCCGGATGGCCCACGCTCTCCAGCAACGGGATGTCGAAGCGCGAATCCGCGTATGCGCTCACGTCTTTTGCAGCGACTTCGTATTTTTCACAGATGAGCGACAACAATGCAACCTTGTCATCGTGAAACGGGTGACGCGTCGCAGGTGCCGCGGTGTAGCGGCCGTGAACCACGTCGCACTCCGTACCGAGCCCCCAGGCGGCGCCCAATTGCCGGCACAGCAGGTCGACGATCGGCTGCGGGCTGCCGGAGAGCAGCACGACGATGTCGCCACGGTCCAGGTGGCGGGACAGCTCGGCCACGGCCGGAGCGATCCAGTCCGCGTCGGTCAGTTGCTCGGGAACGAAAGCCGCTGCTTCCCGCGCTACCGTCGCTTCTTCCAGGCCGCTAAGCCATGCCTTGTTCTTGCGAAAGACGTGGCGCCCGTAGCGCGGAAACCAGCGCAGGACGAACCAGCCGGCGGCGAGCAGTTGGCGGAGCCCGATATGCCCGCGGCGCAGCATCCACGCGATGAATCGCTTCTCGGTGCTTTTGCCCGCCACGAGAGTCCCGTCGACGTCGAAGATTGCCAGCCGCATCGATCATTCCAGTTTCACTCGTCTCGGAGCGAAGTTGTCTTTTTCCTTGTAGACGAACTCCAGTATGACCGGAAGTCCACGGATCACACAGGTCAGCACGGACAGGTACACGAGCGCCATGCCGATGCCTTCCAGCAACCAGGACCAGCCCGACCACAGTGCGGGCAGCAGCACCCGCAAGGGTTGTATCAGCAACAACCAGCAGAAGGTAACCGCTTTGAGCGTGGCGTAGAACGCGCGCATGAATTTGCCGGCCACCAGCCACTTGCCAAGGGGCGTCTCGAGCATGGAGAACGGCGTTTCATGCGCTGTCGTCACCTGGTTTGCCCGAATCGTATCAACAATCGTGCCGCGCACGATAAAAACAATCGGCACCCAGACCGGCACGATCCCGAGGTCGACGAGCACGATCCACATGGTGAGCTCGACAATGCGGTCGCTGGCGATATCGAACATCGCACCGAACACGCTCTCCTCGTTGCGCTTGCGTGCGACATAGCCGTCCAGGCCGTCGCTGACGAATACCAGGATCAGCAGCGCCACATTGACGATGTGCCACCACGAGTACGGCTGATACGCAACGACAACGACCACCATCAGTAAAAGCAGCCGGCCGAGCGTGATCAGGTTCGCCATCAGGTCATTATAGCCGCGGGAAAAAGCGGACAGGGGAAATGGAGAGGGGTCTCGCATGGGGCCACATCCCGTTTCCCCGTTTCAGTGGCCGGGAAAAGGGGAAGTGATATGGGGTGTGGCCCCATTGAAACGGGGGAGTGGCGCCCCGTTTCGCCGTTCCGGGGCCGCCGGGCTCAGTGCGGTTTCTTGATGCCGAAGGTCCTGATCCGGTCATTCAGGGTGGTGGGCCGGATCCCCAGGAGCTCCGCGGCACCCGCCTTGCCGGATACGCGCCAGTTGGCTTGCTTCAGGGCCGCGAGGATGTTTTTCTTCTGCAGTGCCTTCAGCTCCTTTTCGGTAAGCACGTCGTCCCGCGCGGGTTCCGCGCTGACGGGCTTGCCGCCGGCCTCTAACGCGACCTCCGGCAGCGCCAGGTCCAGCCGCAGCACGTTGCCCTGTGACAGGATGAGCGCGCGCTCGATCACGTTCTTCAACTCGCGAACATTGCCCGGCCAGTCGTAGCCGGTAATGGCATCGATCTGGCTCCGGGTCAGCTTCATCGGCTTACGCCCGAAGTCCTTGCAGGTCACGTCGAGGAAATGCTGCGCGAGCTGCACCACGTCCTCGTGCCTTTGCCTGAGCGGCGGTACCTCTATCGGGAACACGCTCAGGCGGTAGAAGAGGTCTTCGCGGAACTTGCCCTCGGCTACGAGCTGTTCGAGATCGCGATTCGTCGCCGCAATGACCCGCACGTCCACGCGGCGCGTCGTGTCGTCCCCGACCCGCTCGAACTCGCTTTCCTGCAGGACTCTCAGCAGCTTTCCCTGCAGCTCCAGCGGAATCTCGCCCACCTCGTCCATGAACAGGGTACCGCCGTCGGCGAGCTGGAAGCGCCCGACCCGGTCGCGATGCGCGCCGGTGAAAGCGCCTTTCACGTGGCCGAAAAACTCGCTTTCGAACAGGTCCTGCGGGATCGAAGCGCAGTTGACCTTGACGAGGGGCGCGTTGGCGCGCGGGCTCCTGGCATGGATGGCACGGGCCACGAGTTCCTTGCCGACGCCGGTCTCGCCCAGCACCAGCACGTTGGCCGGGGTTTGGGCCACGGCTTCGACCTGTTCCAGCGTGTGCTTCAGCGCCGCGCTGCGGCCGACGATGCGGCCGAAGTTCATCGAGACGTTCACTTCCTCGCGCAGGTAATCGCGTTCCCGCTCCAGTTCCTCGCGCAGCCGGGCGTTCTCGGCGAGCGTTGCGCGCAGCGCCCGCTCCGCCTCGTTGCGCGCGGTAACGTCCTTGGAGGCGACGAGCATCCGGTACACCCGGCCCGAGCAATCCCGCTCCGATACCGCCGATTGCAGGACTTCCAGCACCTTGCCCTCGCGGGTGACCATGCGGCGCTCCTCGTTGGTGAATTTGCCGCCGCTGATCGAGCGCTGCAGGAGCCTCGCGGAGTAGCGCTCCCGGTCCTCCGGGCTGAAGAAATCCAGGATGGACCGGCCTATGACCTCCTCGCGGCTGTAGCCCATCTTCTGGAGCCAGCGGTCGGTTACGGTGACGATGCTCCCGGCGGCGTCGATCGTGTGCAGCATCGCCGGCGTGGCCCGGTAGAGCTGCCGGTATTTCCAGTCGACGCGCGCCTGGTCCGCGACCTCCATGTACATGGCGATCGTGCGGATATAGCGGCCCTCGGGATCGTGCTCGATTACCGAGTTGGTGAGGCAGTTGACGATATCGCCGGTTTTCGAGACGAAGGCGACGGGCTTGTTTTCCAGGCGCCCGGTGCGCCTGAGCTTCGGCAGGAATTCCTTCTCGATGCGCTCTGCGCATTCGTCGGTGACGAATTCCGCGGGGCGGCGCCCGACCATCTCCTCCCGGGTGTAACCCAACCGGTCAAGAAGCGCGTCGTTCACATCGAGGTAACAGCCGTCGCGGCCGATCGAGGTGGCCATCGCCGGCGCGCGGCGAAAAAGCCATTGGTAATCGCTGCTGGTCGTCATGCAGGGGATTTTAACACGGAATTTCGTAATTTAACATACGGGTTTCCGTTTTTTACGGTATTTCGTAAGTACTCATATTCCTCTAACTAATTGTTTTATAAGATTTTACAAAGTTGGCACGACTCCTGCAATAGAGTGTGCGAGTTTACTAGCGGCTGCCATAGACGGCGGCTGCAAACACACAAGGAACCAGGACGATGAAGTACCGGATGGGCCCCGCCCTCGCAATGGCGGCAATCTTGATCGGCAGCGCCGTGCTGCCCGCGACCGTGCTCGCCGAAGAGCAGGCGGCCGCCGATTCCGCATCGGCGCGGGCCGCGGCGACGCAGGAGCTGCAGCAGGAGCTGGAAGAGCGGCTGCGGCAGTACGCCGAGGCCATGACGGCGGGTGCCCTGAGCGCGGCAAGCGACCTCCACCTTCCGCTGGTCTTCGAGTCCCCAAGCTCGCACACGGTGGTGCTGGTCAGCGACCTTTAAAAGCAAGACTTACGGCGATCGCCGCTCCGGGTCACTCTCCCCCCGAGGCCCGGACAGCGGCAGCCGGAACGCACGGTCAGGGATGGCCGTGCTCAAAACGGACCGGAGGGTCCGGCGGCAATTCCCCCCTTTTGCCGCGACGTTGAGGAGCCGGGGCCCGTTCCGTGTCGGATCGGACGCCGCGCGAATTCGGTTACTGCCCCGGCTCCTGTTTTTTTCTCCTGCGCTTTTCGGCACCGTTACCGCGGATTTTCGCGGTTTGCGAGCTGATCGTGCGCCGGGCTCTGCGGAGCCAATAGCGCGCCCAGGCGAATTCGAGGCCGAGGATGGCGAGTCCCGCCGGAATGAGCACCAGCGCCGGTCCCGGTGTTACCAGCATGACGATACCGAGCAGCAGCACCGTGCTGCCGACGACCGCCACCGCGATCCGGCGGACCACCTTGTAGGTGAGGTTTATGAGGCTGGTCATCGGCGATCTACGGCGGCCTTAGCCCGCCGGACTGCAAAAAAGCGGAGCGTAGCATGGGTACCGCTTGTTTTTTTCGATGCCTGCCGTAGGCTGTCGCGGGTGACGGCAAGATCCCTTTGCGCAGCGTGCATACTGTTCGTTCTCCGGTCCGCCGAGGCAGGGGACGTGCCTCCCGATCGCCTGGAGCTCGCGGCCGACCCACCCGTGATATCGGTATCCGCCACGGCGTCCGGACGCCGGCTGGTCGAACTGCCTGCCCTGGAATACCGCTTCAGGGTGCAATCCGATTGCGGGGGCGATCGCACCCCCCGTTCGCTCTCGATCAACGTCGCCGATAGCCGCCTTGCTTTGTCGGGGGCCGCCCTCGAAAACGATCTCGCGGGGGAGCTCGTGCTGATGGTTCCGGCTCGCCAGCTGGCCCCGATCGCCGTGGATGACTTTTGCGTCGCCGGTGCCGCTGCAAAAGCCGGTATTGCCGTCGATCCCGCCGCCCCGGGGCCGGGGGATCCGGAGCCTGCCGGCGGCCGCCCCGCTTCGCGGTACCTTTTGACCGTGCCGGACGTGGTTTCGGCCCAGGCCTCGCTGGTCTGCAGCAGCGAGCACGACAGCAACATCAGCTACGTGACGCAGCCGCTTGCCGTGACGCTGGCCTGTACGGCACCGGCGGCGGCCGGGGGGGAACCGGGGCACAGCACGGGCGAGCGCTAGGCAGCCTCTGCACAAGTCCGGGCGAGCGTATTTCGGGCCGCCACGACTTGTGCAGAGGCTCCGTGGTGGCCGCAACGCGGCCCGGCTGTCGTTTACTCCGCGGCGGTGGGCTGCAGGTGACGCTGCAGGAAGGCGATAGAGCGCTCCCATGCCTCGGCCGCGGCGGCGGCATCGTAGCTGTTGCCGCTTGGATTGGCGAACGCGTGTCCCACGTCCGGGTACACCCGGATGTCGTGCACGACGCCCGCGCTTTCGAGTGCGCTGGTGAATTCCTGCACCTTCTCCACCGGAATGGAGCGGTCGTCTTCAGCGAAGTGAGCCATGATCGGGAGCTCGAGCCGCGCGAGCGCGTCGACATCCGTGGCGAGCTGGCCGTAATACACGACGGCCGCGTCCAGCTCATCCGGGAGCAGCATGGCGGCCTGGAAGGCCCAGGTGCCGCCGAAGCACCAGCCGAAAGAGGCGATCCGCGGCGCACCCGCCGTCTCCCGGACGAACTTGTAGGCCTGGCGAATGTTCTCTTCGGCGCGCGCGGGGTTCTCGAGCACCCGCGTCATCAGCTTGCGGGCCTCGTCCGGCGTCGTCGCCACCTCGCCACCGAAGAGGTCGACCGCGAGCACGATGTAGCCTTCCGCGGCCAGCCGGTCGGCCAGCGCCCGTACGCCGTCGTTCAGGCCCCACCACTCGTGCACGACGATCAGCGCCGGCAAGGGATCGACCATGTCCGACGGGAACACGAAATGCCCGTACGACAGCCGGTCGTCGACTTCCGCGTACGGCAGGGTCTCAGCGACGACAGCACGTTCCGGCGCGATGGCAGCGGCTGCGCTCGGCGTACCCGTGTCGCCGGCATGCTCCCCGGCCACCGCTTCGACCGACTGGCGCACGGCTTCGGCATCGACGCCGGCGTCCGGCTCGGGCCCGCAGGCGGCGAGCACGGCCAGGGCCATCGCAGCGGCCCCGATTCGTCCCGCGGCGCGTATCCGCCGCGCACCGCCGTCACCAAAGCCATTGGCCCCGCTACAAACAGTCGTCATGCCCCAGCCCCTCGAGTCGCAATGGCGTGAGTGTAAAGGAAAATTCGCGACGCCGGCACGCGCGGACCGCTACCATTCGTCGTCGTCCTTCCATTCCTTCAGCTTGCTGCGGTCGACGTCTCTCCATTGCTGCCTGCTCTTCCGGATGTAGTAGGCGATCTTCGCGAGCACGTAAGCGACGAAAATCGCGAGGAGCAGCAGGATCCACCAGTACCCGTTCACCTTTTTGCAACTCCTTCCAACGCATTGGATTGGGCGGTGCCAGGCTATTGCCCGCGTTCACATTGTCACGGCCCGGTTGACGGCATCGAATATTGAACGAAGCATCCGCCCATGAGTGACCTTTCTCACGCCGCTCGCCTCCCCTCCTGGCGCCGTTTTCGCGAGTTCCTGGGCGAGGCGCTGCGCGAGAACGAAGCCGATTTTACCGCCGGACCGATCGGCCGCGCGCTCGGCCTGCTCGCCATTCCGATGATGCTCGAGATGTCCATGGAGGCGGTATTCGCGCTCGTGGACATCGCTTTCGTTTCGCTCCTCGGCACTGACGCGGTTGCCGCCGTCGGCCTCACCGAAGCGCTGGTTACCGTGCTGTATGCAGTCGCAATCGGCTTCGGCATGGGGGTGACGGCTATGGTGTCGCGGCGCATCGGCGCGCGCGATCCGGACGGGGCCGCGGCGGTCGCGGGACAGGCGCTCTGGATCGGCGCGCTGTTTTCGGTCGCAATCGGCATTTCCGGGGCCCTGTTTGCTACCGACCTGTTGCGGCTCATGGGCGCCAGCCCGGCCGTGATCGCGACGGGCCACGGCTACACCGCCGTGCTGCTCGGCGGTTCGGCGAGCATCATTTACCTGTTCCTGCTGACGGCGGCCTTTCGCGGGGCGGGCGATGCACCCGTGGCGCTGCGCTCGCTCGTTCTCGCCAACGGGATCAACATCGTGCTCGACCCCTGCCTGATTTTCGGTGTCGGCCCGTTCCCGGAAATGGGGGTGACCGGAGCCGCCGTGGCTACGACCATCGGCCGCGGGGCGGGCGTCGGCTATCTCGCCTGGAACCTGTTCGCGGACCGGCGCCGATTGCGCCTGCGGTTGCGGCATTGCCGCCCGGTGCCGGCCCTGGTCGCCACCCTGGTGCGGATCTCGATCGGCGGAGTCGGGCAATTCCTGATTGCCACCGCCAGCTGGATCGTGATCATGCGCGTGGTCGCGCTGTACGGCAGCGCACCGGTGGCCGCCTACACCATCGGCTTGCGCCTGATCGAGTTCGCGCTGCTGCCCGCGTGGGGCCTCGGCAATGCCGCCGCGGCCCTCGTCGGGCAGAACCTGGGGGCCGGCAAGCCCGAGCGCGCCGAGCAGACGGTGTGGCAGGCGGCGCGCTATAACGCGGCTTTCATGCTGGTGATCGGCATCGTTCTCGTGATCGCGGCGCCGCTCATCGTGCGGCTGTTTTCCGACGACCCGCAGGTCATGCACTACGGCACGAGCTGCCTCAGGATCCTGGGTATCGGCTACCCGATGTACGCCGTCGGCATGATCATCGTGCAGGCGATGAACGGCGCCGGTGACACGTGGACGCCGTCGCTGCTCAACTTCATCTGTTTCTGGTTGATCGAGATCCCGCTCGCTTATGCTCTTGCAACGGCTGCCGGTTTCGGGCCCGATGGGGTGTTCTGGTCCATCGTCATCTCGGAATCGGTGCTGACGGCGCTCGGTGTGGCTGTATTTCGGCGCGGGCGGTGGCGCGAGCAGCGCGTCTGAGGGGGTAAATTCGGCGGTGGAATTCCAAAACGTGACGGACTACGATGCTTCGCATGCCCGATACACCTAGCCTCGACGCATGATTCGGCGATATTTCAGCTTCACGATCCCATCCTGCGTCGCGGCAAGCGCCAGCGCGAGCGAGCTGGCGGGCGTGGCTGCGGGGGCCGACGTGGCGACCGGCGTTTCGGTTTCCGTAATCCCGGCAGCTGTGATCTTCGCCGCCTGCATGCTGTTGGTCGTGCTGCTGGCGCGCGGCTCGGCGGCCCGCATTCGACATGCGATCGGCGAGCGGCGCGGCAGGCGGCGGCTGCGCCGGGTGCTCAGGAAGCGCAGCCCGGACATCCTGGAGAACCTCATCATTCCGGGCGCGTACGGCGGGCTGACGAAAATCGACTGTGCGGTGCTGACGTCCGGAGGAATTCTCTGCATCCAGGTCAAGCATTGTGACGGCATCGTGTTCGGCAGCGAGAAAGAGCCGCAGTGGAAGAACGTCGATGGCGTGCGGCAGCGCAAGTTCCTGAACCCGGTGATCCAGAACGCCGGGCGGACCAAGGCCTTGCAGAACGTCGTGCCCGAGGTTCCCGTCGCGAGCCTGGTCGTGTTCACCGGCCCCGCCCAGCTCACCGCGCCCAAGGTCCGTAACGCGGTGCGGCTGCGGGACCTCGACAGCTACATCTCGAAATTCGTATTCGGCCCCTGCCGGATCAAGGACTGGGATGCCGTCTGGTTCACCGTGAAGTCGGCCGCCCTGACCGACGAGGACTCCGCGAGGGATTTTCGCGCCCAGCTCAGCTTCTCCTGACCGGCGGCAAACACATGACCAGCTTGTCCCGGCGGCTGCGGATCGCCGCCGCCACAGTCGTTACCGTGTTCGTGCTCGTTGCCGCCGTCGCGCTCGCCTGGGAATGGCAGGATAGACCGCCCGTCTCCGCCCTGGGCTGGCCGGTCGCGGCGCCTGCCGACGAGAACGGGAGGCGCGTGACCGTCACCTGGCTCGGGATTACGACTTTGCTCTTCGACGACGGTGAGACCCAGATCCTGACCGACGGGACGTTCACCCGGCTCAGCGCGTTCGATGTCCTGTCGCGGCGCCGCGTACATTCGGACCTCGCGGCGATCAACAGCGGCCTCGCCGAGTTTCGCGTCAGGCGGCTCGCCGCCATCATCCCGCTGCATGCGCACTTCGACCACGCAATGGATGCGGGCCACGTCGCGAATCGCACGACCGCCATCGTCCTCGGTTCGGAGTCGGCGGCCAACATCGCGCGCGGGGCGGGCGTACCCGTGAACCAGTACCAGATCCTCGCAGACGGCGAATCGCGCCAGTTCGGCGACTTCACGATCACGCTGCTGGAATCGGCGCACGCGCCGCTCGGCCCCGGGGACGACGAGTGGTTCGCCGGCACGATCACGGAGCCCTTGCAGCAGCCGGCCCGGGTGTCGGACTGGAAGGCGGGTACCTGCTGGTCCGTCCTCATAGCCCATCCGCAGGGAACGGCGCTGGTCCAGGGCAGCGCCGGCTTCATCCCGGACAAGCTGGCGGACCGGGAAGCGGACGTGGCGCTGCTCTCGATCGCCGGGCTCGCCGGCCTGGGGCACGAGTACACGGATCGCTACTGGGCGGAAACGGTTGCCGCGACCGGCGCCACGCGGGTATTCCCAATCCACTTCGACGACTACACCCGCCCATTCGGCGAACTCGTGCTACCGCCTCGCCTGATCGACGACGTCCCCACCACCGCCCGCCGCCTCACCAGCCTCGCCGCCATCACCAGCACCACCATCCAGCGCCTCCCCCCAGGCCGCCCCGTCCCACTGTTCGGGGTCGGACCAACGCAACCGACTAATCCTTAAGAGAAAAATGATAAAATTCCGGCATTTTTTCCGCTTAATCGGGTGGTTTTGCCGCTGAAAATGCCGCTTAGCGCGCTACCAGCTCTGAGCGCCCGCGCAAAAAGGCAAAAACAAGGGTAAAAATGGCGGATTAAGGCGCTTCAGAAGGCTTCTGATGCAGTTTTCGATAATATGTTCAGCAACTTATCTTGGTCCGACCCCGGCGAGGCGACGAGCTGTTCTTTGGCGGGTTTCGGGAGGCGTTTGATGGCGAGCTCGGCGCGGGTCGCGTGGGCGCGGTCGGGGGCGGCGGCCTGGAAGACGAGGGTGAAAGGGCCGCGGCCGCGCAGGTACTTGGAGCCTATGAGGCCTCGCTCGTGCTCGGCTATGCGGCGCGGGACGTCCGTCGCGATGCCGGTATAGAGCGAGCCGTCGCGGCAGCGCAGCACGTAGACGCTCCAGCCGGCCGACGGCGCCTGCGTATCCGCCTCAGGCGTGCCCACCGGCAAGGGTGTCGCCGAGCACCCGGAACGCACCGGCCTCGACGCTGGCCTTGTTTTCGGCAGTGTCGTCGTAGGTCAGGACGAGCTCGTCGGCGCCCTCCAGCGATTGGGCCGGCTCGTGCAACGCGAGAGTCAGCACGTTGCCGGTAAGGCGCGCTTCCCGTACCAGGTCGTGGCCCGCGAGCTCGCGCTCGTTGAACTCGATATACATCGAATCCTGGTACTCCTCGCCTTCGGCGCGCATCAGTAGGAGATAGTCATCGATGTCGCCCGTGTCGGTCGTGCGGGCGAAAAACAGGATGGTTGCGTGCTCTCGTACGTCGAAAGCCACGGTATCGTAATTGCGGTTAATGGGCATGCCCGTCACCTGCCGCCGCCGATTCCGGGATTGTAACCGATGCCCGGCGCGAGTTCCGCGCCTTTCGCAGGGTCTCGATCTTTACGTCTTTCTCGCGCCAGGCACTGCTCAGCCAGCGGTGGAAAGCAGTGCGGAATTCACGGTCCACCGCATAGTCGCTCTGCGTCATCCAGGGCTGGACGTCACGCTGCTCGATGTCGACGACGACGACGCCGAGCTCACCGCGGCACAGGTTCCAGAAAGTGACCCCCTCTCGCGAGTAAACGAGCGTAACGTCGAGAATTGCATGGAACATCGGCCCCATGGACGTCAGTGCCAGCGCCATACCGCCCGCGCGCGGCGGCAGCAGGTGCCGATAAGGCGACGCACGGCTCCTGCGCTTCTCCTCGGTGAAGCGCGTCCCCTCGACAAAGTTGATCACCGAGGTCGGCGTATCGCGGAATTTTTCGCAGGCGGCGCGCGTCACGCGCAGGTCCTCGCCCTTCTTCTCGGGGTGTTTCGCAAGGTACGACTTGGGGTAGCGCTTCATGAACGGCATGTCGAGCGCCCACCACGCGAGCCCCAGGAAAGGAAACCAGACCAGCTCCTGCTTGATAAAGAACTTGAGGAACGGAATACGGCGGTTGAACACCGCCTGCAGCACGACGATGTCCACCCACGTCCGGTGATTGGAAATGACGAGATACCAGCCGCGACGATTCAGGTTGTCCGCGCCGCGCACGTCGAGCTGCGCCGGACCGAGACCTAGAATCAGCGCGTTAACGCCGACCCAGCTTTCCCCGATCCACATCAGGCTGCGCGTCAGCGCGCGCCGCAACGACGGCACGGGCAGCAGCAACTTGACCAGCGCCAGCGCGAACAGCGGCAGGCACCACCAAATCGTGTTGACGGTCAGCGCGGCGAAGACGGCGAGCGCGCGCAGGTTCCTCATGACCGGCCAGGCGATGGACCAGGGTCACTCCGTCCTGCTGGTGACCTCCAGCAGGTGATAGCCGAATTGGGTCCTGACCGGTCCCTGGACGGTGTTCAATTCGGCGCTGAACACCACCTCGTCGAATTCCTTGACCATCATGCCCGGACCGAACTCGCCGAGCTCGCCGCCCCGCTGCCCGGAGGGGCACGACGAATGCTCCTTCGCAAGCGCGGCGAAATCGGCCCCACCCTCGATCTGGTCCTTCAATTCCTGCGCCTTTGTCTCCGTGTCGACCAGGATGTGCCTTGCCGAAGCCTTCTTCATGCCGTCTCCTCCTCAACTCGAGCGGTCAGGCGGGCATTATCCCGAACTCGCGCCGGCTTGTGGAAACTCTTTTCCGCCGGAGCGGCGAAGCCCGGGTATATACTTCGCCGCGAATTGCGCCGGGGGGACGGATTTCATTGTTGCAGGCTACTGGATGCGCCCTTTATTGCTGACCATCCTGTTGCTCACCGCGAGCAACGTGTTCATGACCTTCGCGTGGTACGCGCACCTGAAGGAGCTCAACCACAAGCCGTGGCTAATCGCCGCGCTTTTCAGCTGGGGCATCGCGTTTTTCGAATACCTGCTGCAGGTACCGGGTAACCGCATCGGCTACACGGTCATGTCGGTTGCGCAGCTCAAGATACTGCAGGAAGTGATCACGCTGTCCGTGTTCGTACCGTTTGCATTGCTGTACCTCAAAGAACCGCTCAAGCTCGACTATCTCTGGGCGGCGTTGTGCATCCTGGGCGCGGTATTTTTCATCTTTCGCAGTAAGCTCTTCGGCGCATGACGTCTACAACGAGAGGGGACTACCGATGAATATTCTGTATCCGGCACTGGCTCTCTTCGCCTTGACGGCGGTGTGTGTGTTCAGGCTCGCCCATGTCCGCATCGGCGCTGCCCGTCGCGGCGAGATCGACCCGCGCTTCTTCCGGGATTTCCGCGGCTACGAAGAACCCGAGAAGCTGCGTGTGCACGCGCGCCACGTCAGGAACCTGTTCGAGGCGCCGCTCCTGCTCTATGTCATCGTGCTCATTGCTTACGTCACGCAGCAGACCGGCTGGCTCCCGGTGCTGCTCGCCTGGGCCTACGTCCTGCTCCGGATCGCGCACAGCCGGGTCCACCTGACGTCTAACAAGGTGATGCTGCGATTCCGGCTGTTCGCGGCGAGCTGGATCGTGCTCATCGTACTCTGGCTGGTCGTATTCATCGGCATCGCCTTGCGTTAGCCGCGATCCACGTCGGCAGGCGCGGCGCTCGACCACACGGCTTCCACCACCGAATCGAGCCCCGCCGCACGGAATTTCGGCGAGCTGTCGTCAATGACATTCCCGGCGCTGATGCGCTCGAGGCCGGGCCAGTAGCGCTGCATCTCGCCTGGAAGCACGGAGAACGGCGGACCGTCGGCGAGCGACTGCTCGTATTCGAGCGTCACCACGAGCTTGAAAGCGTCAGGCCTCAGGAGCTTGTCGAGCTTGCGCACGTAGCGCGGCCGGTCCGCGGGCGGTAGTGCGATCAGCGCGCCGCGGTCGAACAGCGCGTCGAAAGGGCCCGCGTCGAATGCGAAAAAATCGCCGCGGTAAAGCGTGATTGGCTGCGTCTCCGCGCGGTACACGTCGAACGCCCCGCGCCGCTCGCTCGCGTAGGACAACGCCTGCTCCGCGAAAAACGCCTCTATCGCTTTACGCGACAGCTCGACACCCGTGACGTCGAGCTTCCGCGCGGCCAGCCACGCGAGATCGACGCTCTTGCCGCAAAGCGGCACCAGCACCGCGGTACCGGCTGCCAGGTCCGGCCAGTACGCCTGCAAGGCCGCGTTGCCGGACGGCTCGTGCCAGCCGGTTCGCCCTTCTTCCCAGCGGCTCAACCAGTCCTCCTGCATACCTCATCCTCCGTTCGCAAGCGATGTCACGAATGCACCGGCGCCGGCGGCCTGTCAAGTCTCGCGCACCGTGCATCCGGCCCGCATGCGCCACAACGGCTGCGGTTTACCTTTCCGGCCGCCACCGGTTAGTATCTTGCGCGCTCCGGATCGCGCTTCCGGCACTCTCCGCAACCGACGCTCGAGGACCCTACATGCCAGGTGCAACTCTTATCGACGGCAAGGAAAAGGCAGCGAGACTTTCCGAAGCGGTGACGGCAGGCGCGGTCGAGCTGCTGGAGCGGCACAATGTGAAACCCGGGCTGGCCGTCATTCTCGTCGGCGAAGATCCCGCAAGCCAGGTCTACGTCCGCAACAAGACGCGTACCGCGCGCACCTGCGGCTTTCACTCCGTGCAGCACACGCTCAATGCCGATGTCAGCGAAAGCGATGTCCTCGCGCTGGTCGAGCGGCTCAACGCCGACCCGGCGATACACGGCATCCTCGTGCAGCTGCCGCTGCCGGACCACCTTGACGCGCAAACGATCACGCAGGCCGTCCAGCCCACAAAGGACGTCGACGGCTTCCACTTCAGCAACATCGGCAAGCTGACGGCGGGCGCCATAGACCAGGCCTTCGTCCCGTGCACGCCCGCCGGCTGCCTGCTGATGATCGAGGACCGGCACGGCAGCGATCTCTCGGGATTGCGCGCCGTGGTCATTGGCCGCTCGAACATCGTCGGGAGGCCGATGGCGAGTCTCCTGCTGAAAGCCGACGCCACGGTGACCATCTGCCACAGCCATACACGCGACCTGCCGGACGTGGTGCGCGAAGCCGACGTTTTGGTCGTGGCCGTCGGGCAACCGCGCATGGTAAGGGGCAGCTGGATCAAACCGGGAGCCACCGTGATCGACGTCGGCATCAACCGTATCGAGGAAATCGTCGACGGGGAAAAGAAGTCGAAGCTCACCGGCGACGTCCACTTCGACGAAGCGGTAGAAGTTGCCGGCGCCATCACGCCGGTACCGGGCGGTGTCGGGCCCATGACCATCGCCATGCTGATGTCGAACACCTTGCAGGCCGCGCAACGATCCGTGTAGGAGCGGCACCGCGCACGATGCCCGGGCCGACAACCCTGGCATCGCGTGCAATGCGCGCTCCTGCGGTCAGAAGCTTGCTTTTGATTCCAGCAGCACCTGCACGTCGTCGATCGACGGGTCTCCGTCCAGCGGAAACGCAATATCCAGGTGGATCACCTCGTGATCGCCGCCGCGAGTCGGGCCCAGCCGCAAGCCGAAACCGACGTCCCGCAACCAGCCGAGCGAACCGGTTCCAACGGGGTTGTCGCCCCAGGTGCGGCCGACGTCGGCGAAAATAGCGCCGCCGACGCGGAACAGCCGGAACGGGTACCAGTCGGTGTAGTAGCGCTGCTCGATCGTGAATAACAGGCTGGCGTCGCCCGCCTGGTAGCGCAGCGGATAGCCCCGGAGCCCGGTGTCGCCGCCGAGCTCGATCGGATTCTCAAGATCGAGATCGTGCCCCAGCTTGCCTTCCACCGTCATGAAGAACAGCCGCTTGTCCGAGATCTGGTTGTAATAGCGCGCTCCTGCTCCGACAACCGTGTTCACCACATCGCTGCCGTCCATACGTCCCGAAGCGCTCGCGGAGAGGAACAGCGCTTTGCTCTGTATCCGCCCCAACCCGCGGCTTGCCTGCAAGGAATAAACCAGGGAATTCCTGTCCGAACCGAACGCCTTGGCGGCGTAGCCGAGACTGGCCGAGAGATGCTGTCCCATGTAGAAGTCTTCCGGCCTGCCGATCTGCTCGCGATTCGCGGTCACGGTGTAATCGTTTTCGAGCAGCTCCAGCGCAATGTAGGGGTAGACCAGCCGCCGATCCTCCGGGACGGCGGCGGGCAGCTCCGGCAGCGCCACTTCCGAGAAACGCTGGTCGTCATACACGACGCCCGCGGTCCAGCGCCGCACCCAGCCGTTCTCGAGCCCGGCCGACCAGCCGCCGAAAGCCGAGAAGTAATCGGATTCGTGCTGGTACTCGGCGACTTCCTCGCCAAGCTCGTACAGGCGATCTTCCCGGCGATCGTCCAGGAAGCTGAACCCCGCCGACCAGCGTGTATCGAGCGCGTAAAAAGGCCGCACCACGTCGAGCATGGCGGTATCGCCGTCGGATTTGTCCGACAGCATCAGCGCCACGTTGACCCAGCTGTGCCCGAAGTTCCGGTCGGAGAACTCGAGAGTCGTCGCCTCCCGGTCCACATCCTCCTCGTAAGCGAAGCGAACGCTGGCGCCGCGGCCCAGCAGGTTCTTCTCCGAGACGCTGACTCGCACCTTGTTTTCCCCGCCCGAACGGGAAACCGATGCACCCGGGGTCAGGGTCCAGAGGTCGCGGGTTCGCACGACGACGTCCACGACCCCGTCGGCGTAGCCGAGCGGCTCCACGGTAGCCGTGTAAAGGTAATCGTTATCGCGCAGGAGCCGGGCGGATTCGTCGAGCAGGCGTTGTGAAAACGGGTCCCCTTCCCGGAACAGCAGCTGCTGCCGGATGACCGAATCCCGGGTCATGATGTGCCAGCGATTCGCAAGCCGGTACAGCCAGTTATTCTCCCCGGGGTGCGACAGGTCGAAGACGTTTTCCTTGAGCAGCACGATCTTGCCGATCGTGGCGCCCATCGCCTCCAGCTGCTTGGCCGTCGGTATCTCGGGCGGCGTTTCCCCGGTGGTTGCCCGCTCAACCGCGTCTTCCACCTGCGCGGGCGCCGGCGCGCCGGCCAGGAGAAAAATCACACCGAGCAAACGGAAGCTTCGTCCAACTCCCGTCCAGCCACGCCGCCGGCGCGAATAATGGATCATTCTCTTGGCGCGGCCGGATGCATCAGATGACATCCTGCTTGCGCAAGCGGGTGATTTCCGTCGCGGTGAAGCCGGCCGCCCGCAGGATTCCTACCGTGTGTTCGCCAGTGGCGGGCGGCCGGCGCCCGGTCGCGGATGGCGTTGCGCTGAAGCGCGGCGCGGGTGCCGGCTGCGTAACGTCGTCGACCTCGACGAAATTCTCGCGGGCGCGGTTATGCGGATGCGCCGGCGCTTCGCTCAGGTTGAGCACCGGGGCGAAGCAGGCGTCACTGCCTTCCAGCAACTCGCGCCATTCGTCGCGCGTGCGGCTCCGGAAAAGCTCGGCCAATCCTTGCTTCTGCGCGGGCCACTGCTCCGGATCGAACTGCGCCTCGAACCGGGGGTCGTCCGCGAGGCCGCATTTCTCGAGGAACTCGCGATAGAAGGCAGGTTCGAGCGCACCGACCGAAACGTAATGGCCGTCGGCGCACTCGTAACAGTCGTACCAATGCGCCCCGCCGTCGAGAAAGTTGCTTTGCCGCCGGTCGATCCACATGCCCTGCTGCTGCAGGCCGTACAACAGCACGGTCAGCAGCGCGGTACCGTCGCAGATGGCGGCATCGATCACTTGCCCCTCGCCCGTCCGGCGTGCGTGCAGCAGCCCTGCCAGGAGCCCGACCGTCAGCATCATGGCACCGCCGCCGAGATCCCCGACCAGGGTAGGCGGCGCGGCCGGCGGTGCATCGGCGTGCCCGCCGTGGAACAGCGCCCCGGTAAGCGCGATGTAGTTGATGTCGTGGCCGGCGGCCTGTGCCAGCGGCCCTGACTGGCCCCAGCCGGTAATGCGACCGTAGACGAGCTGCGGATTTGCGGCCTGGCAGGGTTCCGGTCCAAGGCCAAGGCGTTCCATGACGCCCGGCCGGAAGCCCTCCACCAGCAGGTCCGACTGGCCGATGAGCCGCAGCACCGCATCCGCGGCGCCGGGCTGCTTCAAATCCATGGCGATCGATTTCTTGCCGCGATGCACAATGGCATAGCGGCTGTAATCCTGGCTATCGCCGCGTGAGGGTTCGGGTTTGCGCTCGATGAGGGTCACGTCGGCACCCATGTCGGCAAGCATCATGCCGCAGAACGGCGCCGGCCCGATGCCGCCGACCTCGATGACCTTCGTTCCGGACAGGGGTCCCATCAATCAGCCAGTCGCGTGCTCCAACGACCACAGGTTATCAGTATCCGGTCAGGGCGTCTGCGACGGGCTGGCACGCCGGGCAGGGCTTGAGTATGGTATCCGGGAAGCCGTGCAACCGAGGGAGTAACAGCCGCTTGCACCTGAAAGGCGAAGCATTCCGGACCATCTGGCAGAAGCCGGATGACCCCTCGATCGTGCAGGTTATCGACCAGCGACGGCTGCCGCACGAGATCGCGATCCTCGACCTGGCGACGTTTCGCGATGCCCGCGACGCAATCCGCGACATGGCCGTCCGCGGGGCTCCGCTGATCGGCGCCACGGCCGCCTGGGGCCTGTACCTGGCGGCCCGCGAGGCGCGCGAGCAGCCGGACCCCGCACCACTCCTGGAGGAGGCCGCGGCCGAGCTTGCCGCCGCGAGGCCGACCGCGATCAACCTGCGCTGGGCCATCGACCGCCTCCTGCGAGTCGCCGGGCAGGACGACCTGGACGACGACGGTCTCGTCGAGCGACTGCGGCGCGAGGCGCAAGCGGTCTGCGACGAAGATGTCGAGATCTCGCTCGGCATCGGCCGCCACGGCCTGCCGCTGATCGAGGCCGTCGCCGCCAGGAAGGCGCAGGGCCCGGTCAACATCCTGACGCACTGCAACGCCGGCGCGCTCGCCACGATCAACTGGGGCACCGCGACTGCCCCCATCTACCTCGCCCACCTCAAGGGCATCGACGTGCACGTGTGGGTGGACGAGACGCGGCCGCGTAACCAGGGCTCGCAGCTCACGGCCTGGGAGCTCGCGCAAAACGGCGTGCCGCACACGGTCATCGTCGACAACGCCGGCGGCCACCTGATGCAGCACGGGCAGGTCGACCTGTGCATCACCGGTACCGATCGCACGACGCGCCGCGGAGACGTCGCGAACAAGATCGGTACCTATCTCAAGGCCCTGGCCGCCGCCGACAACGGCGTGCCGTTCTACGTCGCGCTGCCGTCGACGACGATCGACTGGTCCATCGACGACGGAGTGGCCGCGATCCCGATCGAGGAGCGCGACCCGCGGGAGGTCTCGCACGTCCGCGGCAAGGCCGGCGCCCGGGTGCTCGAAGTGCAAACGGTCGCGGAGTCGAGCGCAATCAGTAACTATGCATTCGACGTTACCCCGGCCCGGCTGGTCACAGGCCTGGTCACGGAACGCGGTGTTTGCGAAGCCAGCGAGCGCGGCCTCGCGCGCCTGTTCCCCGAGATGGCGAAGCGCGCGTCGTGATCGACGAGGGCTATACAAAATATGTCGTACGCTGGACCGATCGCGAGGTGCTGGACCGGCCCGAGATCGGGGAGCTGGAGCGTTGGCGCCGGCTGCTGTTCGAGGCCGGGCTGATCGGGCATTACCCCGAGCTCGGCATCGGGTATGGCAACGTCAGCGTACGCACCGGAGAACGCGAGTTCCTGGTCAGCGGTACGCGAACGGGGCACCTGCCGCGCACCGGCCCGGCGCATTACGCGCTGGTTGTCGATTACGACATCGACGGCAACACCTTGACCTGCCGCGGCGCGGTACAGGCCTCGTCCGAGTCGCTCACGCATGCAGCCCTGTACGAGCTGCACCCGGGCGTCGGCGCGGTCGTGCACGTGCACGATACCCCGCTGTGGCAGCGGCTGCTGGAGGAGGCACCGGCAACCCGCGCGGGTGTCACCTACGGCACGCCCGGGATGGCGCGCGAGTTCGGCAGGCTGTATCGCGAAACCGCTTTCGCGGAGTACCGGCTGGCCGCCATGACCGGCCACGAGTCGGGTATTGTCGCGATCGGCGCGACCTTGCAGGAAGCGGCCGAACGCGTGCTCACCGCCCGGCGCCAGCCGGCGCCTGAACCAAGGGAGAAATCCGCATGACGAGTCGAATCGGGTTGCTGTTGATCGCCGCCGCCCTGCCATGGGCCGATGCCGGGCTGGCCGAGCCGGTCGACATACGGGAATGGGAGGTACCGTGGGAGGATTCGCGGCCGCGCGATCCCTACGTCGCCGCCGACGGCCGCGTCTGGTTCGTCGGGCAAAAAGACGATTACGTCGCGAGCTTCGAGCCGGAAAGCGGCGACTTCGCGCGCTACGAGCTCGATCGCGGCACGGGGCCGCACAACCTGGTCGTCGATGACGAGGGGACGGTCTGGTACGCCGGCAACCGGGCCCGCCACATCGGGCGGCTCGATCCCGCGAGCGGTGACATCACCAGGATCGAAATGCCCGATGCCGCGGCGCAGGACCCGCATACGCTCGTCCTGGACGGCATGGGCAACATCTGGTTCACGGTGCAGCAGGGCAACTTCATCGGCCGGCTCTCGATGGAGGATGAAGCGGTACAGCTCATCGAAGTCCCGACACCGCGGGCGCGACCCTACGGCATTGTCGTCAACTCGAACGGAATTCCGTGGGCGGTGGAGTTCGGCAGTCACAAGCTGATCCGCATCAATCCGGAAACGATGCAGCTCGAGGAAATCGCGCTGCCTGACGAAGACGCGCGGCCGCGCCGGCTGGTCATCACCTCGGACGACCGGGTCTGGTATGGAGATTTCGCGCGCGGTTATCTCGGGCGCTACGACCCCGACACCGGGGAGATCGTGGAATGGCCGCTGCCGTCAGGCCCGGCCAGCCGCCCCTATGCGATGGAGGTCGACCGTTTCGACCGCGTGTGGCTGGTCGAGACGGGGGTCTCGCCCAACCGGTTCGTGGGCTTCGATACGGAACGCCTTGAATTCGTGAGCGTCACGCCGATCCCGAGCGGCGCAGGCGCCGTGCGTCACATGAACTATGACGAGCGCGACGGCGAGATCTGGTTCGGCACGGACACGAACAACATTGGCCGCGCGAAGGTGCACTGACCGGGCGCCCTGCGCCTGGCTGGCAGCCCTGCTGGCAGTCGGGGCGGCCCACGGGTACGAGGATGGCGCGCCACCGGGTCACACCGGTGGGTTCGGCGAGCCGGATTGCACGGCCTGCCATTCCGACAACGAGACCAACGCCCCCGCGGGGTCGCTGGTGATCGAAGGCTGGCCGGCGGCCTACGTGCCGGGGGAATCCTACGCGCTCGCGATCGTGCTGCGGCATCCCGAGCTCGCCGCCGGCGGTTTCCAGCTGGCGCTGCGTACCGCCGCCGGAGCACCGGCGGGCGAGCCCGTAGCCGCCTCGGAGCGGGTACAGGTGGTCACCGAAGCCGCGCAGCCTTACCTGCAGCATGCAGCACAGCCGCGCGGGCACGCAAACGGAAAGCGAGGGCCGCATCCGCTGGGAGTTCGAGTGGCGAGCGCCGGAGACGGGCGAGCCGATCGTGCTGCACGTTGCCGCGAACGCAACGAACAACGACTTCTCCGCCCTCGGCGATTTCATTTACACCCTCGAGAAGAAACTAACCGCAACCGCCCCGTAGGAGCGCGCATTGCGCGCGATGGGAGCAGGTGGCGGCGGTGGCATCAGGCCGGGTCCAATCGGAAACGGTAGGTTCGGCAGATCGACGGCACGAGTTCCTCTCCCGGCGCCAGCGGCTCGAAGCTCGACTGCAGGATCGCCTCCAGCGCCGGTTTTTCGAATATCTCGTGCGTGCTGCTCGCGACTTCCGCGTCCAGGACCCGCCCGTCGGGCGCGACCTTGAAGCACACCGTGGCTTCACCCTCGAGGCGCTGGCGGCGGGCGAGGGCCGGGTAGTGCGGGAATTTCGTCACCGCGGGTTCGCGCCGGCCGGACGAATCGGTAATCGCCGGCTCGGGCTTCTCAGGGTCCGGGCTTGCGGCGGGTTCATCCGCGGGCGCGCCCGCCCAGGCAAGGAGCAGGAGTACCGCCAACGAGGCGGTGAATTCAGTTGGTGTCGTCGTCGTGTACAGGCTCGTCGTCGACCTGGCGGCGATCGTCGATTTCGATTTCAGGCGTGACCGGCGCCACGGCGTCGAGGTACATAGCGCGCGCGATCTGGATGGTGCGTGCCTCCGGATTGAGCTCCTCTCCGCGCAGCAGGTCGGCGTGGGCTTTCTCGTATTCCTCCCTGTGGATGTAAATCAGCGCCCGGTTGTTGTAGCCGCGCCAGTTGCGGTCGTTGCGCGCCAGCACGAGATCACAATAGCGCAACGCTTCATCGTACTGCTTCAGCATGATGTAGCCGGCGCAGAGGTTCGCCAGCGCGGCTTCCTCTTCCCGGGCGCCCTGCGCGTACTCGAGACCGCGCAACGTCAGTTCGACGCCCAGCTCGGCATTGCCGCGCAGCAGTTGTTGCGCGCCTTCCTGGAGGTCCGGATTGCGCGGGCCGATGACCGTCTTCGACTGCCCTTCCACGGGGGCGCTCGTCTCCTGCGCACGCCCCGCGGGAGCGAGGGCCACGGCGAGGAACAGGAGGGGCAGCAAGCGTGCCGCGATGCTCATAAGTCAGAGTCTAGCCGTTGATGTACTGCTGCAGGTGCTCGATCGCTTCCTGCTGGTCCGCGATCACCGCTTTGACCAGGTCGCCGATCGAAATGATCCCGGTGAGCCGCCCATCGTCGACCACGGGCAGGTGCCGGATGCGCTTCTCCGTCACCGTGTTCATGCATTCCTCGACGGACTGGTCACTGGTGGCCGTCACGACATCGGCGGTCATGATGTCCTTGACGGCCGTCGTGCGCGACGAGCGGCCTTTCAGGATGACCTTGCGGGCGTAATCCCGTTCCGTCACCACGCCGGCGAGCGCATCACCGTCCAACACGACCAGCGCACCGATGCCATGTTCCGCCATCAGGCGGATGGCATCCAGCACCGAGGCCTCGGGCGCGACCGACAGGACATTGCGCCCCTTGGCATCGAGCAGATGACGGACTCGCTTCATGACGCTCCTCCAGTCGCGCGGCGCCGCGGCCAGGGACGCGGCGGGCTCCGCCGCCGATACATCGTGCTGTTACGATTCTAGCGCGAATGACGGGCGGGAGGGTGACCGCGCCAGCCGGTGGTGCCTCACAGGGCGCTGCGGCGGCCGAGGGGCTCCAGCATCTTGTCGATGGCGACGCGCGAGAACCACCGGCCCTGCCGCATCACGCCGTGAATACGCCGCGTATTGGCAATGTCCGCCAACGGATTGTCGTCGAGAAGCACGAGGTCGGCCGCAAGGCCCGTCTCGACGGTGCCGAAAGTCGTCGTGGCGCCGAAATACACGGCCGGGTTGACCGTGCCCGTCCGCAGGGCCTCGAACGGCGTCAGCCCCGCTGCGACCAGCAACGCGAGTTCCCGGTGCAGCGAGAACCCGGGCACGTTGAAGATCTGCGGCGAATCCGACCCGAGCAGCAGCCCGGCGCCGGCATCGTGCAAGGCGACGATCAGGGCCCGGCGCAGCTCGACGGCGCGCGCGGCGAGCGCCGGATCGAACGCCGAGCCGGTAACGATCTCGTGCTTGCGCCGCACCCACTCCTCGACGGTCGCCGGCGGCATGTAGCGCATCTCGGGCCATTCCGCCATTTCCCGGGGATCCGCCGCCGAGATGACGTGCTCGAACAGCGTCTCGGTGGGTACGTTCCAGGCGCCCGCCTCGGCGGTGGCCTTTGCCAGGCTTTCGATTCCCGAGGGATTCGCCGAGCCGGCGAGCAGGACACCGAAAAAGCCGCCGAAGCCGCCCGACGGATCCACGTTCGGCGGCACGAGGGCCTGCAGGTAGCCGTCCAGGTGATCGATCGTCGCCATCCCCGCCGCCAGCGCCGCCGGCACGCCGACCGCCTCGGGCACGTGGCCGGCAAACGGGATATCGGCCTCGGCGGCCGTTTTCGCCACGGCGTCAAATTCGCCGCGCGTGAGGCCGGGGTGGATCTTCAGAAAATCGTAACCGGCCGCCACCTGCTCGCGCACCTTGCGCTTTGCGTCGGCCGCGCCATCGACGCTGTTGCCGCTGAAGGACGGCCCGGCGGTGACGAGCCGCGGGCCGGCGATTTCGCCCGCCGCCAATGCCTCCCGCAACTCCAGGTGAAATGGATGACCCAGCATGCCGCGAATCGTGGTGACGCCGTTGGCGAGGTAAAGCGCGAGCACGCGGTCGAGCTCCCGGCCAGGCGACGCCGGCACGTGCGCGTGCATTTCCGCAAGCCCCGGCATCAGGTAACGATCCGTGCCGTCGATGACCGCCGCGCCCTCGGGCACGGGTGTCTCGCGTACCGGACCGATGTGCGTGATCCTGCCGCCGGAGACGATGACGGTCTGTTCCTCGAGCACCGCATCCGAGGTCATCGGCAGCACGTTGACGTTCAGGAAGGCGGTGTCGGCGGCATGCGCCGCGGTCCACCACAACAACAGCGCCTGCAGCAGAACCGCGGCTTTTACCGAGTGCATCAGATTACCGTCCTCAGGGTTTCCCGGCTGATGTTGCCGCCGCACACGATCACGGCGACGTCTTGTCCCGCGTAGCGATCCCCGGCGGCGAGCAGGCCGGCCAGGGCTACTCCGGCCGCGCCCTCCAGCAGCATATGGTGGCTATCGATAAACGCGCGCATGGCCTCGATGATCCCGTCCTCGGATACGAGCAGGTAGTCATCGATCGTGTCACGGCACAGGTCGAAGGTGATCGCTTCCTGCTCTATACCGCCGGCGGTTCCATCCGACAGCGTGGGCTCGCTCAGCAGGTCCAGGATACGGCCGGCTGCGACCGAATGGGTCATGACGGCGGACGCCGCAGGCTGGCAGGACACCACTGCTGTCGCCCTGTTGATCGCCTTCAGGTAGCCGCCCGCGCCGGCGATCAGGCCGCCGCCGCCCACCGCAATGAACACGGCGTCGATGCCCGGCAGGTCCTCCGCGATCTCTACCCCGCAGGTCGCCTGGCCCGCGATGACCACGGGATCGTTGTACGGCGACAGGTACACTTTTCCCTCCGCTTTTGCTTGCGCCCGCGCGTGGTTTTCGGTTTCGAGCCCGTCGCTGCCGAAGAAGCGCACTTCCGCCCCGTAGCGCCGGATGGCATCGACCTTGACGCTCGAGGTCGCCTCCGGCACGTAGATCGCGCCGGCTATCCCGAGCTTCGCCATGGCGAACGCCAGCGCCGCTCCGTGATTACCGCTCGAAGCCGCTATACAGCCGGCTGCCCGCTGCTCTTCCGTCAGCGACAGCAGCTTGTTGAATGCGCCGCGCAGCTTGAACGAGCCGGTGTGCTGCAGGTTCTCGAGTTTCAGGTACACGTTGGCGCCGGTGCTTTCGCTGAAGTACGGGGAGTAATCCAGCGGCGTCCGCCGTATGTACGGCGCAATGCGCGCGGCAGCGGCGCGGGCTTCGGAAGTCAGCGATCCGTTGCTCACCTGCCGGGACCCGGGGTGCGCATCTCGCGGTAACCCGCGGGCGGCTCGAAGATCGATGCGTCGAGCTCCGCCGCGGTTGCGGACTTCAGCACCGATTCGGTGGCCACCTTGCCGGCGCGGTCGAATTCCCTGGTCAGCACCGGATACCCGTCCAGCTCCTTGAGGTGGGCAAAGATTTCCTGCTGGTCGACCGGCACGGGAAATCCGGTTTCCTGCGAAAGAGCCGACGTCATGCGCTCGAAGAAATCCGCCATGTCCAGCATCGCGTCGGCGATATCGCGCCCGCCCGGGATCCCGGCCCACGGCGTCACGCACAGCTCCCGGATCTTGCGTTCGCCGCGCCGCACCTCGTAGTAGTCGCACTCGAAGCCGCTGATCGTGTCCGTTGTATCCATCGCGTGCACGGTTGCCGGCACCTGTTCCTGCTGCGGCGTCGCCTGCTGAAGCTGCGGCAGGTGCTGCTTCATCATCTTTTCCGCCATGGCGCGCTGCTCGGGCGACATCGATTCCAGTGCCTCCTGCATCTGTTGCATTGCGCTGCCGAGTTGCTCACCCATCCGCCGCATCGAGGCCTCGTCGAGCACGTAGTAGCTCTTGCTACCGTGATCGAGCGCGATCATCTCGCCGCTGTCTCCGCGGTAGATCATGCCGCCCGCTTCCTGGCGGGACGGAGTCTCGACTTCCATGCGCGTCGCCTGCCCGCGGGTCGAGATCTCGATCGTCGAAACCACCGGCACACCATCGTAGTGTTCGTTCACTTCCAGCACGAGAACGCCGCCGGCCAGCGCCGGCAACGGCAGTGCGAGCGCGGAAAAGAGCAAGGCATTGCGGGTGAGGCTCATGAGCTTCTTCCGATACATTGGACGGGCCGATTATAAGCCGCGTGGCCGCCGGTAGCTTGCCCGGCCTCAGCGCTCGAACGTATAGCTGAGATCGACCCCCTCCGCGCGCTTGCCGGACGTGACCTTGATACCGAACCCTTTCGCGATGTCGTAGCGCAGGCTGATTACGTTTTCGCGCTCGAACAGGCCGATGCCGTAGCTGAGGTACAGGTCGGGCGCGACATAGGTGCCGACGTCGACGGCCCCGATCCCCTGCTCATAGCTGAAATCGCTGCCGGTCACCAGCATCGTCAGCGCGCGTTCGTTGGTGGTCGGCGGAACCGTGTACACCTCGAGCTCCGGAGCCTGCGCGGTTCCGGACAGCAGCACCCCCGCGCTCTGGATGCGCGGATTGCCGAAAATCTCGCGCTCGGCGCGAATACGCAGCAGCGGGTTCGTCGCCGGCACATTCGGGAAACGGACCGAACCCTCCGTGATTTCCAGCAACTGGCCGTACGCTTCGAATCGCCCGGACACCTTGTACTCGCCCGTCGCGAGCGGCATCGCCGGCCCCTGCCACGAAAAGATCGTCGTGCCGGTGAGGCGCGTCTCCGCCGCATCGAAGTCCACGATCACATCGTTGCCGAGCGTCAGCGCCACCGTGCCCGTAACCGCCACCGGCGACGGCGTCTCGGCCTCCGGCTCGGGCTCGCCCTGCCGGCGCGCGACGATGACGACGTCCTTGCTCTCGCTGACCTGGCCGGAGGCGATCTGCCGGGGCGACAGCCGGGCCCGCGGCACGATGATGTTGCCGTGCAGCGCGAGTTCCCCCGGGGTAATGCCGAGCTCGAGGTCGGTGTTGGCAACCATGTTGACCTGCGGCAGGTCGACCACGGTGAGGTTGTCGCCGGTTACCCGCAGCCGCACTTCGTCGCCGGCGGGCCCCAGGGCATTGGTGCTGCTGAAGATCCGGCCGACGCCCTCTCCCGCGCGGAATGTGCTTTGCAGGTCGATGCGGTTGCCGTCGGCAATCCGGCTCGTGAGCTGGATGTCGGTGAGCTTGAGGCCGAGCGGCAGGTAGCGCAGCGCACCATCGCGGAGCGAGGCGCCGCCCGCAAGCTCGGGTGCGTCCAGGGTTCCGGCGAGCACGATGTCCGCCTCGAGGCGGCCGCTCGCCTGGTCGACTGTCGATACCACCCCGGTGATGACGCCGATGTCGTTCAGGTCCACGGCCAGCTCGCCCCTGACCGGGCTTTGCCTTCCCAGGGACACGTCGACTACGGCGAAGTCCGCCTGGATGGCCGCCGCATCCGAAAACGGGAGATCGAGCTTTGCCGACAGGACCTGGCCCTCGTCGAGGTCGAAGCTGAATTCCCCTTGCCGGGTGCGCACCGCGATTCGCGAGCGGTCGGGGCCGCGAATCTGCCCCGGTGAAATGTCGATCCGCGCGGTGGCCGACATCTTGCGGCCCGGCACGCTGCTGGCGGAGAGGGTCCCGTCCAGCGTCTGCGAAAACAGGAGCTCCGTATCGAGAACGAGCTTCGCCAGGCTCAACGGCAGCTTTTGCAGTTCAGCGGAGAGGTCGAATTCTTGTGGGCCCTCGCGCCGGCCCTGCAGGCAGATCGCCGCGCCGCCCGCCGCTTCCAGGCACGCGCGGTCGAGTTCCAGGCGCCGCGGTCCGAGATGCAGCCGCGCAGGCTCGTCGAGGACGTACAGCACCTCACCCGGCGCCGCCAGGCTCAGCGCCTCCAACCGTCCTTCCCAGCCCGACGTGAGCGGCTCCCGCCAGTTCTCCAGCCGGCCGTCCAGCGCGCCGCTCACCCGCTTCCCGTCCAGCACCGCGCTCGCCGCGAGGCGCTGCCGCTCGCGGCTGCCGGTGAACTCGAGCGCAAGCTCGTCGACCTGCACGCCGCCGGCCACGAGCGCCTGCCCGTCGATTGCCAGCGCCAGCGGCGCCGTGGCAGCGGCCGGCGTGGTGAGCGTCAGGCGGCCCAGCCGGTAATCGCGCCACGCAAGGTCCCGTCCTTCAAGGTCCATGCTGAGCTCGGGAAAGCCGTCACGCAGCGCCACGCTGCCCTGCGTTTCCAGCGAGCCCGCGGCACCGTGCAGCAAGGCACCGAGGCGCGCGACCTTGAGCGAAAAATCGAGGCCGCTGTCCGCGCGCAGGCTGCCGTCCGCGCGCAGCCGGGACTCGCCCGAAGCAAGCTCGAGCTGCTGCACCGACACGTTGCCGTCGGCATACCGGATGCCGCCGCTCCCGCTCAGCGGACGTTCGCGCAAGGTACCGTCCAGGTGCTCGATGTCGACCGCGATGCGGCGCGGCTCGAGCTGCCCGCGCGTCGTGAACCGGGCGCTGACGCGTCCGGGCCATTGCGGCGCGACCGCCCCGGTATTGACGTTGTCCGCCGCGAGCTCTGCCGCCCAGCGGCCGCCCTCCTCCCAGTTGTAGTCGACGCGTCCCTTGATATTGCCGCCCAGAACCTGGCTGTCCAGGAGTTGCACCTCCGCCTGGCCGCGATCCCCCTGCCCGCGAAGCTCGAAGGTGCCCGGCGGCAGCTCCGGCGTGGCGAAGGCAATGCGCCCCTCCAGGGCCCATGAAGCCGGCTTGCCCGTCACCGAAACCGCACCGGAGTCGCTGCGGAAGCGCCAGGCGCCGCCGGCGAGCGGCCAGCGCAGGTTGCGCCAGTCGAGGTCGAGGTCGACGATGCCGGCCGCAAGGTCGACCAGGCCCGCCGCCGCGGCCGACTGGTCGGTACCGGCAAGCCGCAGCTTCACCTCCGGCAGTTCCAGTTTTCCGGGGCTGAAGGCCGCCCGCGCGCTGCCGGTTACCGGGGTAGCGGCAGGCCATTCGGCGGTCAGCACGGCCGGGTCGAAGTGCTCGATATCGGCATCCAGGGAAATCGCGAGGCCGCCCGCAAAGCGCAGCGCGCCCGCGGACTCGGCCCGCAGCCAGCCTGCTTCCAGTGACAGGCGCTCCACATCGAGGCTCTCGCGGCCGCCGCTCGCGTCCACGGAGAAGCCGAGCGCCTCCTCCGCGACGGCGGTCACCAGGCCTTCCGCGGCCAGCGTGTAATCCGCGATGCCGCCGCGCGATTCCAGCACGACGTCCGCCAGGCGCACTGCCGGGGACTCGCCCTCCAGGGGCCACTGGAAGTAGCCGCTCCGCACGCGCAGGTCCCAGGACGGTTGCCCGAGGAGGTCCAGCAGCTCGCCCTCGGCCCGGATATCCGGGTCGCCGCTCGCAAGGCCGATGCGCAAGCGCTCCAGGTTACCGTCGGCCTCGACATCGAAGTCGAGCGGCACCGCCTGCTCGCCGAGCTGCAGCGGATAACGAACATCGAGCGCGGCGCCGGCCGCGTAAGGCGCGCGCAGCCCCAGCTCGGCCGAGCCGCTGAGGTCCGCGAACGAGGACTCGAGGCTGACGCGCCCGAGAACGATGCTCTCGAACCAACGGCCGGCGAGCTCGATCCCGGCGGCCGCAAACAGCTGCTCGTCCTCCCGGTCCAGCACCTTGAGGCCTGTCACGCGCAAGGCGTGCACGTTCACCGGCAGCGGCAACACGAGGCTTTCGAGCGAGAATCCGTCTCCCGGCTGGTCCGGTTCGGGCTGCCCTTTTTGCCGCACGGTCACGCCGTTGGCGGAAAGCTCCAGGATATCGAGCGCCGGCGGGAACAGGTCGAGATCGAGCGCGAGCCGCGCCTGCCCCACCTCGATTTCGAGCGACGGGTTGCGAAACGCAAGGGTTCCCAGCCGCAGGCCGCCCGCGATCGAACCTTCAACCGTTTCCGCCTCGAGCTCGCCGGGCACGGCCGCGGTCACGGCGGCCCAGACCCGGCCGGCACCCGATTCAGTGTAGAGCAGCCACCAACCCGCGCCGAGCGCCAGTACCACGAGTGCGACCAGGACCAGCCCTACGTAAATGGCGACGCGGGCGATCACAGGAGCGGCGTTCCGATCGAGAAATGGATGCTCCAGGGGTGGCCTTCGACGTCAAGCGCCCGTGCGAAATCGAGTCGCAGCGCACCCGCGACGGAGTACCAGCGAACGCCGACGCCCGCGCCGGTGCGCAGCTCGAACTCGCTCCAGTCGTTGAACGCATTGCCGGTATCGACGAAACCGGCCAGCGACCAGTTGGGCAGCACACGCATTTCGATCTCCGCGCTCGCGGTGATGATGTTGTTCGATCCGATATCGTTGTTGCTCAAATCCTCGAACCCGTAACCGCGCACGCTGTTCCCGCCGCCCGCCTTGAATCGGTAATGATCCGGCAGTTCGGTAATCGACAGCTTGAAGGGCTCGCCGCCGACGTTCAGGATGAGCTCATCGACCTTTGCGTCCGTGAATCCCGCTTCCGCCCGCAGCAGGAACTTCCAGCGTTCCCCGCGCAACCAGCTGCGCCGTGACGACAGGTAGATCTGCGTAAACTCGCGGTCCGAGCCCCAGATCTCGTTGGAGGTGAAAATCCAGGCGCGCTCGTGGTGGCCGTCGGTGCTGAAGCCGCTGCCGCGGATGGACGGCCAATCCCATTCCACGCCGAAAGCCGTGGTCCCGATGGTGTCGCGAAACAGTGTCGAGGTCCGGGCATCGGTGAGCAGATCCCGGATGCCCGGGTCGGCATCCGCCCCCGGGTCGTAGTTGTAGGACTCACGCAGGTACTGAACGAACCAGGTCTCGAGAACCTGGTCCTGCCCCAGCTCCCGGTTGCGGACCCGCAGCCTGCCGAGCCTAAGGAACAGGTCATCGACGCTGCCCGGGGCGAGGGTCAGGAAGTTCTCGTCGTCTTCCTGGCGCTTCACTTCGAGATCCTGCTTGTCGCGCTGCAGCGTCAGGTTGGCTACCCAGAACTGCCGGCCCTTGCTACGGCGTGGGATCCGGTAATCGGTGCGCAGCGAGAGTTCGTCGTCGATGGCCTGGTAGCCGATGCCGACGTCCAGCCGGTCCCCCTTCGCCGATACGGGGTGGCGGCTCCAGAACAGCTGCGCGCGCACACCGGTGTCGGTGCCGAAGCCTAACGTGCCCTGGTAGGTGTCGCGCGTGTCGGACGATGCCCTGGCGATGATATCCACCGTGGGCGGCGTGAGATCGAGGTTCTTTTGCTCGGCTACTTCGATATCCGTGAAGTAGCCTGTTTGCCACAGGTCGACCCGCAGCTTGTTCACCAGGTCCTGCCGGTAGGGCATGCCGGGTTCGAACCGGGGAATGTCCGCGACGATTTCCGGATGCACGACGTCTTGCTCGAAGATCGTCTTGCCGAAATGTGCCTGCTCCCCGGTTTCAAGCACCAGCTCGAGGAACGCCTCGTTTTGCACCAGGTCGATGCGGATTGTCTCCTTCACGAACCGGGCGCCGAGATAACCGTACGCGTTGGCGGCTTGCAGCGCCGCCTCCTTTTCCTGTTCCCAGGCTTGCTGGTCGAGCACCGCGCCGGGCGTGAGCGGCCACTGGGCTTCCCATTGTTGCAGCAGGCCGAGGCTCCTGCCGGGCCCGTGCACCTCGATCTCCGCTGTCGCAACGCGGATCGGAGGACCGGGTTCGATGCGCATCCGGAGCTGCCAGCTCTCCGGGCCAAGCCGCACCAGGTCCGTGGTGATCCCCGGGTGGTAGTAGCCGTACGGTTTCAGCGCGTCGCGTGCACGCTGCACGGCATCCTCGATCGCGTCGTCGAATTGTCCCGGCACGACCCGGTTGCCGCCGGTCAGCCGGAACGATTCCACGTGGGCCTGCACGTTGGCCAGCAGCTCTTCGCTGACACCCGAGATCGCATACTGAAGTTCATCGGCCCACGCACTCCCGCTGCCGCCGAGCAGCAGCAGTAACAAAAGGCGGCGGCGAAAGAGCCGCCGCCTGGCCGCCCGCGGCGGCGCGTGTTGCAGGTAAGCGTCGGGCATGCTGTAGATCTTACAGGGAAGGCGCTCCGCCGAACGCGGCTCTGCCAGCCCCTGCCGGGAGTGCAAGGTTCCTGCCACGGGCCGGCGAGACCGCAGCAGGCTAGGTGCTCAGCGGATCGCGAACGTCGCGTTGATGGTCACCGTGACGCTCTGCTGGCCGGGCGCGATGCCAGGCACGGGAGCGCCGGCATCGGCCATCTCCATCATGCGACTCGCCGCATACGGCCGCGGAAAATCCGGCGCCCCGGACATCGACAACGACACCACCTCGCCGAGCTCGACACCCGCGAGGCTGGCCAGCGACTCCGCCCTGGCGCGGGCATCCGCCATGGCGGCTGCGCGCGCCTGCTTCTCCAGCTCATCCGGATCCTCGACGCTGAACTGGATACCGTGGATGGTGTTCGCGCCCGCATCCGTCACCGCGGCCAGCACCTCGCCGATCTTCCCGATGTCGCGCACCTTGACGTGCACGACGTTCGAGACACGAAAACCCGTGATGCGTTCCTTGCCCGCGTTGCCGCCGCGGCTGTAATCCTGTTCCGCCCAGATGCTGTAGCTCGAGGTCTGGATGTCTTCCCGGTCGATTCCCTGCTCGTCCAGTGCGTCGAAAATCTTTGCCACCACAGCCTGGTTCTGCCGGCTGGCGTCGACCACGGTCTTTGCGAAGGTCTGCACTCCCGCATTGACCTCGGCGACGTCGGGCATGCCGGACGCCTCGCCCTGCCCCGTAACGTGAATGCTGCGCGCAAGGTCGGGTGCCGCCTGGGCCTGCGCGGCGTTACTCGCCAGGAGCAAGGCTGCGAAAACGATGGATGACAAGCGGGAGATGCATTGGATCACGTTTGTTCCTCTTGTTGGTGATGCGGACATTGCGATTTGACAATATCCGTTGACTTCCGTTTCGCCGCGTTGACCGGGCTCCGCTGTTATGCAACGATCGACCAGCGTTTGATAAGGGCACACCTTTCGAAAGAAAGGGCCGCAAAGCCACCGGTCTAAGGGGAGATCCTATGACAGCGGGGTTGCCGAAGCGACTTTACCGTCCCGAACGGCCGCCTTGCGGCCGGCAACCTTTCCGCTCGCCTTCCCGGCACCCGCGCTTGCTCGTGCCCCGTTCGCATTGTTGCGTCGACACGGTAAGGGAAACACGAGCATGACAGCCAAGGCAATCCGACTTCGTGACACCGGCCGCTTCGGCCGGCGCGTGGCAGCTCCGCCGCCGATGATACGGCCGAAGACGCTCAAGGAACTACGTGAAGCTTTAAGTGCCGGCTCGCCGTACCGGGCGCCATTCCGCCCGATGGGCGCGGGCAGCGCGGCGACGGACTGTACCGCCGCCACGGCCGGCACGGTCATCGACATGACCGCCTTCGACGAGATCCTGAACATCGATCCCTATGACGATACCTGCGTCGTGCAAGCCGGCGTGCGCCTGGGCCAGCTCGCCGGCGCGCTTGCGCACCACGGGCTCGAGCTGGCCGGCAGCCACGATCTTGTGAGCCGGACCGTTGGCGGTGCAGTCGCCGGCGCCTGCATCGGCCCGGCGATCGCAGGCGACGGCGGGCTGTTCGCGAGCCAGGCAACGTCGATGAAGGTCGTCACGCCGAACGGGCGGCTGCTGGACATCTCCCGTGACAAGCAGAACCTGCTTAATGCATACCGCCTTTCCTACGGCATGCTCGGCACGATCTACGAAGTGACGCTCAAGGTCCGCCCGATTTCGCCGTTTGCGGTGTCGCACCGCCGCTGCACCATCGCGCAGTTTGCCGCGGCCGCCGACAGGCTGTGCCGGACCATCCTCGGCATCAAGTTCTACCTCATGCCGTTCCGTGATCGCGTCTATCTCGACCTGCGGCGCTATAGCGAGGATGCCACGTCGCCGCACAAGATCCCGTGGAAGCTGAAAGACTGGGGCGAGAGCACCGTGCTGCCGCACGTGTTCAAATCATTGAACCGCATCGTACCGGTAGCCGGCGTTCGCTACCGGATCATCGACGAAGTGGCGAAAGCAACCCAGGGGCTCGTCAACAACCGCTTCGTCGTATCGGGGAGCAACGCGACCGCGCTGGCGAACGCCGGCAACCGCCGCCAGCGCCTGCCGTTGCAGTATTCGACCTGGGCGTTCCCGGCCGCGGATTTTTCGATCGTCATACAGGCTTACCGGGACCTGTGCCTGCGAGTACGCAAGGAATCGGGATTCCGCTGCGATCTGCCTACAGTCGGCTACCGGATTGCGCGCGACCAGGCGGCGCTATTGTCACCCTCGTTCGATGAACCGATGTTCGCACTGTGCGCGATATCCACCCAGACCAGGGGCTGGGAAGATTTCGCGCTCGATTTCGGCGAGTTCGCGCAGAGCTGGGGCGGCATGCCGCTATTCAACCAGACGCGCGGACTCGAGACGGGTTACGCCGCCGGGGTACTCGGCAGCCGGCTCGATTTCTTCCGCCGCATCCGGCGGCAGATCGATCCCGATAACCGCATGATGAACCCGTTCCTGCTGCAGTACTTCCACTAGTACACCGCCACCGACGCATCCAAACCGTCCCGCCCGCGCATCCACCTGGAGCGCGGGCTGCACCTGCTTGCGTTATAGTTAACTAGTGTTATACTCAACTATAACACTAAATCTATATACAGGCGGGATCACTCGATGCGCATGCTGCATGAACGATGGCCGGTGCTGCTGCTCGCGGCCGTGCTGGCAGGCTGCCAGCCCGGAGCCGGCAGCGAAGCGCCCGCGGGCGCCGGACAAGCGCCGAAGGAGGAGGACGCGCCCGCAATCCCGGTGGAGGTCGCCACCGCGAGCCGCGGGGACATCGTTGCCGTCTACTCCGGCACCGCGCCGGTCGAGGCGTTCGCCGAAGCCGAAGTGGTGGCCAAGGTGGGCGGCGAAGTCGTCGAGGTCCTCGTCGAGGAAGGCCAGCGGGTAGAGGAAGGCCAGGTGCTGGCGCGGCTCGACGGCGCGCGCCTGCATTTCGAGATGCAGCAGGCAGAAGCCAACCTGAAGAAGCTCGAACGCGACTATGCGCGCAACGTCGACCTGAAAGAGCGCGGCATCATCAGCCTCGGTGAATTCGAGAAGATTCTCTACGAAATGGAAGCGCTGCGGGCGAGCTTTAACCTCGCAGAGCTCGAGCTGAGCTACACACGGATCACGGCGCCGATCGACGGCGTGGTGGCACAGCGCTATATCAAGGTCGGCAACACCCTGGCGATCGACGCGCCGACCTTCCAGGTTACGAGCCTGGCACCGCTCGTTGCCTACCTGTTCGTGCCGGAACGCGAGTACCGGCACCTCGAAGCCGGCCAGGCCGCGGTGATCCAGGTCGATGCACTGCAGGGCAGTACCTTTGAAGGCATCGTCGCCCGCATCAGTCCCGTGGTCGATCCCGCCACCGGCACTTTCAAGGTGACCATCGAAGTCGACGACGAAACGCGCCGCCTGCGCCCGGGCATGTTCGGGCGGGTGGGCATCGTGTACGACCGTCACCCCGATGCGCTGCAGATCCCGCAGAGCGCAATAGTCGACGATGCAGGTGAATCGATCGTGTACGTCGTCGAGGAGGGCACGGCACACCGCCGCGTGATCCGGACAGGCTACACCAGCAAGGGCCGGATTGAAGTGCTGGCCGGGCTCGGCGACGGGGACCGCTTCGTGCTGGTGGGCCAGGCGGGCCTCAAGCCGGGCTCGAAGGTGTCGGTCATCAACGCGGCCGAGGTCGTCGACATCCCGGTCGGCGCCAACGCGCCGGCCGTCCACTAAGAACACCGGACGCGACAACGTGCGCCGACTGATCGAGATTGCCACGGAACGCCGTGTGACGATCGCCATGTTCACGATCGCCATCGCGCTGTTCGGTTTCGTGTCGCTGTCGCGGCTGAACGTCAACCTCCTGCCGGACATCGCCTACCCCACCGTCACGGTCCGTACCGAACTGACCGGTGCGGCGCCGCTGGAGGTCGAGAATCTCCTGACCAAGCCCATCGAGGAAGCGGTCGGGGTGATCCGGAACGTACGGCTGGTCCGTTCGGTCTCGCGTTCCGGCCAGTCCGACGTGACGCTCGAGTTCGCCTGGGGCACCGACATGGACATCGCGGGCGTCGACGTGCGCGAAAAAATCGACATCGTCGAACTGCCGCTGGAGGCGGCACGACCCCTCCTGCTTCGGTTCGATCCCTCCGCGGAACCGATACTGAGGCTCGGTTTGCTGCAAAAGGAGAGCGAAACCGCGGCCGGCACGGTCGCCGGCGACAACGATTTGAAGGCGCTGCGCCGCCTGGCCGAGGACCGGATCAAGAACGAGCTCGAGGCGGAGGAAGGCACGGCCGCGGTCAAGGTAAGCGGCGGCCTCGAAGACGAGATCGAGATCCGGGTGGACCAGCAGCGGCTGTCGCAGCTCGGACTTACGATCGGGCAGGTGGCCGAGCGCATTCGCGCGGAGAACGTGAACCTGTCCGGCGGCCGCCTCGAGGAAGGCAACCAGCGGTTTCTCGTGCGCACTATCAACGAGTTCCAGACGGTCGCGGCCTTTGCCGATGCCATCGTGGCGAACGTCGCCGGCCGCCCCGTGTACCTGCGCGACGTCGCCACGGTTACGCGCGGCCACAAGGAACGCGAGGCGATCACGCGCGTCCAGGGCCGCGAATCGGTCGAGCTGGCCGTCTACAAGGAAGGCGATGCCAACACCGTGCAGGTGGCGAAACGCCTGGAACGCCGCCTCGAGCAGATCCGCGCGACGCTGCCCGACGAGCTCGAGCTCATCGTCATTTACGACCAGTCCGGGTTCATAACGGCCGCCATCGGCGAGGTGACGTCCGCCGCGGTGTCCGGCGGCCTGCTCGCGATCATGGTGCTCTATGGCTTCCTGCGCGACGCGCGCGCGACGACCGTCATCGCATTTTCCATTCCCGTCTCGGTAATCGGCACGTTCCTCCTGATGTACACGAACAACGTCTCGCTGAACATCATGTCCCTGGGCGGTATAGCGCTCGCCGTCGGCATGCTGGTCGACAACGCCATCGTGGTGCTGGACAACATCGTGCGCCGAAAGGAAGCCGGTGATGACGACCTGGAAGCGGCCAGGCGGGGCACGTCGGAAGTGGCGGGCGCCGTCACCGCGTCGACCCTGACGACCGTCGCCGTGTTCTTCCCGATGGTGTTCATCAGCGGCATCGCCGGGCAGCTGTTCCGCGACCAGGCGTTGACAGTCTCCTATGCGCTGGTCCTTTCGCTGGTGGTCGCCCTGACGCTGATTCCGATGCTCGCGGCACGCGGTTCGCGTGCACGCTATGCGGATGCCGCCGCCGTGACCGCGACGGCGCCGAACCGCTTCACGCGCGGCGCCGCCTTCCTGGTCCGTGCTGTAGCCACCGCATTCGCCGCCGTTCGCCGGCTGTCCTGGCTGCTCCTGTGGGTGCCTTCCTGGCTCTGCCGCTGGCTCGAACACGCCATCGGTATGCGCTACGGGCGACTCCTCAAGTGGTCGCTGGCCAACCGCGCAATGGTCGTCGGGGCCGCCGCACTGGCGTTCGCGGGCTCCATGCTGCTCGTACCGCACCTCGGCACGGAGCTCATTCCGCAGCTCTCGCAGGGCGAATTCAGCGTCGACCTGCGGCTCCCGCCGGGCGCGCCGCTCGCCGAAACGGATCGCATCGTGCAGGCAGCGCAACGGGCGACCGGAGAAATCGAAGGGATACGGATCACCTACTCCGTCGCCGGCACCGGCAACCGGCTGGACGCCAACCCGGTAGAGGCGGGCGAGAATACCGGCACGCTGAACGTGACGCTCGGGGCCGGTGCGGGACGGGCGGAGGAAGAAGCGGTGATGAGCGCGCTGCGAGAGGTCCTGTCACGCCTGCCCGGCGTGCAATATGAATTCAAGCGGCCGGCGCTCATGAGCTTCGCCAGTCCGCTGCAGGTGGAGATCTCCGGCTACGATCTCGACGCCCTCGCCGCGGTCAATCAGCGGATCGCGGAGGCGATGGCCGCGTCCGACCGGTTCGCGGACATCAGGACGACTATCGAGCAGGGTAATCCGGAGATCCAGATCGTCTTCGACCAGGAAAAGGCAGCGACGCTCGGGCTCTCCGTACGCGACATCGCCGACCGCGTCGTCGCGAACGTGCGCGGCGAACTCGCGACGCGCTATACGTGGCGGGACAAGAAGATCGACGTGCTGGTCCGGAGCGTGAACCAGCAGGATGCGAGCATCGAGGAGATCCGGCAGCTGATCGTGAACCCGGCGTCGGCACGTCCCGTCACGCTGGAATCGGTCGCCGCCGTGGGCGTCACGCGCGGACCTTCGGAGATCCGGCGCATCGCGCAGGAACGCGTAGCGCTGATCACGGCCAATATTGCCTATGGCGATCTCGGCAGCGCGGCGGCTGAAGCGCGGCAGATCATCTCGGCCACTCCGATGCCCGGCGGCGTCACGGCGGTGGTGTCGGGCCAGGACGAGGAAATGCAGGCATCGTTCCGTTCGATGCAATTCGCCCTCGTCCTTGCCGTCTTCCTCGTGTATCTCGTGATGGCTTCGCAGTTCGAATCGCTGATTCATCCGTTGGTCATCCTGTTCACGGTGCCGCTGGCGCTGGTCGGCGCGGTCCTGGGCCTGTTCGTGACCGGCACGACCGTCAACGTCGTCGCGTTCATCGGCGTGATCATGCTGGCCGGCATCGTCGTCAACAACGCCATCGTGCTCGTCGACAAGATCAACCAGCTCCGCGCCGAAGGAGTCGAGAAGACGCGGGCCATCATCGAGGCAGGTCGGACGCGCCTGCGCCCGATCCTCATGACGACGCTCACGACGGTGCTCGGGCTGCTGCCGATGGCCATCGGCCTCGGCGAAGGCGCGGAAGTGCGAGCGCCGATGGCCATAACCGTCATCGGCGGCCTGTCCGTGTCGACGCTGCTGACGCTGGTCGTGATCCCGGTTGCCTATTCGCTCATGGATCGAAAGACATTCGAGGTCGGGACCGCGGCCGCGCCCGCGCCCTCGCCCGGCTGATGAAGCACACCGAAATCGCGATGCGGCGTCCGATCACGACGATCGTGATCTTCGTCGCCTGCATGCTCGTCGGCCTGATTGCGTCGCGCCTGCTGCCGCTGGAGAAATTCCCGGACATCGAGTTTCCGGGGATGTTCGTGCAGATTCCCTACGAAGGCTCAACGCCTGAAGAAGTTGAACGGCTGATCACGAGGCCGGTCGAGGAGGCACTCGCCACCTTGAGCGGCGTCGAACGCATGCAGTCGACGTCGAGCGAGAACCAGTCGGAAATCTTCCTCGAATTCGGCTGGGACAAGCCGATGGGCGCGGCCGGCATCGAGGCACGCGCGAAGGTGGATGCGATCCGGCATGAACTGCCTGGGGATATTCGGCGCATCTTTATCTTCACCGGCTCCTTCGCCGACCAGCCGATCCTGCAACTCCGCATATCGAGCGATCGCGACCTGTCCGACAGCTACGACCTGCTCGACCGGCTGCTGAAGCGGCCCCTCGAGCGTATCGAAGGTGTTTCCAAGGTGGAGCTGCAAGGCGTGGATCCGCTGGAGATCCGCATTCTGCTCGACTCGGACCGGCTGGCGGCGCATCGCGTAGGCGTCAACGAGCTTCGGAAACGGCTCGAAGGCAGCAATTTCGCGGTCAGCGCGGGCCGCATCACCGACAGCGGCCAGCGCTTCAGCGTGCGCCCGAGGGGCGACTTCACGTCCATCGAGCAGATCCGGAACCTCGTCATCGCCGACAACGGGCTGAGGCTGCGGGACATCGCCGACGTGGAGCTGCGCAGCCCGGAACGCAACTATGGCCGGCACCTCGACGGCGAGTACGCCATCGGCCTCGCCGTCAGCAAATCCACCGGCGCCAACATGGTTGCGGTCACCGACCGCGTCATGGCGAAGGTAGCGGAGATCGGCGAGCTTCCGCAGATGCAAGGCATCAACATTTTCGCCCTCGACAACCAGGCCGACAGCGTGCGCGACTCACTGTCGGACTTGCTGGACGCGGGCCTGGTAGGCGCCCTGCTCGCAATCGTCGTCCTCTACCTCTTCCTGCGCCAGCTGTCCTCGACCCTGATAGTCACCGCCTGCATCCCGTTCGCGCTGACGATTACGCTTGGAGTCATCTACTTTGCGGGCCTGAGCCTCAACATACTGACCATGATGGGCCTCATGCTCGCGGTCGGTATGCTGGTCGACAACGCCGTGGTCATCGTCGAAAGCATTTTTCATCATCGCGCGAAAGAGCCCGGGCAGCCGCGGAAGGCGACGCTCCGGGGAGTGCGGGACGTGGGGCTCGCGGTGATCGCGGGTACGGCCACGACGATCATCGTGTTCGTGCCGTTGATGTTTGGAGAGAAGAACGAGATCAGCATTCTCATGACGCACGTTTCCGTCACGATCATCGTGGCGCTGGTGTCGTCATTGCTGATCGCGCAGACGCTGGTGCCGATGCTGGCGGCGCGCATACCGCCGCCGCCCCGGGCGAAGGAAGGCGCATGGATGACGCGTTTGACGGAACGATACGCGAAAAGCCTGGCCGGGATTCTTTGTCATCCCTGGTGGACGACGCTCGGCATCCTCGCGACCTGCGCGATCGGCGTGTTGCCGATCCTCCTCGGCCTGGTCAAGTTCGATGCCTTCCCGCAGGAAACGGGGCGGCGGCTTTACATGCCCTACCACATCGAGGGGGACCACCCGGTCGAGCGCGTCGAAGCGGCTGTCAACCGGATCGAATCATGGCTGTTCGAGCATAAGGAAGAACTGGATATTCGCTCCGTCTACAGCTATTACGACAGCGGCGAGGCCAGCTCCGTCCTGCTGCTGACCGAAGAAGAGGAAGCCACGCTGGCAACGCGGGAGATCATCCGGCGCATCGAGGAGGGGTTGCCGGCGATCGCCATCGGCAAACCGAACTTCCAGTTCGACCAGCAGGGCGGCGGCGAAGGCTTCAGCCTGCAGATTTCCGGGGACTCCACCCAGCGCCTTAACGAACTGGCGCTGGACATCAGCCGGACGCTGGCAACCGTCGAGGGGCTGGGCGACCTCCGCTCGGACGCGCAATCGGGAGATCGCGAGGTGCGCGTCACCGTCGATCACATCCGGGCGGCATCGGTGGGGCTCACCCCGCGCGAGATCGCCGACGCCATCGCGATCGCGATGCGAGGCCAGAATCTGCGCGAATTCCGCGGCGATACCGCCGAAGTGGCGGTACGGCTGGCTTTCCGCGAGAGCGACAAGCAAAGCATCGACCAGCTGAAGGACCTGCCGCTGTATACGTCGGAGGGCCGCCGCATCACGCTCGGCAGCGTCGCCGATTTCGAGGTGGGCTTTGCAGCGGACAACATCCGGCGCACGGACCGCCGGACCGCGGTCGTCCTGAGCGCCAACCTGGCCGGCGATACCACGATGACGGGCGTGCGCCCGCAGGTCGAAGCGCTCATGAACGAGTTTACGCTGCCGCCGGGCTATAGCTGGCAGTTCGGCCGCGGGTTCGAGCAGCAGGACGAAACCCAGGCAATGATGTTCCAGAACATCCTGCTCGGCATCGCCTGCATCTTCCTGGTGATGGCGGCGCTGTTCGAGTCGCTGCTGTTCCCGTTCTCGATCATCGTCGGCTCCATCCTGTTCTCGATCTTCGGCGTGTTCCTGTTCTTTGCAGCGACCGGTACGACGTTCTCGTTCATGGCGTCGATCGGCATCATGATCCTGATCGGCGTCGTCGTGAACAACGGCATCGTGTTGATCGACCGGGTCAACAACCTTCGGCAGCAGGGCATGCCGCGCAACCAGGCGATCGTTGAAGGCGGGCGCGACCGCCTGCGCCCGATCCTGATGACGGTCTGCACCACCGTGGTCGGGCTGGCGCCGCTGGCTGTCAGCACGACCCAGATCGGCGGCGACGGCCCGCCCTACTTCCCGATGGCCCGCGCGATCATCGGCGGCCTGACCTTCTCGACCGTCGTTTCCCTGCTCGTCGTGCCGGCGTTCTACGCCTGCTTCGATTCCCTCTCCGCCTGGGGCCGCAAGGTAATGCACACCGCCCGCCGCGCTGCGACGCCCGCACCCGCCGCGTAATCCCCGCCCTGCGGGAGCGCGCATCGCTCGCGAAGGCCACCACGCCTGTCCGCCCCGGGATCGCGCGCCATGCGGGCGACCCAGCGGTCGGCCGCGCCCGCCGCGTACCGCAACTGCGCCCGCCGCCGAACTACCGCCAGCGCGGTAAAGCAGGCAAGGATGCCAAGCACGACCAGGTTCATCGCCCCGCCACCGTGGCTGTGGCTGTGCGATACCGGCGGAGGAAAACTCGGCTCATCCCGCCGGAAGTCCTCCAGCGGCAGGAAAGCCAACGCGGACGTATCGACGGGCCCGAGGCTCGCGACAAAGCTCCCGTCGAAGGTATCGTAAAGTTCGATCAGGAGATCGTAGCTGCCGCGCGGATAGCCTGATTCCAGCTCGGTCACGACGACGTACTCGTCGTCACTGGTCGCACCGAAGATACGGAAAGTGTCGGTGACGTGATACTCGTTCCACGGGCCGCCCTCGAGGCTCAGGTACAGCACCGCGTACACATCGGCCTTGGCAAAAATCGTGTCGGCATCGAACAGCAGGTCGATGCCGTAGAAATAGCCGTCTTCGTCGTCGTCCCCGAAAAGGATGACATCGGCGAGATAGATCCAGAAGTCCCGGTTCAGCGACTGCAGCGACGAAGATCCGGTCTTGCTGCTCCCCTGCGGCATGGCCGGCCGCCCACGCTCCCCGGCGGTCACGAGCGGCCGGTACCGATCTTCCGTGACGACCCGCTCGGAAGCGGCGTCGCGCCCGCCCTGGTACTGCGCCGACGTCGACTGCCGCATTTCCACTTCATCCGCCCAGGCACCCGCGGCAACCAGGAACCCCAGGATGCAGACCGCTCCCTGCAGCAGCCCGCCATGCGCGCGACCATCCCTCGTCCTGCGCCCCGCCCTGCCTGTCCCGTTCATGATCAAACCCCGCACACCACCGATCTGACGCTCATTGAACGCCATCGTCCATGAATCGTCGCTGAACCTGCCGCGGCAGATGCGAAAGCGCCACCACTGTGACTTCGGCACGCAAAATGCCTTAAGGTGCCGAGGATCCGAACCTGGAGAGGCGCCGCATGCGAATCGTTCGACCATTCGCGGCCGCAATCATGCTGCTCGCAGCCTGTGCGCCGTCCCCCGCCACCGCCCCCGCCGAACTGGCCGCCGAAGTCGCCGAGGCCGCCCGCGAACGGGATTACGAAACGTTGTCCCGCCACATGGCCGACGAGTTCAGCTACAGCTTCGGCATGAGTCCGTCCCGAACCGGGGCCCTGGCTCGCTTCCGCGAGCAGCCGGAGCTGCTCGGCAAGATGGCGGACGTGCTCGGGAAGGAATGCACGTCGAAGACGATCGCGGGCGAAGCCTGGTTCATCTGCCCGGCGGCGGCGGCGAGCGAGGAAATTCAATACCACGACTGGCGCGCCGGGTTCCGGCAGAACAACGACGGTTATTGGGAGTTCGTCTGGTTCATTGCGGGTGACTAGCACGATGAACCGAACGGCTCCGAAGCCATACGCACCCGCCGGGACACAGCCGGAACAAAGTGCCCGGCTGCAAGTCCGAGGTTGGTAGCGCTGGAGGGAAACACCATGAAAACAGTGTCCCGAGTCGCTTTGACCAGCATGCCTTGCGTACTCATGGCTGCTGCGTTCATCTGGGCCGGCGAATCGTCTCGATCGAGAAGCGCCACCGAAGCGTCAAACCACTCCGTATACGTCCCTCACACTGCCAGGCAGCACCCGAACGCCCAGCCTTGCCTGTTGGATTCGACAGCTTGCCTGGACATGGATTCACGTTCATTCGAAATATGCCTGGCTGGCGCCGACAAATGTGACCAGTCCTACTCCGCGGAACAGATTCATCGCGCAAGCGCACCCGCAGGCGCTCCATAGAGGATGCCGCAGGAGCGCGCATTGCGCGCGATGCCAGGGAGGCCGGTGATACCAATCGCCCGCATGGCGGGCTCCTGCACGCGCGAAACCACGTGATGAGCGTAGACGGCGGACGAACGCGCTTCCCTGG
>CAZSKQ010000014.1:0-4179 GCA_964607425.1 uncultured Woeseiaceae bacterium
CGCCCACAGGTTCATCGGCGTCAGCGGCATGTCGAGCTGGTGGACGCCGCGCACCGACAACGCATCGAGCACGGCGTTCACGAACGCGGGGGCGGAACCGACGGTACCGGCTTCGCCGGCGCCCTTCACCCCGAGCGGGTTGCGGGGGGAGGGCACCTCGCGGTAGCGGAAGTCGACAGGCGGCATCCAGGCCGCGCGCGGCAGCGCGTAATCCATGAAGGATGCGGTGACGAGCTGACCGCCGTCGCGGTCGTATCGCGCCTGTTCGCAGAAAGCCTGCCCCAATCCCTGCGCGATTCCGCCGACGATCTGGCCTTCGAGGATGAGCGGATTGATGACGTTGCCGACGTCGTCCTCGACTGTGTAACGCAGGATGTCGATGACGCCCGTGTCGGGATCGACTTCCACCTCGCACACGTGGCAGCCGTTCGGGAATGTACCCTTTGACGGTTGGAAGTGCTCATTGCAGGCGAGTCCCGGCTGCACGCCGGCAGGTCGCTGCCTGTCGTCGAACGACGCCGCCACCGTCTCTGCCAGCGTGACACGCCGGTCCGTGCCGGCAATCCTGAAGCCGTGCTCGTCGTCAAGCTCGATATCGGTTACCGCCGCCTCGAGCAGCTCCGCGGCCATCCGGCGGCCGCTTTCGATGACGCTGTCGAGCGTGCGCGCGAGCGACGAGCCCGCGATCGCCATCGTGCGCGAGCCCGCGGTGCCTTCCCCGGTCGGGATGCGCGCGGTATCGCCCTGCACGATATCGACCTGCTCGAGGTCCACCCCGAGCGCGCCGGCGACCATCTGGGCGAACGTCGTCTCGTGTCCCTGGCCGGTCGATTGCGTGCCGACCAGCACCGTCACGCGGCCGTCCTCGCCCAGGCGCACGTGCGTTTCCTCGCCGCCCAGAAGCGAGCAAATCTCGACGTAATACGCGAGGCCGATGCCGCGCAGGCGCCCGCGTTCGGCCGCTTGCTCGCGCCGGGTTTCGAACGTGTCCCACGCCGCGCGCGCGAGTGCGCCCTCCAGCACCCTGGCGTACTCGCCGGAGTCGTAGCTCCGGCCCGTCGCGGTGCGGTACGGAAAGCGTTCGGGCGCGATGAAATTCCCTCGCCGCAGCTCGACGCGGTCAATGCCGGTTTGCCGCGCTGCTTTGTCCACCAGCCTCTCCAGCAGATACGCGGCCTCCGGCCGGCCGGCGCCGCGGTAAGCATCGACTGGCACGGTGTTGGTCATGGCCATGCGCACTTCGACGCGCACGGTCGGGATATCGTATACGCCGGTGGTCATGCAGGCGCCGAACCATGGGATGACCGGTCCGGCCTGTGAGCAATACGCGCCGACGTTGCCGGTGATGAAGGCGCGCATAGCGAGCATGCGACCGTCCGCGTCCAGCGCCAGCTCCCCGCGGCTCACGTGATCGCGGCCGTGCACGTCCGCGAGGAAACTCTCCGAACGATCGGCCGTCCATTTAACAGGCCGCCCCAGCGTCTTGCAGGCGAATACGGCCAGCACCGTCTCGCACTGCAGGAAGGCCTTGAGGCCGAAAGCGCCGCCGACGTCCGGCACGAGCACATCGAGGTTGTCGTCCGCGATGTCGATGCTTTTGAGAACGCGCTCACGCAGCGCATGCGCGCCCTGGCAGCCCTGGTGCACGATCATGCGGCCGGTACCGTGCTCGATGACTACGTTGCAGCCGCGCGGTTCCATGGGCGTTGGCGCGAGCCGGTTGTTGATCACGTCTATCGTGATCACGTGCACCGCCTTCGCGAAGGCCGCATCCGCGGCCGCGGCGTCGCCGTATTCGAGCGTGCCGTAGTGATTGCCGGGTACTGCCTCGTGGATGGTAGCGGCGCCCTCCCGCAGGGCGTCTTCCACGGTGACGGCGGCGTCGAGCTCGTCGACCTCGAATTCGATGAGCTCCGCCGCGTCCCTGGCCTGCGCGAGGGTCTCCGCGACGATCGCGGCTACGGGCTCGCCGACGTAGCGCACGCGCTCGCGCGCGAGCGCCGGCTGGCGCAGTGGCGGCTTCGCGGCCGTGAGTGAGCTGGCCGGCATGCCGGCGCCGGGAATGTCGCGCACGCCGGCTGCCGCGAGATCGGCCGCCGTGTAGACGGCGAGGACGCCGGGCGACCGCTGCGCATCGGCGATATCGAGGCGCCTGACGATGCCGTGTGCATACGGCGAGCGAAAGCAATACAGGAACGACTGGCCGTCGAACGTGATGTCGTCGGTGTAGCGACCGGCGCCCGTGATGAAGCGCAGGTCCTCGCTGCGACGGATGGCCTGGCCGGTGCCGAATCTGCCCACGGCGGGCTCCTTCGATCGGGGAGACGATCATTCTGCGTACCCCCGCCGCGCAATTCAAACGAGGCGGGTTGGAGTCCGCCATGTGAGCCGGGCCGGACGCGGACCGCATCACACCTTAGAATAGCTTTTCAATGTCCGACGAAGCCCGAACTCTCGCCTCCAACCAACGCCGTGTCCGTTTCGCGCTCGTCCTGACGGCCGGGTTCATGGTGGTCGAAGTCGTCGGCGGCCTGCTCTCCGGTTCGCTGGCGCTGCTGGCCGATGCCGGCCACATGCTCACCGACACGATGGCACTGCTGCTCGCGGCCGTGGCTTTCCGGGTCAGCGCGCGGCCGGCGGACGCGAAGCGCAGTTTCGGCTATCACCGGTTCCAGATTCTCGCCGCCTTCGTCAACGGGCTGACACTGTTCCTGGTCGTCGGCTGGATACTGCTGGAGGCACTGCAGCGGTTCATGAACCCGCCGGCCGTGGCGGGCGGGTTGATGCTTGGCGTGGCCGCGGCGGGGCTGCTCGTGAATATCGTCGCGTTTGCGATCCTGCACGGCGGCGACCGGGAGAACCTGAACATCCGCGGTGCCGCGGTGCACGTGCTCGGTGATCTGCTGGGCTCCATTGCCGCGATCGCCGCCGCCGTCGTCATCATCTTCACCGGGTGGATGGCCATCGATCCGCTGCTGTCGGTCGTGGTGGCGGCGCTCATTCTGCGCAGCGCCTGGCTGCTCGTGAAACGCAGCGCGCATTTTTTGCTGGAGGGCACGCCGGAGGGGTTGGATGTCGAGGGCATGCAGCGGAGCCTCCGCGCCGGGGTTCCGGAGATCCGCGGCATTCATCACGTGCACGTGTGGGGGCTGACGCCTCAATACCTGATGCTCACCATGCACATCATCGTGGAACAGGAGCACGGCAACACGACGGCCGTGGTCCGCCGCGTCAAAACCATGCTGCAGGACGAGTTCGGCATCCGCCACTCCACCATCGAGGTCGAGACCGGCGAATGCGCCGACGGCTCCACGGCAAATTGCTGACCCGCCTGTAGGAGCGCGCATTGCGCGCGATGCCTTCGTCATGTCGGGTGCCGTCGCCCGCATGGCGGGCTCCTACAGAGGTGGGTGCCGATGCAGGGGAGGTGCGGTTACAGGGTGGGATGCACGGTGCCGATGCAGGGGAGGTGCGGTTACAGGGGTGGGTGCACGGTGCCGATGTAGGGGAGGGTGCGGTTCTGTTCGGCGTAGTCCAGGCCGTAGCCCACCACCCACTTATCCGGGATGCTGAAGCCGACGTAATCGAGTGCTACGTCGACCTCGGCGCGATCGGCCTTGTGCAGCAGCGTGCAGGTACGGACCGATGCCGGGCGGCGGGAGTGGAACAGGTCAATCAGGTAACGCAGCGTGTGGCCGGTGTCGACGATGTCCTCGACGATGAGCACGTGCTTGCCTGCGATGTCGCCGCGCACGTCCATCACCAGCCGCACAGCACCGCTCTTGACGCTTGCACCGCGGTAGCTCGAGACCGCGATGAATTCGATAGTGCGCGGGACAGTGAGCCGCCGGGAAAGATCGGCAAGGAAAATGAACGAGCCTTTGAGCACGCCGACCAGCACTAACGGCGCCTTGTCGGCGTAGTCGGCGGAGATCCGCGCGGCAAGCTCGTCTACCCGCTGCGAAATCTCCGCTTCGCTGATGAGAACTTCGGGTTGTAATGTCGTCAAGACCGTCGCCTCGCCGTGTGCGCCGGAATTATAACTTGCACCGTAGGAGCGCGCATCGCGCGCGATGCCACGGCCGCGGATATGCCCGGGTATCAAGATGCTGCGAGAGCGTGGTATCGCGCGCGATCCGCGCTCCTACAGCCAGCCGAGTTCGCGGGCGCGGGCGCGCG
>CAZSKQ010000014.1:4279-44632 GCA_964607425.1 uncultured Woeseiaceae bacterium
ATCGCGCGCGATCCGCGCTCCTACAGCCAGCCGAGTTCGCGGGCGCGGGCGCGCGCCTGCGCCGGCACGTCGGTGGCGATGAAGTGCTCGTGCAGGACCTGCACGCTCAGCATGTGATTGATCATGGCATCGAGCTGCACCTGCGTTGCCGCCGTCGTGCCGGGCGCATCGTGCAGCTCGAATACCTCGCGCACGCCATCGGCGTCCAGCAGTCCGGCGGCACGAATTGCCCCGTCGCCCAGGTACTCGCCCGCCAGCCGCTTCATTGCCGCCCATTTACCGGCATCCATGTGCGCCGGCGGTGCCATGAAAGCGACCTTTTCGCGTTGGTACAGTGTTTCCGGCAGCAAGCCTTTCATCGCTTCGCGCAGCACGTACTTTTCCGTGCGCCCCTTGATGCGCATGGACGGCGGGATGGTCGCCGCGTACTCCGCGAGGTGGTGATCGAGGAACGCCGGCCGTGCCTCCATCGAGTTCGCCATATCGACGCGATCCCCGCCCCAGGTGAGAATCTGGCCCTCCAGCATGGTCTTGATCCAGACGTACTGCGCCTGGTCGAGCGGATGGCGCCCGCGCAGCGCATCGGCATCCAGCGCTTCGGCGATTGCCCGGCCGGGTTCGTAATCTTCAAGGGCCTGCCGATGCTCCGGGTGCAGGATCGCGGGTACCCGCCGGCCGGCCGCGAGCCAGGGCTGCAGGCAGGAGGGCGTGAAGCCGATGAGCGCGTTCAGCGCCGGATCCTCGACGGCATCCTCCGCGAGCATCGCGCCGCGGAAACGCTCGTTGCTCTGCTGCAGCAGCGCCGCCCACTCGTTTCGTTCCCTCTCCGGCAGGTCGTGCAGCCCGTGCAGGATGAAATCGCGGCGGAACGCCGGGTAGCCGGCAAACAGCTCGTCCGAGCCCTCGCCCGTCAGCACGACCTTGTAACCTACCTCGCGCACGCGCCGGCTCATCAAAAGCTTCGCGACACCAAGCGTGTTGTAGATCGAGCGCTCGGTATGCCACAGCGTCTCGACGAAGTAGTCGTACAGGTGATCCGACTGTATGCGCAGAATTTCATGCTGCGCGCCGGTCGCGCGCGCCATTTCCTGCGCGACTTTCGTCTCGTCGTATTCGTCGGTGTCAAAGCCGATGGTGAACGCCATTACCGGGCCCTGGCGCGCGGCAGCCGCGAGCCCCATGATCGAGCAGGAGTCAATGCCGCCGGAAAGGTAGCAGCCGACCGGCACGTCTGCCTCCAGCCGCAGGTGCACGGCGTCGACAAGATGCTGTCGCACGGCGTCGATGTACGGCTGCTCGTCCGTCACGACGGCCGGCCGGCCCGCGGCCGGGAACGCCATATCCCAGTACCGGCGATCCGCGACTCGCAGCCTGCCGTCGCGGCGCCTGATCTCGAGATAATGGCCGGGTTTCACCTGGTGAATGCCCGCAAATGCCGTGGTGCCGGGCGGAATCGTCTGCATGAGCTGGTGAAAAAGGCCCGTGGGCTCGAATCTCCGTTCCACGTCGGGATGCGCGAACAGCGCTTTCAGCTCCGAGCCAAACACGATGCCGCTCTGCGTCTCGGTCCAGTAGAGCGGCTTGATCCCGAAACGGTCACGTGCAAGAAAGAGTGTGTCCTCCTGCTTGTCGTAGAGCGCGAACGCGAACTCGCCGCGCAGGAAGGGCAGGGTGCCGTGCAGGCCCAAGCGCGGGTAGAGGTGCAGGATCAGCTCGGAATCGACCTTGGTGCGGAAACGCGCACCCTGGGCGGCCAGGCTCGCGCGCAAGCGCTGGTAATCGTACAGCTCGCCGTTCTTACTGAGCATGAAGCGGTCGTCGGCGCTGACGAACGGCTGCCGGCCGCGTTCCTCGTCGAGGTCGACGATGGTGAGGCGCGAATGGCCGAAGCCGACGCCGTCTTTGACCTCGCATCCGTAACCGTCGGGGCCGCGGTGATGCAGGATGGCCGCCATGGCCACCAGCGTTTCGCGCGGGACCTGCCGCGAGCGGTCGTGGTGCATGATTCCGGCGATGCCGCACATCGGCCTAGACGAACACTTTGAGAATGGTGGCGAGGAGGGCCATCCGGATGAACACGGCGCCGCGTGCCTGGGCGAAGTACCAGTTGTGCGCGGTGTTGTCGAGATCGGTTGACAGTTCCGGACCGCGGGCGAGCGGGTGCAGGACGATCGCATGCGGCTTGAGGGGCGATGCGGCATCCAGGCGGAATTTCACGCCCAGCTCCTCGTAGTCGCTGCCGGTCCAGAGAATCGAGTTCTGGTAGACGACGTCGAGTTTCGGCAGTTCCCTCGCGAACTCGTCCGTCAGGCGGAGCCGCAAGCCGCATTCCTCCAGCTCCTCGCGCTGGCCCTCGGCGAACGGGTTCTCCTCGTCGGAGATGACGACCACCTCGTGCAGCGCATGCGCGAAGTTGCGTAACAGGAGCAGGAGGCTGCGCACGGTGCGCATCTTGCCGGGTACGCCGACGATGCCGAAGCGGATCGGCAGCTCCCCGTCGGCACCGTTGCAGATCGACGGCCGCCACTTGAGCATCGCATAGATGTCGGCGAGCGCCTGTGTCGGGTGCTCGTCGCAGCCGTTGCCGCCGCTGATGATCGGGATGCGCAGCGACTCGGCCATCTGGTACACGGAATCCGCCTTGCTGTCTCGCAGCACCACGAGATCGCCGTAATTGTTCAGCATCTCGCCGATGTCGTGCAGGCTTTCGCCCTTGGCGATACCGGTGGATGCCGAGTCGGTGATCGACATGATGTCGCCGCCGAGCCGGTGCCACGCGGACTCGAACGACAGGCGCGTGCGCGTGCTTGGCTCATAGAAGGCGCTGATCAGGATCTTGCCCGTAAGCGGCCGTGTCGTCAGCTGCGGCTGCGTCTCGAACCTCGCGGAGAGCCGCGCGAGCTGCAGGATCTGCTCGCCGGTGAACTGCCGCGCGGAGATCACCGGCCGCTTGACGAGATCGAGCAGTGGCGTGAGGTCCTCCTCGATCGAGTCAATCAGCGCGCGCGGGCGATCGAAACCGCGCAGGTCGAGGGGTGCGTCCTCGAGCTGGTCCTCCAGGATGACGCGGGCCTTGCTCACCACGGTTGCTCCTGACCGGAACCATGCCGGCAAGAACGGGAATGCGCCTGCGATGTCGCAACGAAGTAGGGGATGAGGGAGTCCTTGCGAGGGATATTATTGCGGGCAGGGCGAGCCATTTTACCGAATCGGAGCCGCGATTTCACGGCGGAACCGGCTTGCCGGCACCGCCCCGCTGGCAGGGATGCGGCGAGCGGCCGGCGCGGCGCGACGGTCAACTGCCAAGCTTGCGGTATGATCCGAGCGGCCGAAACCTGGATTTCCCGGTTGTTTGAGGCGATCTGCAGCGCTGGCGCGCTGGTTTGAAGGGGACAACAACATGAACAAAGGCGAGATCGACCCGCAAGTTTTCGATTTGTACGACGAGTATTGCCACGGCCGCATCGACCGGCGCGAGTTCTTCAGGCGCGCCGCCGCCCTGAGCGCCGGCGGCCTGCCGGCGCTGGCCATGGCCGGTGCGCTGCTGCCGCGCTACGCGGAGGCCGCGGAAGTGTCCTTCACGGACGAGCGCATCGTGCCGCGCTACGTGGAATACCCGTCGCCGGGCGGCACGTCGGGCGCGATGCGCGGCTACCTCGTGCAGCCGGCCGGCGAGGGACCGTTCCCGGCCGTGCTCGTAATTCACGAGAATCGCGGGCTCAACCCCTACATCGAGGACGTGGCGCGGCGCACGGCCGTGGCGGGCTTTCTCGCGCTGGCGCCGGACGGGCTTGCGCCGATCGGCGGCTATCCGGGGAACGACGATGCAGGCCGCGAAATGCAAGCGGGACTCGAACCCTCCAAGCTGCAGCAGGACATGCTGAACAGCGCCAAATACCTCAAGAAGCACGAGCTATCGACGGGCAAACTGGGCGCCACCGGCTTCTGCTGGGGCGGCAGCATGACGAACCTGCTGGCCGTGCGCATGGGCAAGGACCTGGATGCCGCCGTTCCCTTCTACGGCTCCGCGCCGGATACGGCCGAGGTCCCGGGAATCGAGGCGGCGCTTCTGGTGCACTACGCCGAGAATGACGAGCGCGTCAACGCGATGCGCCCCGCGTTCGAGGAGGCATTGAAGGCCAACGGCGTGGACTACCACATGTATATGTATCCGGGCACCCGGCACGGCTTCCACAACAACTCGACGCCTCGCTATGACGCTGAAGCGGCCGAGCTGGCCTGGAACCGGACTATCGAGTTCTTCCGGGCACACCTCGGCTGAGACGGTACGCGGCCGCTGCGCCCGCTACGCAGCGCCCGCCCTTACTGTTCGTAGGTCAACCGCAGGTAACCCATCCTTCCCGGCAGGTCGTGCGCAACGAGGCTCATGCCGACGACACCGCAAAGGCAGGGAGGCGGATCCTCGTCCAGCACGTTGTTGACGCCGAGCGCGATCGTGAAGGCTTCGTCCGCGATGGCAGGGGTGTAGCGCGCCTGTACATCCGTGAAGAGGGCCGAATCCACGGGTCCGCCGGGATGCGTCATCTCGTCGATCCAGCGAAACGCCAGGCTGCCGCCCCATTGCGCATAGCGCCAGTCCACGTTCGTGGTCCAGCGCCACTCGGGGAATGCGCGCTGGAACGTCTCTTCCGTATGCACGCCGGTCAGGTCCGTCACCACCGGATTGCCCTGGGCGTCCGCCGTGATCTCCTCGTACTTGTCCAGGTAAGAGGCGTTGAACTGCGCGCTGAATTGCCCGAAGGCGGTGTCCGGACCGGTCCAGGCAAGCGCGAAATCGACACCTGAAGTCTCGATGCCGCCGATGTTCTGGAGCTGGTTCTGGATCAGGCCGAGCTGGCCGCTGCTGGTGCGCGGGGTCAGCGAGCAGGTCGCCGGGTCCAGCGTGAAGACGCAGGCTTCGATCAGGGTGCTCGGGTCGCGTCCCTGGATGGCGTCGTCGACCTCGAGGCTGTAGAAGTCGATCGACGTCGTCAGCCCCTCGATCCACTGGACGCCTTCAAAGCCGGGGCTCCAGACGAGCCCCACGGTCCAGTTGTCCGAGGTTTCGGGCTCGAGGTTCTCGTTGCCGGCCGAAATCGCGGAAAGCTGCGGGTTGGCCTGGGTCATCGTGACGGGAACGCCGAGTGCGGCGCAATTGTCGATGATCTCCTGCGGTTGCGGCTGGTCACGCCCGCCATTCGCGCCGCCGGCCTGTCCCAGCACGTCGGCGCAGGGATCGAGGAAGGTGAAGTCCTCGCGCGCCGCGCCCCCGAACAGCTCGCCGACACCGGGCGCCCGCAGGCCGGTCGAGAACGAGCCGCGCAACGACAGCTCGGCAACGGGCCGCCACAGCGCGCTCGCCTTCCACGTGCTCTCGGAACCGAAAGTGCTGTAGTCCGACGTGCGCGCGGCCAGGTTGAGCTCGACGTAGTCCGCGAACGGCGCGCCCTCGAGCAGCGGCAGGCGGACCTCGGCGTAGAACTCGGTTACGTCGTACTGGCCTTCCGTCGAGCCGGACGGGATGCCCGCGGTTTCGCCGCTCTCCGCAATCGGGTCCGCGCGGAAGAAGCCTTCGTGGTCGCGGAATTCGGCGCCCACGGCAAAGCCGGCTTGCCCGCCGGGCAGCTCGATCAGGTCGCCCGTGAGATTGAAGACGAAGTCGCGCATCGTCTGGCCGCTCACGTCGCGCTGTGTGAACCGGATAAAGTCGAGCATCTCTTCGGTAATCGAGCCGCTGCCGTCCGGTCCCTGGCCCCCGAAGAAATTGAACGGCACGCAGTTGGGCACCGCCGCGCAGACGGCGGGATCGCCCATTGCGACCTGCAGCTTCGCCGCGTTGTGCGTATTGAAGTTCTCCTGCACGCCGTCATTGTCCCCATAGCTGCCGGTAAGGTCCCAGAGCATCGACCGACCTGCCACGTCGAACTCGCCCGCAATGGTGGCGCTGAGAAAATAAGTATTGACGTCCTGGAAGAACAGGCGCGGACCGGACTCCAGCGGGCGCCGGGCAAAGAACTCGAGGTTGCCGTTGGCGACGGACAAGTCGACGCCGAAGGGGTTGTACGGGTTCAGCGCGGAGACGACGAACTGATCGTTGATGCGGTTGCCGCAGCCGTTACCCAGGCACAGGGGCTCGGGCGCGGCCTTGGTCGAGGAAGAGCGGTTCGTGTACGCTGCCTTGAACTCCAGGTCCAGGTTCTCGGCCAGCTCATGGGTCACCGACGTGAAGAGATTCACGCGCTCGTTCGGTGTGCGCAGGAAATTGAAGCCGGGCTCGTTGAAGTTGAAGCGGTCTGCGCCGGTGAAGGTATGGAAGTCACCGGAGTCCGGGTTGTTCGGATCGAAAACCGGAATGTTGCCGGCGCCGTCGTTCAGCACGCCGTCGTTCAGCGTTACGTCGGCGAAGCCGAAGTTGGGGCCAAGCACGAAACGGCCCTGCGGCGTAAACGAGGAGCAGAGCGTGTCGGGGACATCGCAGCTCGTGGCATCCGGGTTCGGGAAGGCGGACCGCGAGCGATCCGCCGCCTCGACGCCGCCTTCGTCGACGTACCCGGCGCTCAACACGAAGTGCGTGGTGTCCGTGCCGCCGCCCCACAGCGCGGAGAACTCCCAGGTTTCGCCGTCGCCCTCGCTCAGGTATTCGCCGTATTGCGCGTCGGCCCTGAAGCCTTCGAACCCGGAAGCGGTGATGATGTTGACGACGCCGCCGATCGCGTCCGAGCCGTAGATCGCGGACGCGCCGTCCTGGAGAATCTCGATGCGCTGGATGACGTTGTCCGGGATCGTGTTCAGGTCGACCGCGCTCGGCACGCCCGAGGCCGATGAGCCCGGGACCCAGCGCTTGCCGTCGACCAGCACCAGCGTGCGTTTCGCACCGACATTCCTGAGCGCCACTTCCACGGCACCGGCGCCGATGCCGGAACCGTCCTGCGGGAAGCCGGAGTTACCCGGCACGTTGAACATCGAGTTGATGGCGGAGCCGGTGACGGGAAGCTGTTGCAGGGCATCGCCCAGGTTGGTCAATCCCGTGCGCTCGAGATCGGCGGTGCCGAGCTCCATGACCGCGGCCGCCTCGTTGAGCGGGTCGCGGCGGATGCGAGAGCCGGTGACGACGACCTCTTCCAGTTCCTGCGCGCCAGGTTCCTGGGCGCCGGCCTGTTCAGGCCCCATACCCAGCGCCAGCAGAACAGCCGTTGCGCCAATAAAACAGATTCCTTGTCGCATGGTTTTGCCTCTGGAAGTTGAAGACGCGCCCAGGACGGGCGTCGGGGAAAGGAGCAGGATCGGTGGAAATCTACGCCCGGCGTTCCCGGCTCGCCAATATCACAATGTCATTAGCGAGAGGCCTGCGCACCCGCGGTCGTGGCCGCCAAGCAACAATGGCAATGGCCGCCGAAATCGCGCGCGGACGGCGACCGCCGGCATTGTCACGAGCGGAAAAGCCGGCACATGATGGGCTGTGCAGAAAAAAAGTTGATTAATCGATAACCAAAATTGCACAATTGGAAAAACGTCCGCGCCGAGGGCCAGCTAACGCCAGGGGCCGCATTAGGGGACTTTCAGGGTCATGCAACAGGCTGATTTTATGAGTGTTTGCGGTTCACCTGGAATTTATCGCGCCCACGTTCACCCGTGGGCCGCATTTTTCAATGTTCAACAAGGGGGGAAATGGTGAAAAAGAACCTGGTGCTGGGGAGTCGTCCTTTCAGAGGGCGGGACGTCGGTGTGCTTGTCCTGTGTGCGGGAGCCGCGATGCCGATTACGACGCTGGCACAGGAACTGCCCGGCTCGACGCCTTCCATCGAGGAAGTCCTTGTGACCGGCAGCCGCATCAAGCGCGACGGCTTCGATGCCCCCACACCGGTTACCGTCATTGGCGAGGAGACGATCGAGGCGGCAGCCCCGGAAAACCTCGCGGATTTCGTCAACGACCTGCCTTCCGTGGTTGGCAGCCAGACGCCCCAGAATTCCAATCTTTCCTTCAGTAACGGCCAGGCAGGAATCAACGCGCTCAACCTGCGGGGTCTCGGCACGGTTCGTACGCTGGTGCTGCTCGACGGACGACGATCGGTGCCTTCTTCGATCACGGGTATCGTGGACATCAACAGCGTGCCGCAGGCCCTGGTCCAGCGCGTGGAGATCGTGACCGGAGGTGCGTCGGCGGCTTACGGCTCGGATGCAATGAGCGGCGTCGTCAACTTCATCCTCGACAAGGATTTCAGCGGCGTGAAAGGGGAGCTTTCCGGCGGTGAGACCAACTATGGTGACGACGAGAGCTGGAAGGCGTCACTGACGGGCGGGTTCGGCTTCGCGGACGGTCGCGGGCGCCTGCTCCTGAACGTCGAGCACGCTGACCGCGCGGGCATTTATGGAGTACCGCGCAGTTGGAACAATCAAGGCTGGTACATCATGAACAATCCGGCTTACACGCCGGATGGCGGCGTGCCGCAACGGCTGGTGGTGAACAACGCAAGTTTCACGTCGGCCACGCTGGGAGGCATTATCCTCAACACGAGCCTCAGGGGCACGACCTTCGGCGAGGGCGGTGTACCCCGGCAATTTGACTACGGCCCGCTGGTGAGCGATCCCTGGATGCAAGGCGGCGAGTGGCGATCGAATCAGTTCAATTTCTACAACACGTTGGACCAGGAAGTTGAGCGCACGGGCCTGTTCGGTCGTGTCAGCTACGATATCAGCGATTCGCTGAGTGTCTTCGGCGAGGTCGCGTACAACGACGCGGAGACCCTCTCCTGGCAGCTGCAGCAGTTCAACGTCGGCAACATCGCGGTGCATGCCGGCAATCCTTTTATACCGGACGAAATAGCGGCACGGATGGCCGACGAGGGTATTACCCAGTTCACCCTCGGCTCGATGAACGGCGACGTTCCAACGATCGCGTTCGACGGTACGCGTGAAGTCACCCGCTACACCGCCGGACTCGAAGGCAGGTTCGAGTTGCTGGATACCGAGTGGGACTGGAATGCCTATTACCAGAAGGGTACTGCAGACAGCTCCGAGACCGGCTTCAATATCTACGCGAAGGAACGCTTCGCCAATGCGCTCGACGCCGTGTCCGATCCGGTAACCGGCGATCCGGTATGCCGCAGCACGTTGACCGACCCCGGCAACGGCTGCGTTCCGTACAACCCGATGGGACTCGGCGTGAATTCCCAGGCTGTGCTCGATTACATCCTGGGCTCGCCGCATCGCGACCAGACGTTCACCCAGGAAGTGGCGGCGGCTACCATCAGCGGTTCCCCGCTGGAGCTGTGGGCAGGCCCCCTGTCGATCGCCGCCGGTGTCGAGCGGCGCGAGGAAAAGGTTACCGGCAACGCTGATGAAATCTCATTGACGAACGGCTGGTTCGCGGGTAACTACCTGGCATCGTTCGGCAAGTATCACGTGGCCGAGGCCTTCCTGGAGACCCTGATACCGCTGGCGGTCGATCTTCCATGGGCGCAGTCGCTCGATCTGAACGCGGCTATTCGCCGCACCGATTACAGCGTCTCGGGCCTGGTGTCCACGTGGAAGGTGGGCGCAACCTGGCAGCCGATCGATGACATTCGTTTCCGCGTTACGCGTTCGCGCGACATCCGCGCGCCGAACCTCAACGAGCTGTTCGCGGCGGGCACGGCCAATACCAATACGGTCCGCGACCCGTTCAACAATGACCAGAGCGTGCAGTACCAGGGCCTGAGGGTCGGCAACACCGCATTGAGGCCGGAGGAAGCCGATACGCTCGGTATCGGTGTGGTCATGCAGCCGAGATTCCTCGACGGGTTTACCGTTTCGGTGGATTACTACGACGTCGAGATCGTCGATGTGATCGATGGCGTCGGCGCGCAGACGATCGTAGACAACTGCTTCGCCGGCGGGCAGGACTTCTGCGACGCGATCACGCGCGGGCCTGGTCCCGGCGGCGTCGCGGTGATCACCCAAATCCGGCTCTCGCCTTTCAACCAGGAGCAGATGAATGCCCGCGGCCTTGACCTGGAGGCGAGCTACCAGTTTGATCTGGACCGCCTGGTCAATAGCTGGGGAGGCGACGTTTCCCTGCGCCTGCTTGCCACCCGGTACCTGGAGAACAAGCGTGACGACGGCGTCAGCCCGCCGACGGACTCGGTTGGCAGTCTCTCGGGGAACGGCCCGCCGGATTGGACCTACCGTGCGATGCTGTCGTACCGGAACGATCCGCTCACGGTGAACCTGACAGGCCGCGGCTTCACCTCGGGGACCTACGCGAACAACTACATCGAGTGCACATCCGATTGTCCGGCGTCGTCGGCGTTCTTCCCGACTATCAACGACAACTCGCTGCCCGGTGCCTTTTACCTGGACGCTTCCGTCTCCTACAAGTTCGCCTGGAACGACATCGCCTGGGATGCGTTCATCAGTGCCAAGAATCTCTTGAACAAGGACCCGGCAATGGTTCCGAGTGGCCCCGCCGGCCTGTCGTTCGCGACCCCGCCGACCAACCCGACGCTGTATGACGTCCTGGGAACGATCTACAGGGCCGGCGTGCGGCTGGAGTTTAATTAATGGTGTGGTAAAGAGAACTTGAGTCTGCGCTGATGAAAAATATTCTGGTAACTGTGCTATTCGGTGTGGCCGGCCTCGGCCTGTGCGCGTCGCAGGCCGAAGCGGAGACCAGGCACTATGCTGTCAGCTGGTTCGGCCTCGCAACCAACTCGACCGATGACGACTGCTCCAGCGGTCCGCATCCGGTTATCGAGGAACTATACCTGGAGTACGCAAGCCGCCTGGGCGCGACTCCGGCGCAGGTTGCCGAATGGCGCGAGCAGATGATGGCAGGCGAGGACCCTCGCGACCTCTACCAGATGATGATGACACGCGGGCGTATTAACGGTGAACCCGTGAACCCGTATGCGCACCCGGCTTCGGTCGTGGACCTGGAGATGCCTGGCGTCGACGGCAAGTACGCCTACGGCTTCGATCTGGACGGCAAGGGGCTGGAAGACCCCGACGGCTTCGAGGACCCGATAACCCACGAGCTCGGTGTTGATAACCAGATGTACCGGGCTCTGGGTTGCAGCCGCTCCTTCCGCGGCACCCTCGAGGGCAGGCCCACTTATTACGCGTGGTCCTGGGGCCAGCTCAAGAGCTCGCAGCCTGCCTGGATCATCTCCATTACCGGCCAGGATCTCGACAAGGACGGTCCGGTGAGCGTGGGCATCAACCGGGCGCTGGAAGCCGTCCGCTTCAACAGCGACGGCTCGCCGCGTTTTGACGTGGCCTACCGGATCGATCCGGACCCCAGGTCCCACAACGAATTCCAGGGCGAGTTGAAGGACGGAACGCTCACGATCACGGAACACGGCAGCTTGCGGCTGCTGCAGAACCCGCTGGTGGCTCCCGAGTTGACCCTGAGCAATGTGCATTTGCGGCTTACGTTCGAGGCCGACAGGACCACGCGCGGCTTCATTGGCGGCTATCAGCCGTGGCACCCGGTTTACTGGGGTATAGCGGGAGTGGGTTTCGGCGGTGAGCAGCAGGTAACCGGCGATATTCCAGGGTTCTATCATCTCCTGAAGCGCTACGCCGACGCCGACCCGAATCCGGCAACCGGTCAGAACATGGCCATTTCCACAGCGTACTATCTCGAGGCGGTTCCCGTCTTCGCGGCGCCGGCGGTTGAAGTCACCGCCGGCTACGGCAATCGGTAAGGAGAAGGCAAGGCCTCGTGGATATCGGTGTGTATAGAGGTGTGTAAAGAATGAAGGTGAACCGACGCGCAATCTGGTGGGGGATCGGGGCAGCGGTCGTCCTGGCGACCGGCGGACTCGCGGTTACCGTCACGATGACGTCATCCGGCATCGGTCCCGTGGTTTCCGGCCCCCCAGTCACGCGCCGCCTGACGTCCGTGCAGTATCAGAACATCATCCACGATGTGTTTGGCGGCGACATCGATATCGGCGGACGGCTCCCGCCGGACCTCAGGATCGAGGGATTGCTGGCGCTGGGCGCCGGCCAGGTCAGCGTCACCCCCGCGGGAATGGAACAGTACGACGCCATGGCACGCGCCATTGCCGATCAGGTCGTGGACGAAAATCATCGGGACATGCTCGTGCGCTGCAAGCCGGCTTCGACCACCGGCCCCGACGCGCAATGTGCCCGCCAGTTCCTGGCGGATGCCGGACTTCTCCTTTACCGGCGGCCCTTGACGGACCAGCAGCTGGAAGCCTACGTCACGGCGGCGAACGAGGCGGCGGATATCACCCAGGACTTCTATGCAGGTATCAAACTCAGCCTGTCCGCCATGCTGACGTCGCCCGCGTTCCTGTTCCGCGTCGAGGTCATCGAGCCCGATCCGGACAGAGAGGGCGCGTTTCGCCTGGATGCGTATTCGAAGGCGTCACAGTTGAGCTTCTTCCTGTGGAATTCCGCACCGGATTCGCTGTTGTTGTCCGCCGCCGAAAGCGGGCAGCTGCACACGCGACGCGGTCTCAAGGCGCAGGTTGAGCGGATGATCGATTCGCCCCGACTGCAGGCCGGCATCCGTGCCTTCTTCTCCGATCAGCTGCGGTTCACCGAGTTCGCGAACCTCGCCAAGGATGCGCAGCTTTTTCCGAAATTCAACGCGGAGGTGGCCGCGGACGCCCGGGAACAGACCCTGCGCACGATTATGAACGTGGTGTTCACCGAGAACAGGGATTTCCGCGACATATTTACGACCAAGGAAACGTTCCTCACTCCCGCTCTCGGTGCGATCTACCGCGTGCCGATCTACAAGCAAGGCCCCAACGGCTCACCCGACGAGTGGCAGCCGTACGAGTTTGCGGCTGACGATCCACGCGCGGGCATCCTGACGCAGGTGGCATTCACTGCGCTGCACTCGCCCGCGGGCCGCGGATCGCCCACGATCCGCGGCATGGCGGTACGGGAGATTGCACTGTGCCAGGCAGTTCCCGCCCCGCCGGGCGATGTCGACTTCAGCATGTTCCTGCAAGCGGCCGCGAACCCGACCAGCACTGCCCGCGAACGGCTGGGTGCGCATGCGAGCGTGCCGTCCTGTGCCGGCTGTCACAAGATCATGGATCCCATCGGGCTCGCGCTCGAGAACTTCGACGGCGCCGGCGGATATCGAACCCAGGAAAGCGGGCAGCCGATCGACCCCAGCGGAGTGCTTGATGGTATCCCCTTCGAGAATGCCGCCGGCCTCGGCGAAGCCGTCTACAAGAACCCGGCCGCGGTATCCTGTCTCGTAAACAGGCTCTCCGAACGTGCGCTCGGGCGCCAGGTAACGAGCGGAGAGCGCGAGTGGCTGGAACATCTCAGGCGCGATTTTGAGGACAATGGTTATCGCCTGCTGGCCCTCATGGAGAAAATCGCATCGAGCGAGGCGCTGTATAGCGTTTCGCCTACCCAGCACGTGGCAAGTGCATCCGTTGCAAGTAATCGGGAGGTTACGCAATGACTAAATTGACAACCCGACGAAGAGTTCTTCGCGGTATGTTGGGCGGAGCGGCGGTCTCAGTCGGCCTGCCGTTCCTCGATTGTTTCCTGAACTCCAACGGGACCGCGATCGCGGCTACCGGCAGGCAGATGCCGACGGTGTTCGGATCCTGGTTCCAGATGCTCGGTTTCAATCCGGGGCGGTGGAAGCCGGAGACGATCGGTACCGGCTTCAGCAACAACATCGAGCTCATGCCGCTGGATCCGTTCCGCGAGCGCATGAACATCATCAGCGGCTGCAAGTACTTCCTGGACGGTAAACCGCTGCAGACTCATGTCAGCGGCGTGCAGATCGCAACCATGGGTTCCATTCCGATGGGAGTCAATTCGGATCCCAGCTTCGATACCAGGATTGCCGACGTCATCGGCAACGACACGCGATTCAAGTCTCTCGAGATTTCCCTCGGGGCCGGACGGGGGAGCCTCAGCCGGCGCGCGGGCGGTGCGATCAATCCTTCGGAGCCGTCGCCGGCGGCACTCTACACGCGCCTGTTCGGGCCGGGATTCACGGACCCGAACAGCAAGGCATTCACGCCGGATCCCGCCGTGATGGCACGCCGCAGCGTGCTGACCGCCGTGGCGGACGAACGTAAGAGCCTGATGAAGAGCATCGGCGCGGCGGATAGGGAGCGGCTCGATGAATACTTCACCTCCGTACGGCAGCTCGAGCACCAGCTGAACCTGCAACTGCAGGAGCCGGCTCCCATCGAGTCGTGCTCCGTACCCGATGCTGTCGGCGAGGTGGAAGTTGCCAGCGCGGTCGGGCCCGTCGAGCGCAATAACGAGCTTTTCGGGACATTGATGGCGCATGCCGTTGCCTGCGACCAGACCCGCGTGTTCAACGTGAACTTCGGGACCAGGGGCCTGCGCACGCCGGGCGGCGTTCGTGACTGGCACAGCCTCACGCATGAGGAGCCGATCGATCCGAAGCTCGGATACCAGCGCGATGTCACCTGGTTCATCAATTTCGCGACGCAGACGTTCGCCACCTTCCTGCACAAGCTTGCCAGTTACCGTGAAGGGGACGGCAGCGTGCTCGATCGCATGCTGATTCTCTGGCAGACCGATCACGGCTATGCACGGACCCATACCATGGACGACGTGCCGATTATCCTGATCGGTGACGGAGGCGGACGCATCAGGACCGGGATGCACATCACGGCCAACGGCGACCCGAGCACCCGCGTCGGCCTGACCATTCAGCAGGTGATGGGTGTTCCCATCAGCACCTGGGGACGGCTTTCGAACGAGACGTCAAAGCCCGTCTCGGAGCTCCTGGTCTAGGAGATAACGCCAAGGAGGTACGCTATGAAGCTCGCGACAACCCTGTGCGCTGGATTGATTGCACTGGCAGTGGCACTCGCGGTCGATTTCGGGTCCTTCGGCGGTACGGCCGACGCCAAAAGCCAGCCCTTCGTCGAAGGCGCGCCGGTGGCGGTTCCGGTGGGTGTGACCATGGAGCCTTTGGGGCGGGCGCAGGGCTACGACCTCGGCAAGGGCACGGCATCGACGATCGTGCGCGACCAGATCGCGTACACGGACCTGGACGGACTGACGCTTTACACCTGGGAGGAGGATCCGCCGGGGCAGGCAACCTGCAGCGGCGAATGCGCGGAGCTGTTCAAGCCGTTTTTGGTGACGTCGGAACCCCGGCCGTTCGGAAACTGGTCGGTGATCGAGCGGGCGGATGGGCAAGAGCAGTGGGCGCTGGACGGGCAGGCGCTTTATACGTACGTGCGGGATGTGGACCCGGGCAGCGTGGGCGGCGACAGCCCGGCCAACGAAGGAGCCTTGCGGCACAACGGCGCAGGCGTGCTGGTGGGGGGCGGCTACCGGGGCCGTTCCAGCGGCAAGACGGAAGTCGAGCCGATGCCGGCGGGCTGGAAACCGGCGCTGGCGTACCCGATCGAGGACATCGAGCTGCCGCCGGGTATGGCGGTGAAGGAAGTACCGGACGCGGCGGCGTTCGTGCTGGTGGATCAGCATGAGCACACGCTTTACGCCGTCGACAAGGAGAGCGCGCGCGAGGTTGCCAGCTGTGCGACGGCCGCGTGCCGGCAGTGGGAGCCGCTGGTAGCGCCGCAGCTGGCGGGCGAGGTCGGCGATTTCTCGGTCCTGGTGCGGGAGGACGGCATTCGCCAATGGGCCTACCAGGGCCACGGCCTCTATACCTACGAGGAGGACCTCGCACCCGGTTACGCCAACGGCATCGGCGTCGACCCGCGCTGGAGCGTGGCCGCGGTCTTGCGCTACTACATGCCGGACAGCGTCAGCATCCAGACCACGCTGGCCAAGGGGCGGGTGCTGGCGACCGCCGAGGGCATGACGCTGTATCGCCGCGACGGTCACATTTTTCAATCGGGCGGCGGCCATAGCCTGCGCCGCGGGCAGCCGCCCCGGCCGGCGGTAGGCCGGGATATCGGCACCGACGCCCGCTGCGATGCGAGCTGCCAGGAGATGTGGCATCCGTTCGTTGCCGGCCCGGATGCCGAGCCGCGAGGCTTCTGGAGCATCGCGACACGCCCGGACGGCACCCGCCAGTGGGTTTACCAGGGCTATGCCCTGTGGACTTACGCGGGCGACCGGCAGCCCGGCGACATGCGCGGCCACGATACTTACGACATCGTCGTGCCCGACGATCCGGAGCGCGTGGTCGACGTCGGCACGCCCATGGATGCCGTTGCTGGATTGTGGTGGTCAATTGCCGTGCCCTGAGTTCAATCGTTGGGCGATGAATGTCGCCCAGGAACATATCGAAGAGCTGTGGCCGCCCCGTGCGTGATTGCAGCTAGATGCCGCTAGCTAACCAGTAATTGACCGTTGGCCAGTACCTTGCGACCGGCAGACGCCTGCCGGCGTGAATGTACGGCCGGCAGGTCGTGGAATCTTACAATTGGGGGAGATTCAGATGTCGACGACTAATGCGTTCGTTTTGAACGCAGCGGGTAATGATGAGAACGGCCCGAGTAGTTTTCGGAGCCAGGATGTTCTGACGAGCGTCGCGCTGCTCATGGCCATATCCACCGCACTGGCGCCAACCGCGCGAGCGCAGGATCAGGCAGGGGAAGGTGCCGAGGAAATCGTCGTCACGGGTACGCGGGTAGCACGCGATGGCTATGAGGCACCGACACCGCTTACAGCTATAAATATTGATGAGATGAAAGATTCCGCGCCAGCAAACATCGCGGACCTGGTCAACGAGCTTCCCCAACTCGCCGGTAGCGCTTCGCCGCAATCCAGTATTACAAGCGTTAGCGCCGGGGGGACCGGAATCAATTCGTTGAATTTGCGAAATCTTGGTACGACCAGGACGCTGGTTCTACTGGATGGCCGTCGTAGCGTTGGATCTCAGCCGACTGGCCAGGTCGATGTCAATACGTTTCCGCAGCAGCTCGTCAGGCGCGTCGACGTGGTTACAGGCGGTGCGTCTGCCGCGTATGGTTCTGACGCTGTATCCGGCGTTGTTAACTTTGTGCTCGATCGGCAGTACACCGGCACAACAGCGGATGTGCAGGCTGGTGGCACCACCCACGGCGACGACAACCAATGGAAGGTGGCGGTCGCCACGGGAAGCTCTTTTGCCGATGGGCGGGGGCACGTACTTTTCAGCGGCGAGATCAGCCGCGTAGACGGTGTATGGGGATGTCCGAGGGACTGGTGTGAGCAAGGCTGGAACTTGATCAACAATCCCGACTACGCACCAGGAAGCGGCTTGCCAGAGCGTCTGATATTGCCGCAAACGGCACCCAGTAACCAGGCGCCTGGCGGCATCATTACATCGGGACCGCTGGCTGGCACTGCGTTCGGTCCAGGCGGCACGCCTTACCAGTTCCATTACGGGAACCTGCATCAGGATCCCTGGATGCAGGGTGGGCAATGGCGTGCCAACGATGTGCACGATACGGTTACCTTGAATCCCAGCGCTGATCGACAGAACCTGTTCGGCCGGGTCAGCTACGAATTGACCAGCGACGTTGAGGTTTTTGCTCAGTGGAGCTACGGAAAAAATGAGAGCTTGACCGCGACTGCTACTCATTTTAATCCGGGTAACATCACGATCGCAGCCGATAACGCCTTCATCCCGGCAGATATACGTGCTCGGATGGAAGACCTTGCTCTGACTTCGCTGCAGATGGGGACTTACAGTAGCGACCTCGACATTATCCAGGCACGTAACGTGCGAGTGCTGAGGAGCTATGTTATTGGAGCCAACGGTAACCTTGATGTCTTCAATCGAGACTGGAGTTGGGATGTTTACTACCAGTACGGAGAGTCAGAAGTTACTAAAACGTTCTACGATCGCCTGAGGACGCCGTTCAGCAATGCTATAGATGCTGTTCGAGACCCGGACACGGGGGCGATCGTGTGCAGATCGACGCTATCTAACCCGAACGATGGTTGCATTCCGTGGAACGTATTTGGTGAAGGCGTAAATTCAGAAGCAGCCATTGATTACATTACCGACTGGTCCTGGGCATTGGAGACAAACGAGCAGCAGGTCGCCGCCGTAAGCTTCTCCGGCGCGCCTTTCTCCACCTGGGCAGGAGACGCTTCGTTGGCGGCCGGTGTAGAGCATCGCCGAGAGAGCGGTGGCGGTCAGGAAAGCGCTTTGAATGCAGCGAACGAGTTCTGGGTCGGCACCCAGGCTCCGACCATCGGCTCTTATGACGTAACCGAAGGCTTCCTCGAAACAGTTATTCCGCTTGCTGATGGGGAAAGCTGGGCCGATGCGATGGACGTGAATGCGGCTATCAGGGTGACTGACTACAGCACGTCGGGTGTTGTGAATACCTGGAAAATCGGTGCGTCGTTTTCACCGACTCCGGATATCAGGTTCAGGGCGACACGCTCCAGGGATATTCGGGCACCGCACAGGCAGGAACTTTTCGCGGCAGGCATATATACCGGAAACGTCATTGTTGATCCTTTTCGTGGTGGGCAGCTGACGGACGTTCAATCGCTTTTAACGGGCAATATAGACCTTGTTCCCGAAGAGGCGGAAACGACCGGCTTAGGAGTTGTTTATCGTCCGTCGTGGGCATCTGGCCTTAGCGCCTCCGTTGATTATTACAACATCAAGATCAACAACGCTATCGGTACCGTGGCGCGCCAAGAGACCGTAGATCGTTGTTTCAGAGGTGAAGATATATTTTGCGGTAACCTCGAGAGAAATGCCGATGGTGTAATTACGGTTGTACGAATTCAACCTACGAACTTCGTCTCACAGCTTGCCCGGGGTGTCGATATCGAGAGTAGCTATCAGCTGCCACTAGAGAATCTCCGTCCGAATCTGCACGGAGACCTGACTCTGCGGGCGCTTGCCACGAGGTACCTGAAAAATGTCGAGGATACCGGCAGCGGGCCCATCACAGACACAGTTGGAGAGAATGGGGGCAACGGTCCGCCAAAATGGAGATATAGAGTCTCCCTGATCTATTCCAATGACTCAGCACGTCTCTCGTTGACCGGCCGGGGAGTGAGTTCTGGTGTCTACGACAACACCAACATCGAATGCACGGTGGGCTGTCCGGATTCCTCGGGGTTCAATCGAACAATTAACACGAATCATATACCGGGAACTTTCCTGCTCGATGCAGCCTTCACATACAAAGTGTACGAACGTGACGGAAGAGAAATAGAGACCTTTCTGAGCGTTCAGAATGTGACGGACAAAGAGCCTGCTCTTGTGGCGCAAGGACCGGGCGGGGTTGCCTTCTCTACGCCGCCGGTTAATCCGCGTTATTACGACGTGCTAGGACGATCCATACGGGTTGGGTTCCGACTTGATTTCTAGCAAAAAAAACCGAAGGTCAAGAACTGTCTGGCACAGTAAAGGGGGCGCCATGCGTTTTCGGCATAGAGCTGGCACGAAGGGGGACAATTTCTCTTCTTGCGCATCGCTACAGGTTTGCGGGATGACAAGCTTCAAACTTGCCGCAGATTTATCACGACACCTATCGATCGCTTGGCTGTCTCTTATTGTCGCTGGAACGTTGCTTGTTCCGCCGTTGGCGTATGGTCAGCCGCAGCAGCGAGACAGCATCGCCGAGTCCAGCAACCCGGCAGGAGTGGTTGACCCGGAAAGCGTGGAAATCTGGGCCGATGACGTTTTCAAGGGATTGCTGAAAGAGTATCGGATCTCCGCCGGCGCAATTGCAGTAACCCAGGGTGAGCGCGTCGTGCTAACCAAAGGCTACGGCTATTCGGACTGGGCCGCGAAAACGCCAGTGGATGCCGAAACTTCGCAGTTTCGCATAGGTTCACTGACCAAAACGTTCCTGGCGACGGCCATCGCCCAACTCCTGGAGAAGGGTGACATCGAGTCGCTCGACGATAGCGTCAACCGTTACCTGACACGCTTTCAGATTCCGGATTTTGCCGGAACGGAGGTAACTATCTGGGATCTGCTAACACATCAAGGCGGCTTCGGGAGGGCGTCGGTGTTCGTGCCCGAATCGGGAGAGCCGCGGCCGGTTCCCCCGCTATCGGCGGAAGTGATCGAAGCAGGTATGCCCGACATCGTGCGTCAGCCGGGCACTATATCGATCTACTGCAATCCCTGCAGTGCAACGTTGGGGTTCATGGTCGAAGACATAACCGGCGTGACATTAGAGGATTACCTGCGCGAACACGTTTACGCACCTCTGGCGATGGAGCATACGACGTTAACTAACGCGGCGGTGCCGGATCCGCACGTAGTGACGCAGTACGAATTCCTGCCGGGCCAACCGCCAGTCGAGCTGCCCTACCCGGCAATATCGCCCTACATTTCCTATGCCGGCGATATCAATTCGACTGCCGGAGATATGGCGAAATGGCTCATCTCAAACATCCAGCGGGGAGCGGGGAACAGTCCGGCACTGATGTCACGAGATACCTACGAGGTTCTGCAAAGTAGAAAGCGAGGTAATCATCCGACTACCAGCGGCTTCGGCATGCACTTTTTTACGTACGACTACAATGGCGAACGCGTGCTTGAACACTACGGCAGCATTCGGTATCGCTCACTGCAGCTAATGATGCTGGATAGCAAAATTGGTGTCTTTATCACGGTTGCTGGCGGCGGGATGTCAACAGACGGCACGCGCTCTTCCGGAGAAACCGCGATGAAGCCGATCGATTCAAGTGCCACAGTAGAGAATGCCCTGTCACACAGCGGAATGCGCGCGCTGATTCTGGAGCATTTCCTGGGCAGGCTCCGGCCGATGAGCATGCTTGAGCATCAGCCGGACCTGGGAGATATCACAGGTGAATATTTCAGCATTCCGGCAGATCAATCTGCAGATCCCGAAGGTCCAGGGGTAATCGTTGAGGCGGCTCCTGGCGGCGGATTGATCATTGGAGGTATTGGACCTTATCGAGCATCGGGTTCCAATACGTTTACTTTGGATGGAGAGCTGCCGCTCGAAGCCGGTTTCCGGGAGAGTAATCGCTATACGTTTGTCGTGTCGTCGAATCAGCCAACCCGTATGTTCGCCCACGTAAATGCGGGAGGGTTTCAACGAAGCACCGATTAGTGGCGAATGCAGGCACTTGGCAGTTTTTTTTTGACGCCATTCGATTGACTGGCGATTTGATCAACATGCCCGTTGGGGGACCTTATGACGATTGACGAAGAGTGTCGGCCGAATTCTTTAGTGGTCGCAATTGGCAGTAGCTCGCCGGTACAACGAAGCAGGACGCGGTTACAAGTTGCCGTCCTGTCCGCCGTATCGGCTGGGGTATCGTTAGCCTTGGCAGCTCCCGTGCAGGCCCAGGAAGAAGAGCCGGAGCAGGGACTGGAACAGGTTGTGGTTACCGGCTCCCGGGTTGTACGGGACGGCTTCCAATCGCCGACGCCAACGACAATCGTCGGCATCGAGGAAATCCAGGCTGCCGCTCCCACGAACCTCGCCGATTTCGTCAACGAGCTGCCGGCGGTCGCCGGCAGTACCAGGCCGCAAAACAGCCAGACTTCGATCAGCTCCGGCGCCGCGGGTGTCAATACGATGAACCTGCGCGGCATCGGTAATAACAGGACGTTGACATTGCTGGACGGGCAGCGCTCGGTGCCGTCATTGCTGACCGGCGCGGTCGACGTCAACAATTTTCCCCAATCGTTGATTTCCCGGGTAGACGTCGTGACGGGCGGCGCATCCGCGGTTTACGGCTCCGATGCGGTCGCCGGCGTCGTCAACTACATCCTGGATAAGGATTTCACCGGGCTGAAGGGCAGTATCGATACGAGCGCAACCACGGAACACGATGACAACCGGACGTGGAAGAGCTCGATCACAGCGGGAGCGCCTTTCGCGGACGATCGCGGGCACTTCCTGTTCGCCGCCGAGCTCGCGCGTAAGGACGGCATCCTGCATTCCGACCGGGAATGGAACCGTGACGGCTGGGGCCAGATACTCAATCCGAACTACACGCCGGACAACGGCGAGCCCTTCAGGCTGATACTTCCGCACGTCGGCCTGAGCACCGCGGCTCCAGGCGGCATTATTACTGCCGGCCCGCTGCGCGGCATTGCCTTTGGCGAAGGCGGTACGCCGTACAACTTCCATTACGGCGATATTGTCAGCGATCCCTACATGCAGGGAGGCGAGTGGCGCACGGTGGACCGCCGGCACGTGCCGTCGCTGGACCCGGAAATAAATCGTCGAAGTGTTTTTACGAGGATCAGCTTCGATGTTACGCGGGATTTGAATGTTTACGCGCAAGGTCAGTGGGCGAGTACCGAGATAAACAACCTTTGCTGTTCAACCTGGGGTATCGGCAACATAACCGTGCCGGTCGATAATGCCTTCATCCCGGAATCGGTGCATTCGCAGATGATTGACCTGGGGCTGGATTCCCTCACGATGGGCAGCACGTTCGATGACCTGCCCGGCCCCGGCTCCCGCAACAAACGCTCTACCAATCGCTTTGTCCTCGGTGCCAACGGCAGTTTCGAACTCTTCGACGATAGCTGGACCTGGGATGCCTACTACCAGAGAGGCGTGACTCATGCCGATATCATGGGTACGGACATGTGGGATAACCGGAAACATGCCTGGGCATTCGACGCCGTATTGGACCCGGATACCGGCATACCCGTTTGCCGTGCCACCCTCGAAGGCGTGTCCGGGGCCGAAGGTTGCGTGCCCTTCAACGTGTTCGGTACCAACGTCAATTCCCGCGCGGCTATCGAGTACCTGGGCCTGCACGGAAGCGATCGCGGCAGGGTAGGACCGTGGATGATCCAACGGCTTACCCAGGATGTTGCGGCCTTCTCCGTGTCGGGTGAACCGTTCTCCTGGAGGGCGGGTCCGATATCGCTCGCCGCCGGTGCCGAGCACCGAAAGGAGAAAGTATCCGGCGAATCGGACATCATCTCGCAAACCACACGCTGGTTCGCGGGAAACTATCTTGCGACCGTCGGCAGCTATCATGTCAGCGAAGCCTTCGTGGAAACGCTGGTGCCCCTGGTCTCCGATTCGAAATGGGCTGAATCGCTCGATCTCAGCGCCGCCGTACGCCTGACGGATTACAGTACCTCAGGCCGCGTGACCACCTGGAAGATCGGCGCGATGTATTCGCCGGTAGCGGGCACGACATTCCGCTTGACCTCGTCTCGCGATATTCGTGCCCCAAGTCTCCAGGATCTCTACCAGGCGGGTACGGCAAACACCAACAACGTGCGGGATCCGTTCAACGGCAACATCACCACGCAGTACCTGGCGGTGCGTACGGGCAACCTCGCGCTTTCGCCCGAGGAAGCCGATACGATCGGACTCGGTATCGTGTACCAGCCTGCATTCATACCCGGGTTCAGCGCGTCGGTCGATTACTACGAGATCGAGATCAAGGATGCCCTGGGCCAGCCGGGTCCGCAAACCATCGTGGACAGGTGTTTCGACGGTAACCAGCAGTACTGCGACGCCATTACCCGGGACGCCGCGGGAAACCTGATTACACAGATCAATATAGTGCCGTTCAATATCGCCGAGCAGAAGCATCGGGGCGTTGACTACGAGCTGTCGTATCGAATACCGATGGAAACGCTGAGTAGCTCGTGGATTGGTGACCTGGTCTTCCGCGCGATGGCGACAAACTACCTGGAGAAGTACGAGAACAACGGTATTGACGTGCCGACGGACACGGCAGGCCAGAGCACGGCCGACGGACCGCCGAGCTGGCTCTACAGGGCGACCCTGTCGCACACGACGGAACGTTACAGCGCAACCCTGATCGGACGTGGGGTAAGTTCCGGTACCTTCGACAATTCGTACATTGAATGTACTTCAAATTGTCCTGCGTCGACTCCGGAACATAACACCATCAACAACAATCGGGTCGCGGGAGCTTTCTACCTGGATGCGAACTTCACCTACCAGCTCCTGCCGGAAAGTGACAACCAGATGGAAGTATTTATCAGCTTGAGGAACCTCACTGACAAAGCGCCGCCTATTCGTGCGTCGGGTCCGGGAGGGGTCGTGTTTACATCGGCACCGACCGACCTCGGGCTGTTCGACGGCGTCGGCCGGACCCTGCGACTGGGCTTCCGCTTCAGCATGTAGGCCTTTTGATCGAAGCGGCCGGGGGCGAAAATGCCCCCGGCTTCCCGGCCCAGCGGGGTGCGACGCTATAGCGGAGATCCTGGAGAATACGATGCCGGCGATGCTGCGACTTGAGCCGTGATCGCATGGGAGCGGATATTGCGGAGTTGTTTGGCCGGGCCCGGGATTTACACCTCGCGGGACGGTTTGGTGACGCTGACCGGATTTATCGCAAGGTTCTCACGCGGGATCCCTCGCATGCGGAAAGCCTGCACATGCGCGGCATCCTGGCCCACCAGGCGGGCCGGAACGAGCGTGCGGTAAAGCTGATCAGGCAGGCAATCGCCGTTTCCCCCAGCGACCCGCGGCTGCACAACAACCTCGGAAATGTGCTGCAGGCCCTGGGGCGACTGCCAGAGGCCGAAGAATGCTACGCCCGGGCACTGGCGAAAGATCCGCACAACGCGGATTTCCACAACAATCTCGGCAGTGCCAGGCAAGGACTGGGACGCCTTGACGAAGCGGTCGCCTGCTACGAGCGGGCGATTGCCTTACGGCCGGGTTTCGCCGAAGCCCATTTCAATCTCGCCGGAGCATACCATTGCCTCGGGCAGCCCGACGAAGCGATCGCCTGCTACGAGCGCGCGATCGAAGCCAACCCCGGATATGCGCCGGCGTACAACGCTTTGGGTTACACCGTGGCGTATTACGGCCATCACGGGCGCGCGATCGAATGCTACAGGCGGGCGCTTGCGCTGGATGCGAACTATATCGACGCCCGTTACAACCTCGGGGCGGCATACCAGGAACAGGGTCTGCTCGAGTCGGCGGCCGAATGCTACCAGCGCGTGCTGGCGCTTGATGCACACCACGCCCCGGCTCATAACAACCTGGGCTACACGCGGTTCGCGAGTGCCAACGTGGAGGGTGCCATCGCGCAGTACCGGCGGGCACTCGAGTGCAATCCGGACTACGCGGATGCGTACAATAATCTCGGCTACGCGCTGCAGGCAAAGGGCGAAGGTGCGGAGGCAAGGCGTTGCTATGAAAGGGCAACAAGTATTGATCCCTCGCACGTGCACGCCCATAACAACCTGGGCAATGTCCTGAAGGAGCAGGGTTGCTTCGAGGAAGCCCTGGCGTGCTGGGAGGCGGCTCTGAAGATCGATCCGGATTTCGTGCTTGCACATTACAACCGGGCAGACCTGAAAACGTTCGCGGCGGGTGATCCGGGCCTGCGCGACCTGCGGTCGCTGGCGGCGAAGATCGATCGATTCCCCCCCGCCAGCGCGACGCATATCCACTTTGCACTTGCCAAAGCCCTGGACGATGTGGGCGACTACGACGGGGCGTTCGGGCACTTGCTTGCCGGCAACCTGCTCAAACGCCGGGAGCTGTCGTACGATCATGCCGCGACGGCGAAAGTGTGCCGGGCCATCAAGGAATTTTTCACTTCCGGCTGCCTCGAGCAGTTGGCCGGCGGCGGACACGGCTCACCGCTCCCGGTCTTTATCGTGGGCATGCCCCGTTCCGGCACCAGCCTCGTCGAGCAGATCCTTGCCAGCCACCCCTCGGTGCATGGCGCCGGCGAGCGGGCCGGCTTCGACCTGAGCCTCGACGAGGTGCTCGGAATCCGCCTTACCGGGGAAAAGTACCCGGTGGAATTCGCCGCGACCGAGCCGGGCAGGTTGCAGGCGGTCGCCATGCGCTACCTCGATCGATTGTCCCGAGGCGGCGGCAAGGGAGCTCTTCGGATCACCGACAAGTTGCCTGCGAACTACTTCAATCTCGGCTTTATCCGGCTGGCGTTGCCGAATGCCAGGATCATTCACCTCGCCAGGGAGCCGCTCGATACCTGTCTGTCCTGTTTCTCCAAGCTCTTTCGCGACGATGCGCAGAAGTTCAGCTACGACCTGGTGGAGCTGGGAGGGTACTATCGCTGCTACCGGGACTTGATGGCGCACTGGCAGGAAGTACTCCCCGAGGGCGCTGTGCTGGAGGTTCGCTACGAGTCCCTCGTAACCGATCTCGAGCAACATGCCCGGCGAATTGTCTCGTTCTGTGACCTGGAATGGGACGACCGCTGCCTGCGCTTCTTTGAAACCGCCCGCCCGGTCGAGACAGCAAGCGCAGTGCAGGTTCGGCGCCCGCCATACAGCAGTTCCATCGGGCGCTGGAAGCGCTACGAGAAGCACCTCGGCCCCTTGAAGGCTGCTTTGTGCCAGTCAGGTTGCCCGGACGATTGAAGAAGTGAGTTGGTTGCCCGCCAATCCCGTTGCCCGCCGCAAACCGTCGAGGCGCATTTTGCCGATTGGCATCCTGGTCCTCCTGTGCGGCGTTGCAGCGTCGGTGAGCTGGGCGCAAGTACCGCCGGACGGACAGCCCGGCGTTGCCGAGCCGGCGAATGACCGCGCCGCCGGCCCGCAGGTGGTAATCGACGAAGGGCACTTCAACTTTCACACAGCGGATGGCCGATTTGCACCGTTCGCAGCATTGCTCAGGAGCGAAGGCTTTCGCGTCCGGGGTATGGCCGACACGTTTTCAGCCGCTGCACTGGAGAACGTCGACGTCCTGGTAATTTCCAATGCCCTCAACAAGGCGAATAAGGACCGCTGGGCGGTGCCGGTGCGGCCGGCATTTTCCGCGGCGGAAGTGGCGGCAGTCAAAGCATGGGTGGATGCCGGTGGCGCGTTGCTGCTGATAGCTGACCACTTTCCTTTTCCCGGTGCAGTCGCCGGTTTGGCCGAACAGTTTGGCGTGCGTTTCTGTAACTGCTTCGTTTTTCGCAATCCATTGGTGCAGCGGTTCGACGTCTTTACGAGAGGGGAGGGAGCGCTGCGCGACCATGTCGTCACCCGCGGCCGGAGCAGCCCGGAGACAGTGCGGGCACTGGCAACCTTTACCGGCTCGGCGTTCGAGGTGTCCGGCGCCGCGCATGCGATCATCGTCATTCCCGAGGACTACGTCATGCTTTTTCCGCGGGTTGCCTGGGAATTCGACGACAGCACGCCGCGACTGCTTGCCGGAGGGTACCTCCAGGGCGCCGTGCTCGAAAGCGGTGAAGGACGTGTCGCGGTGTTTGGCGAGGCGGGTATGTTTACGGCCCAAAAGACGGGGGAGCCGGAAGCGGAGACGGGATTCAACCTGCCGGCGGCAAGAGACAACAAGCAGTTCATCCTGAACCTGGTGCGCTGGCTGGCGGGTGAGCTCGGATGATGGGCTCTCGCTTGGCGCCTGGCTCCGGAAAAGAGCTTGATTATCTGGAAACAGATGTTGCAGAATCGGAAAATACAACCCTGGCGAGCTGCACTCCGCGCGACCGTAGATTGCTGATTTTTGAACATTTTCAAATCATGAGCCGCGCTATCTGAAACCTCTGGTTCGAAGGCTCGCCCAAGGAGATACGCCATGAAATATGGAACAACGTTGTTCGCAGGCGCGTTTGCCGCGGCGGTGGGACTGGTCGTCGTCTACGGCTCGCCGGACAGTACCGCCGAAGCGAAAGGCCAGCCCTTCGTCGAAGGCGCGCCGGTGGCGGTTCCGGTGGGTGTGACCATGGAGCCTTTGGGGCGGGCGCAGGGCTACGACCTCGGCAAGGGCACGGCATCGACGATCGTGCGCGACCAGATCGCGTACACGGACCTGGACGGACTGACGCTTTACACCTGGGAGGAGGATCCGCCGGGGCAGGCAACCTGCAGCGGCGAATGCGCGGAGCTGTTCAAGCCGTTTTTGGTGACGTCGGAACCCCGGCCGTTCGGAAACTGGTCGGTGATCGAGCGGGCGGATGGGCAAGAGCAGTGGGCGCTGGACGGGCAGGCGCTTTATACGTACGTGCGGGATGTGGACCCGGGCAGCGTGGGCGGCGACAGCCCGGCCAACGAAGGAGCCTTGCGGCACAACGGCGCAGGCGTGCTGGTGGGGGGCGGCTACCGGGGCCGTTCCAGCGGCAAGACGGAAGTCGAGCCGATGCCGGCGGGCTGGAAACCGGCGCTGGCGTACCCGATCGAGGACATCGAGCTGCCGCCGGGTATGGCGGTGAAGGAAGTACCGGACGCGGCGGCGTTCGTGCTGGTGGATCAGCATGAGCACACGCTTTACGCCGTCGACAAGGAGAGCGCGCGCGAGGTTGCCAGCTGTGCGACGGCCGCGTGCCGGCAGTGGGAGCCGCTGGTAGCGCCGCAGCTGGCGGGCGAGGTCGGCGATTTCTCGGTCCTGGTGCGGGAGGACGGCATTCGCCAATGGGCCTACCAGGGCCACGGCCTCTATACCTACGAGGAGGACCTCGCACCCGGTTACGCCAACGGCATCGGCGTCGACCCGCGCTGGAGCGTGGCCGCGGTCTTGCGCTACTACATGCCGGACAGCGTCAGCATCCAGACCACGCTGGCCAAGGGGCGGGTGCTGGCGACCGCCGAGGGCATGACGCTGTATCGCCGCGACGGTCACATTTTTCAATCGGGCGGCGGCCATAGCCTGCGCCGCGGGCAGCCGCCCCGGCCGGCGGTAGGCCGGGATATCGGCACCGACGCCCGCTGCGATGCGAGCTGCCAGGAGATGTGGCATCCGTTCGTTGCCGGCCCGGATGCCGAGCCGCGAGGCTTCTGGAGCATCGCGACACGCCCGGACGGCACCCGCCAGTGGGTTTACCAGGGCTATGCCCTGTGGACTTACGCGGGCGACCGGCAGCCCGGCGACATGCGCGGCCACGATACTTACGACATCGTCGTGCCCGACGATCCGGAGCGCGTGGTCGACGTCGGCACGCCCATGGATGCCGTTGCCGGATTGTGGTGGTCAATTGCCGTGCCTTGAGGGCGAGGCGCCCACTATGAAAAAGCTCACGCTGCCGGCGCTGGCCGCGCTGGCCCTGGGGGCGCTCGGCGCGGTAGATGCACAAGCCGAAAACTGGGACGTCCTGATCCGTGGAGCTACCGTGATCGACGGTACGGGGGCACCCGGGTTCGCGGCGGATGTGGCGATACAGGACGGCAAGATTGCTTTCGTCGGCAACGCCGGTGAGCGCGATGCCGCGACCGTTCTCGACGCCGACGGCCTGGTGCTGGCCCCTGGCTTCATCGATAGCCACAACCACGTTTCTTCCATCGCCCGGCATCCCGAGCGGTACGCGCCGATCGATTTCACCAACTCTGCCTACCTGCTGCAAGGCGTGACGACCATCGTCAGCGGTCCCGACGGGGGTAGCGCCCCGGCCGAGATCCGCAAGGAACTCGCGTTTTTCGAGGAGCACGGGTTCGGCACCAATTACGCGTATTACGTCGGCCACAACGGCATCCGCAAGCAGGTCATGGGCCATGAGCGGCGCGCGCCCACCCCCGACGAGCTCGAGCGCATGAAGGCGCTGGTGCGCGAGGGCATGGAGATGGGAGCGGTGGGCCTGTCGACGGGATTGATGTACGACCCCGGCATGTTCAGCACGACCGAGGAAGTGATTGCGCTTGCCAGGGAAGTCGCGCCGTATGACGGAACCTACGATTCGCACACTCGCGATCCGGTCATGGGGCTGCTCAAATCCTATTCCGAAGCCATCGAGATCGGGGAGGCCGCGGGCATTCCGAGCAAGGTGGGCCATGCCAAGGCGGTCGGGCTCCGGAACGAGGGCCGCATGCAGGAATTCGTCACGCTGGTGGACAGGTTGCGGGCGGGCGGCCTCGACGTGGTCAGCGATCAGTATCCCTATGACGGCGCCGCGACATCGACCCTGGCCCGCATCATCATCCTGTCCGGTGACAGGAACGTTCAAGCCTCTTCCGGATACCGGGACCGCGTGCGCGAAGCCTTGAGCGATCCGGACATGCTCGAGGAGATCAAGGCGCTCAGCGAAAACGGGGTCGACGGGGGCTTCAGCTGGATCAAGGCGGTCGGCTACGGCAGCATTCGGATTCTCGATGCGCCCGACAATCCCGATCTCGTCGGCGAGAACCTGGAGCTCATGGCGCACAAGCGCGAGCAGGATCCGTTCGCTCTCGTGACCGAGCTGATCCTGGCCGCGGACCACCCCATTCTCATCACCCTCGGCGCCGTGGCCGAGCAGGACGTCCAAACGCTCCTGGTCCAGCCCTGGAACATGATCTGCAGCGACGGCGGGTATGTTCACGGCGATAAGGGCTCGCGGCACCCGCGTTCCACCGGCTCGTTCAGCCGGGTGCTCGGTCATTACGTTCGCGAGGAGGGCCTGCTGACCCTGCCCGAGGCGGTGCGCAAGATGACGTCGCTGCCCGCCGACCACTTGCGGCTGTACGATCGCGGCCGCATCGAGGTCGGGCTTGTGGGGGACATCGCGGTCTTCGATTCCGCGACCGTGGCCGCGCGGTCGACCTGGACCGATCCCGGGGCCCTGGCCGTCGGCATGGTGCATGTACTCGTCAACGGGGTACCGGTGATCCGGGACGGCGCGGTGACGGGGGCGTTACCGGGGAAGTTCGTCCCGCGCCAATCGGCAGCGGATTAGCCGACCGATGGCCTCTCCAGTGGCAGAACCGCTGCGCCTTATGTCGTTTTCGGACCAAAGTGTTGCATAATATGAACCGGTACGGCAAAAACGTACCCGCATATGCCCTGGTCGCGGATGATTGAAGCTGAAGAAATGGTGATGAAGCCCGGGTCCGCCCTACGTGCCTTTCGCGTGCAGAGGGGCTGGACGCTTGCGGAGGTCAGCAGCCGAACGGGGCTGTCCATCCCGACGTTGTCCAAGCTCGAAAACGACAAGATGTCCCTGACGTACGACAAGCTCGTCAAGATATCCGCGGGCATGGATGTCGAACTCGGCCAGCTCTTCTCCGCCGGTCAGGCTGCCAGCAAGCAGAAGAGCATGATCGGCCGTCGCTGCATCAACCGGGTCGGCGAAGGGAACACCATAGAAACGCGCAACTACCTGAATGTGTATCTCGCCACCGAGCTGCTGCACAAGCAGTTTGTGCCGATTTACGGCGAGATGCGCGCGCGGTCGATCGAGGAATTCGGCGAAATGATCCGGCACGCGGGCGAGGAGTTCGTCTACGTGCTGGAAGGCGCGATAGAGTTTCACACCGAGCTGTATGCCCCCGTCCGGCTCGAAGCCGGCGACTCCATGTATTTCGACAGCGGGATGGCTCATGCCTACATCGCGGCCTCCCCGGGGCCCTGCCGCATCCTGTCGATCTGCTCGGGGACCGAAAGGCAGTTGAAGGCCGCGACCACGGAAGGCGAATCCGGCATGGATGACGATAAGCCGGGGGCAGCCTCCGTTCCTGAACCCCGCCACAACGCCTCCGCCGCATCGGAGTAACTCCGGGCTTCGTCCGCCTGTGCGGGCGGGATGGCATCGCACGCCTGCGTCGCTGCGCAATTCGCGCGCGCGAGTTCCTGTACGGGCCCCGCCGTAACGTCAATAAATTGACTGATCAGAAAAAATATTGCATGGTTTGAAACAGAACTACTACCGGGGGATAAGAAATGAACTCAGCATCCGCGAGCCTGGCTCGGGTGGCCTTGTTGACGCTGGCAATCGTTGCCACGTCCGCGCCGGCTTCTCCCGCGGGGGATGCACCTGACCTGTCGGACGTGCCCCACTACGAGGTGGACACCCGCTGGCCGCAGTTGCCGCTGCCGCATCACTGGGCCCTGGGCCAACTGGCCGGTGTCGCCGTCGACGCCGAGGATAACATCTGGATCCTGCAGCGACCCGGCACGCTGTATCCCTGGGAGGAAGCGGCTGCCGCCACACCGCCGATCGCAAAGTGCTGCGCTCCGGCCCCGGCCGTCATCCAGTTCGACCCGTCGGGCAAGGTGCTCCAGGCGTGGGGCGGGCCGGGTGAAGGCTACGACTGGCCCGCTACCGAGCACGGCCTTTACATCGACCACGAAGGCAACATCTGGATCGGGGGCAGCCGCACCGACTATCCCGGCCGCACCGACGATACGCCGATTGACGGGATGATCCTGAAGTTCACGCCTGGCGGCGAGCTCCTGCTGCAGATCGGCGGCGCCGGCCCGTCCCAGGGGAGCCTCGACAAAACGCAACTCGGGGGTGCCGCGGATATCGCGGTCTATGCGCCTACGAACGAGGTGTTCATTGCCGACGGGTACGGCCATCACCGCGTCATCGTCTTCGATGCGGATACCGGTGAGTTCAAGCGCATGTGGGGCGCCTACGGCAAGACCCCGACCGACGAAGAGGTGAGCCCGTACGACCCGGACGCACCGCCGCCGCAGCAGTTTCGTACCGTCCACTGCATCGGAATATCGACCGACGGGCTCGTGTACGTGTGCGACCGCGACAACAATCGCATCCAGGTGTTCGATATCGACGGCAAATTCGTTACGGAATGGTTTTACCGGAAGGAGACGCTCACCGGCCGCGGCCGCGGTCCGGGTACCACTCTCGATCTCGCGCTCTCACCCGACAGCGAACAGCGCACGATACTGATCGCCGATGCCCCGAACAGCGAAGTGCTGTTTGTGAATCGAGCGGACGGCAAGCTTATCGGGAGCTTCGGCAGTTACGGCAACTACGCCGGGCAGCTCAATCGCCTGCATCAAGTGGCGGTCGACTCGAAGGGCAACATCTATACGGCCGAAGCCACCGGAAAAAGAATCCAGAAATTCGTAATAGGCAGGTGAGCATGTCGAGTAACAGGGTTTCACGTCGAACGATCCTCTTGCGGGGCATCCAGGCCTCGATCGGGGGGGCTCTTGCCTTCGGTGTCAGCGCCTGCGGCGGCGGCAGCGTTGCCGGCACCGTCTGCGCCGACCTGAATGCGATGAACACCGGGGAGCGCAGCAGCCGCAGCGCTCTCAACTACCATGAGATTTCACCCAATCCGGATGAAGTGTGCGCCGGCTGCGCGTTTTTCCATGCGGCAGGAGCGTGCGGTACATGCGACATGTTCAATGGCGGTCCGGCGAACCCGAAGGGCCACTGCGACTCCTGGAGCGCCAGGGCTTAGCTGCGGACATGGCTGATACTTCGATGAAAGCGCTGGCGCGCGCCGGCCTGGTAGCTCTTACCCTCGTTTCCCTGGGCACCGTGGCTCATGCCCAGGCGACTGACACGTCGCTGATCGAGAAGGGCCGCTATCTCGCAACCGCCGGGAATTGCCAGACGTGCCACACGCGCGAGGGCGGACAGCCTTACGCCGGCGGACTCCCGTTCGTGACGCCGTTCGGCACGATTTATTCGACCAATATCACACCGGACCCGGAGACGGGTATCGGCGGATGGAGCGCCGAGGATTTCAACCTGGCGGTGCGCGAAGGCAAAACCCCTGGCGGCGACCACCTGTACCCGGTCTTCCCTTATACTGCGTTCACAAAGTTGAGCGACGAGGATGCCGCCGCGCTGTTTGCATATATGCAGACCGTGACGCCTGTGAGCTACACACCGCCGAAGAACGATCTCGGCTTTCCTTACAGCCAGCGCTGGGGGCTGGGGCTCTGGAAAGCCCTGTACTTCGATGAGGGGCGGTTCGTGCCGGACGAGGAGAAATCCGCGGAATGGAACCGTGGCGCATACCTCGTGGAGGGCCTCGGGCACTGCGGGATGTGCCACACGCCACGAAACTTCATGGGGGCGGGGAAAGACGACCTCGCGATGACGGGCGGCACTTACCTCGACAAGATCGAGGGCAAGCTGCTCGACTGGTCGGCGTCGAACCTGACCTCCTCACCGAATGGCCTGGCCGCGTGGTCGGTCGATGAGATTTCCGAGTACCTGAAGCTCGGCTTTACCGAGAAGGCCAGTGTGTTCGGGCCGATGAACGACGTGATCGTAAACAGCACGCGCCACCTGTCGTGGGAGGACGTGCGCGCCATGGCCGTCTACCTGAAGAGTTTGCCGGCCAACGAGCAGCGCGACGCGGGTCCGGCCGACGAGGCAACCCTGCGGACCGGCTCGCTGCAATACGATATTCATTGCGGGACCTGCCATTTGCCAACCGGTCTCGGCGACGAATCGACCGGGCCACCCCTGACAGGCAGTCCGGTCGTACTGGCGGTAGATCCCGCTTCGCTGATCAACATTACGCTCTATGGCGCGCAGGTACCGGGGACGGCGCCGTCCCAGGAATGGCAAAATAGGGAATGGAAAGTGATGGAGCCGTTTGCGCAAAAACTGAGCGATGACGAAGCGGCGGCACTTCTTAGTTTCGTCCGCAGTGCCTGGGGCAATGCGGCGGGGGAGGTCACTGCGAAGCAGGTTGCGAAGCAACGCCGGGGCTTTTCCGAATAGCACTACTGGCTGCAACTTACGTTGCTGGCTTTATGGGGAACTGACTACATGAGTGGACCACGTCGTTCGCGAGCCGATGTGCTGGCACGATGGATCGCCGGGCTGCTGCTGACCCTGCCGCTTGTATTTCCGTTGCTGGTCGGCACCTACGACCGGAATGATCCTGAGTTCATGGGCTTTCCTTTCTACTTCTGGTACCAGTTTCTCTGGATCCCGATCGGGGCCCTGGTCACGTTGATTGCCTATTTGCTGGTTACAAGGGAAAAGCGGCAGCGCCGCCGGAAAGTCAAATGATGGGTGATGTCGACTGGACCGCGTTCGGCGTATTCCTGTTCTTTTTCCTGCTCGTCACCATCCTCGGCTTTGTCGCGGCACGTTGGCGTGCCGGGGCAAACCTGGCCAGCCTCAACGAGTGGGGGCTGGGTGGCCGCGGCTTCGGAACGTTCGTGGCCTGGTTCCTGATCGGAGGCGATCTCTACACGGCATACACGTTCATTGCTGTCCCGGCATTGCTTTACGCCGGCAATACGATGGGCTTTTTTGCCGTGCCGTATACGATTCTCGTATATCCGCTCATCTTCATCTTCCTGCCGCGACTGTGGTCGGTATCGCACCGGCACGGCTACGTTACGACCGCGGATTTCGTGCTCGGCCGCTATGGTTCGCGCAGCCTGGCGCTGGCCGTGGCGCTCACGGGCATCCTGGCCACGATGCCGTACATCGCGCTGCAGCTCGTCGGTATCCAGGTAGTGCTCGAGACGATGGGCATCGGCGGCGGCGCCGACGCTTCCTTCCTCGAACGGGATTTGCCGCTGTTCATCGCCTTTGGCGTGCTGGCGGCCTATACCTATTCGTCGGGCCTGCGGGCGCCCGCCTTGATCGCCTTCGTCAAGGACACGCTGATCTACGTGGTAATCCTGGTCGCGGTCATTTACCTGCCGCTCAAGCTTGGCGGCTGGGGCGCGATTTTCGATGTGGCGCAACAGAAGTTCGATCGGCCCGACAGTCCGGGTACCGGCACGATTCCGCCGGAATCGCTGCACTGGGCCTACGCCTCGCTGGCGCTGGGTTCGGCGCTCGCGCTGTTCATGTATCCGCACTCCGTGACGGCTGCGCTGTCGACGAAGACGCGCAACGTGCTCCGCCGCAACGCCGCCTTGCTGCCGGCTTATTCGTTCCTGCTCGGGCTGCTGGCCCTGCTCGGATTCGTGGCGGTTGCAGCCGGCGTGACGGTCGATAACCCGCAGATGGCGATCCCCGAACTGTTCAGGCAGGAGTTTTCCGGATGGTTTGCCGGTACGGCGTTCGCGGCTATCGCCATCGGCGCGCTGGTACCCGCCGCGATCATGTCCATCGCGGCAGCGAACCTGTGGACCCGCAACGTCTACAAGGCATTTTTGAAGCCCGCCATGACGCACGCGGACGAGGCGCAGCAGGCGAAGCTGATGTCCCTGCTGGTGAAGTTCGGCGCACTTGCGTTCGTGCTCGGGCTGCCTACCGAGTTTGCCATCAACCTGCAGCTCCTCGGCGGCGCCTGGATACTGCAGACGTTCCCCGCGATCGTGGTTCCGCTCTACACCCGCTGGTTCCATCGCTGGGCACTGTTCGGCGGCTGGGGCGTGGGGATGGTCTACGGGACGTGGACTTCCTACCAGGTGAATTTTTCAGCAGTGGCCAAGGTGCCGTTCACCGACACGGTGGGCTACATCGCGCTGACAGCGTTGGCGATCAACGTCCTGGTTGCCGTGGTACTGACGGTGGCATTGCGCGCGGCCAAGGTCAACGAAGGCGAAGACAAGACGGCGCCGGAAGACTATCGCGCCGACGCGGACGACGAGCCGGAGGAGCCGCTGGCGGCCGCTGCCTGAGACGCGTGCCGTTTTCCGGTACTCCGGAACGCCCGTTGGAAGTGCGCTAACGCTCCTGCGCCAGCTCGATCGCCGCGTGGAGCAGGAGGTTGGCGCCTTTCTCGACGTCATCCCAGTGCGTCCACTCGTCCGGCGAGTGGCTGACGCCGCCGACTGACGGCACGAAGAACATCCCCGCCCGCGTGATCTCCGTCATGAACTGCGTGTCGTGCCCCGCACCGCTCGGCATGCGCTGGTAGCTCAAGTCCAATCGCCGCGCCTGCCGCTCCAGCAGCTCGACGATCTCCGGGCTGCAGGCCACGGGCTTCAGCCAGCTCACCTGCTCGTACTCGAACATGAGCTTGTGGCGGCGTGCGATGGCCGAGAGGCTCTTGCGGCAGGAGTTGCCGAGCGCCTCCATGACGGCCTCGTCGCTGTCACGGCCGACGAGCGTGAACAGGGCCTCGCCGGGGATGGTGTGCGGCGCGCCGGGCTTGAGCTCGACCTTGCCGACGGTCAGTCGGCTGCGGTCGGTGCCGTCCTCGTCGATGATGCGCGGGATCTCGTGCGCGAAATCGGCGAGCCCCATGAAGGCGTCGCTGCGCATGTTCATGGGCGCGGTTCCGGCATGGTCGGCTTTGCCTTTCAGCCGCACGATCCACTTGTAGACGCCGGAAATCCCGTCGACGACGCCGATGGTCTTGCCGACCTGCTCGAGCACCGGCCCCTGCTCGACGTGCAGCTCGAGCCAGGCGCGCATGGAGTCGGGCGCGCGGCGCGCATCGAGCACTCTGAGCGGATCGAGCCCGGCCGCGGTCATCGCATCGGTGAGCTTGATGCCGTCGGCATCGTGCGCGTTCAGGATGAACTCGTGCGTCAGGTCGCCCGCGATGGCCTGCGCACCGAGCATGCCGCCGAAGCGGCCTTCCTCCTCGCTGGTGGCGACGAGCTCGAGCGGCCAGTGGACCTCGACGTTCGATTCCTTGACGCAGCGCAGCACTTCGAGTGCCGCGACGACGCCGAGCGCGCCGTCGAACATGCCGCCGGCGGGGACGGTATCGAGGTGGGAGCCCACCGTGACCGTAGGCCTGCCGGTGCTGCCGAGGCGGCCGTAGACGTTCCCGGCGCCGTCCATCTGCGCCTGGAAGCCCTCGGATTCGAGGATCTGCATGAGCCAGCGGCGCCCGGCCATGTCGGCTTCGGAGAAGCTGGTGCGGTAGATGCCCTTGTCGTCCTCGTTGAAGCCGATGCGGGAGAGGTCGAGGAGGGTGGATTTGAGGCGTTCGATGTCGATTTTCATCGAACCAGCCTAACGAATCGAGGGAGCGGACGCACATCGTGCCATTTTCGCGCCCTGTCCAAAATGAGAATACCGTCACGCCCCCGCGGCAGCGCGGACTCTACCCTGCACAACCCTGGGGCGCGGCCGTTCGCTGGGCAATCGCTCCGGAGGCCGGTACCTGATCGCCTTGAGACGACGTGAGCGGGCAGCACGTCGCGGCGGCCCCCGGGCACCCGAATCCGCCGACTGCCGGCGGCAAAAACGAGAAGAAGCCAATGCACAGAACGCTGCTGTCCGGCTTGACGACCTTGTTGCTCCCGTTCGCGGTCTACGGGACGCCCTCTACCTACGGTGCGTACCAGCGCAAGCAGCTCCGGCGAGCCGTGAGCGAAAGCATTCTGCACGTGTCGCCGCGCTCGCCAATAATGGCGCTGCCGTCCCAACTCCCGCCTGGCGAGCTATCCATCACGGCCGGCGTGCCCGTCACCGAGCTCGTCATCGTGGATTCCGCGGTTCCCGACAAGCAGGCGCTGCGCCGGGCGTTGAATCCCGGTGCCGACCTGGTGATCCTCGATGCGGACGAGGATGCGCTGGCCCAGATCGCTCAGGTCCTCGGCCGCTATCACGGCCTCGCGGCGGTGCACGTGGTGTCGCACGGCGAGGCGGGCGCGCTCATGCTCGGCGATCGGCGCATTGACAGGGAGGCACTCGAAGCCCATCCCGCTCTGCTCGCTGCGTTCGACGCCGCCACTCGCGCCGGCGCCGATCTCCTTTTGTACGGTTGCGGCGTCGCGGCGGAAGACGACGAGCTGCTGGAAATCATTCGGCGGAATACGCACCTGGACGTAGCGGCATCCAGCAATCCGACCGGGGCCGAGGATCTCGGCGGCGACTGGGTGCTGGAGATTCATGCGGGAAACATTGAAGCCAGCGCGCCCTTCAGCGAAAAGGCGCTGAAGGACTTCAGTGCCGTATTGGGGCCGTTTGGCACCAAGACCTTCGAAAGCTGGACCCAGGAAAATTATGGCGACGATCCTTCGCACGACTGGGACGGCTTCACGACCTACATCGTGACTCCCGCGACCTATGCAGAGCTCCTGAGCGGCATCACGTGCAATGACGACCTGTACGTGAGCATGTACGACCCGACGTCCCAATTCCTCGTCCGATCCAATCCGGCCGGAGATACCTTCGGTGTCACCGCGCTGAGCATTCGAGTCCCCGCCACCGGCCTGAATCCCGCCACCCAGGTCAACATATTCGGGTACGAGCAAGGAAATCCCGTCGCGGTCGGTTCCAAAAGCAGCGTACCGGTTTCGGCGACGGAAACAGCGATCGACCTGACGACGGGCGTCACGGGCTCCTTCGCCGACATCGAACGGTTGAGGATCCAACCTGATGAGGACTACTTCTGCCTGGTGTCCGTGTCGTTCACGCCGCTCGACACCGACGGCACCCTGGCCGCGGCCGGCGGGGTAACGGAGCCCGTCGGACTCGCTACGACTGTCGACACCGCCGGCGAGGCGGTGGACGTTCTCGATTTCACGCTCACCGACGGCGGCACCGGCGACGGCCAGCCGATCAGCGTCTCGCAGCTTGTCGTGCACGTGTCCGGCACGGCGAACGATGCCACGCGCGGGCAGGTCACCTGGCGCCTGGACGGTCCCGACGCGGGCAACGTCACCGGTACCTATGATGCCGGCACGGCTACGATCACCTTCTCCGGCCTGGGTATCTCCGTTGCCGACGCCGGCAGCGAAAGCTACACCATCAATGCGCACTTCAATGACAATGCGAACGTTTTTGACGGTCAGACGATCGTTCTCGGCATCGACGGTGATGTCGACCTGACGCTCGGCGCCGACAGCACGCAGATGTCCGGCTCCAACGCCGCGGTGGCGAACGGCACCGGCACGACCGTCGACGTCGTGGCCACGGAGCTGGTCTTTATCGTACAGCCGGCCGGCTCCGTGTCCGGTAACACCCTGACCACGCTGCCGGCGGTTGCGGCGCAAGACGAGTTCGGGAACACGGACGCCGACTTCACTGAAACGATCACCCTGACGGAGGCCAGTGCAGGCTCGCTGGAGAATAATGCGGAGGCCGCCGTCAACGGCGTGGCAACTTTCAACACCTTGACCTACATCGCGACCGCCGATCAACAAAGCTTCACGTTGACCGCGAACGACGAGGACGGCACCGGCAGCAACCTGCCGACGGTCGATGCCGATGCGGTGATCTCGGACGCCGTGGCCACCGAGCTCGTGTTCGATACGCAGCCAGCGCCGCTCACTGTGCCGAACGGCCAACCCCTTGTTTTCACCGTCGTGCCGCAGCTCTCCGCCCGCGACGCCGGCGGCGTCGTCGACACGGATTACATTACGGATGTCACCCTGGCGGAAGTGAACGGCGCCGGCAGCGCGCTGATGAGCGCCACCGGCGATACCGACGGCAACGCCGCCACGGTAACGAGGACGATGACCTCCGGCGTAGCGACATTCCCCGATCTGCAGATTGCCTACACGGTCGCCGGCAGCAGCAACGAAACCTTCAACCTGCGGGCGAGCTCCGGCGCCCTGACGACCGCCGACAGTGCCCAGCTTACGGCTGTCACCGGCCCGCCCGCTGTTTCGTCGGTGACCTCCGGGACACCCGACGGCCTCTACGGCAGCGGCGACGTGATCGACGTGCAGGTTGCATTCGACCAGTCGGTCATCGTTACCGGCGCGCCGCAACTGACGCTCGAAACCGGTACGACGGACCGGACGATCAACTACGCGAGCGGCACCGGCACCAACGTGCTCACCTTCTCCTATACCGTCCAGTCCGGCGACAGCAGCAGTGACCTGGATTACACCGGCACCGGCGCCCTGGCCCTGAACGGCGGCACTATTCGCGACGGCGACGGCAACGACGCCGAGCTGGCGCTGCCGGCTCCGGGAAGCGCCAACTCCCTCGGTGCCAACCGCGACATCGTGGTGGACGCCGTCGCGCCGGGCGTCG
>CAZSKQ010000015.1:0-4155 GCA_964607425.1 uncultured Woeseiaceae bacterium
CCAGTGGGGCTCGAAGCGCACCGGCCCGGACCTTGCGCGCGTCGGCGGCAAGTACACCGACGAGTGGCACCGGATTCACCTCGTCAGCCCGCGCAAGGTCGTGCCCGAATCCAATATGCCGAACTACCCGTGGCTCGAGCGTGCCGCGATCGACGCCGCCGGGCTGCAGGCCCGAATGCGCGTGCTGCAGCGGCTCGGCGACCCCTACGACGATGCCGCAATCGAGGCCGCGCCGGCCGCCGTCGAAAACAGGACCGAGCTCGATGCGATCGTCGCGTACCTGCAGGGGCTGAAAGCCCCCGCGAAGACGGATGGGGAAGCGGCGCGGGAGCCCGGGCCATGAACGGGCTTTTCGGACACCTCGTCGGCGTGCTGATCCTGCTGCTGATGGCCGTGTTCATTGGCATCTGGTACTGGGCCTGGCGGCCGCGCCACAAGCCCGTCTTCGATGCGCTGGCCGAGATACCGATGCACGACGCGAACGCCGCGGCAGCAGGGGAGGTCGGCGCCGCGAGCGGGCGGCGTGACCTGGAATCATGAACGCGTTCTGGTCCGGCTGGATCATGTTCCTCGTGGTGCTGAACCTCGGCACTGCATTCTTCCTGTTCGTCTGGGCCCAGAGGGTCCGGATTCCAACCGACCAGGACGGCACGAGCGGTCACAGTTGGGCGCACGGGTCGGTGCGCGAGGGTGTTCGTAACCTGCCCCTGTGGTGGGTTTTGTTCTCGGCGGCCATGTTCGCCGGCGCCTTCGGCTATCTCCTGCTCTACCCGGGCTTCGGCAACTTCGGCGGCCTGCTCGGGTGGACCTCGATCGAGCAATACGAGCGTGCGGCGGCGGTGAACGACGCGCGGCTCGAACCGGTCATGCAGTCCCTGCAGTCCCACGGAATCGACGGCCTCGCCGGGCAGGAAGCCGTGCTCGCGCTCGGGCGGCGCCTCTACCTCGACAACTGTGCCGCGTGTCACGGCAGCAACGCGCTCGGCAACAGGGCGCTCGGCGCGCCGAACCTGGTCGACGACGACTGGCTCTACGGCGGCGCGCCGGAGACCGTCCTGGCCAGCATCCTCGACGGGCGCAACGGGGTGATGCCATCCTGGGGTCCGGCGCTCGGCCAGGACGGCGTGGTCGAAGTCGCTGTTTACGTACGCAGCTTGAGCGGAGCCGAAGCGTCCCCGGAATGGATTGCCGCGGGCAAGGCGCGCTTTACCACGATGTGCGCGGGCTGCCACGGAATCGACGGGCAAGGCATGCCCGTCCTCGGCGCGCCGAACCTGAGCGACGACGTCTGGCTCTACGGCGGCGACCTCCTGAGCGTGATCGAGTCCATCCGCCACGGACGCAGCGGCGTGATGCCGGCCTGGCGCGAGCGGCTCAGCGAAGAGCAGGCACGTGCCATCGCGACCTGGCTGCATGCAAACGGCGACGGCGGGGCGGGTCGGGAGCGACCCCGGTGATCCACGAGAGGGCATCCATCCGCGTCCGCGCGGTACCGCACAATCGGGTGGTTGTCGGGGATCCGGCCGCCCGCGCGGGCGACCGCTGGTTCCGCGCGCCGATCCTGTGGCTCGGTATCGCGCTGTTCGCCGCCTCCATTGCCGGCTGTATCCTGACGATCGTCCTCGCGCTGCGTTACGCGGATACGCCGCTTGCCGTTGACGGTGCGCAGTTGCTGAAGGTGCCGGCCGCGCAGGCTCCGCCGGGCGGCGCGGACGATCCGGAGGCGCGGCAATGACAGCGCCCCCTGCCGCATCGGAGACCGATATCTGGCAGCGGCCGCAGCTCGCCCGCCACGTGATCCGCGACCTCGGCAACGGCCGGCGCGAGGCGATGCTGCTGATCGAGGGCGTGCGCTGCGCGAGCTGCGTGCTGACCATCGAGCGCGCGCTGTCGGCGGAGCCGGGCGTCAGCGAAGTGCAGGTGAGCGCGGCATCGCGCCGCGGGCGTATCGCCTGGAAGGAAGGCGAGACCTCGCTGCCCCATCTCCTTGACGCGCTGTCGCGTACCGGTTACCGCGCGCTGCCGCTGGATGCCGCCGCACTCGATGACGTCCGCCGCCATGAATCCAGGGCCGCGCTCAAACGCCTGCTGGTCGCGGGCTTCGGCGCGATGCAGGCGATGATGTACGCCGCCGTGCTCTGGCTCGGCGGCGAGGACTCGCTGGAGCTTGCGACCCGCGAGCTGTTTCGCTGGCTTGCCTTCCTGGTCGCGACGCCGGTGGTGTTCTACGCGGCGCAGCCGTTCTTCGCCGGCGCGCTGCGCTCGCTGCAAGCGCGCCGGCCCGGCATGGACGTGCCGGTCGCCATCGCCGTCGGCAGCATCTATGCCGCAAGCCTTGTCGAAGCGCTGCGCGGCGGCGAGCACGTCTATTTCGAATCCGTGTCGATGTTCGTGTTCTTCCTGCTGATCGGTCGCTTTGTCGAGATGCGTGCCCGCCACCGCGCCGGCGATCTCACGGATGCGCTGGCAAGGCTCACTCCACCGTTCGCCGACCGGCGCCGCGCGGATGGCGGGCTCGAGCGCGTCGGCATTCGCGAGCTCGTGCCCGGGGATCGGGTCCACGTCGCGGAGGGCGGCCTGGTTCCCGCGGACGGCCGCCTTGTGAACGCGCGCTGCCTCGTCGACGAGCAGCTGCTCTCCGGCGAGTCGGCGCCCGCGCCGCGCTGCCGGGGCGAGCGGCTCGTGGCCGGCAGCGTGCTGGTCGAGGGCCCGGCAGAGATGCAGGTCGAGGCCGTGGGTCACGACACCGTGCTGGCCGGAATAGCGGAGCTCGTCGGCCGCGCCCAGGCGGCGCGCCCGCGCCTCGCACGGGCGGGCGAGCGCGCCGCGTCGCGCTTCGTCGCACGAGTGCTGGTGCTCACGGCGTTGACCGCCGTCGCCTGGAGCTTCATCGAGCCCTCCCGGGCGCTCACGGCGGCGTTGGCCGTGCTCGTCGTCTCCTGTCCCTGCGCCTTTGCCCTGGCCGTGCCCGTCGCCGTTACGCGCGCGCTGGCGGTGCTGGCCCGCCGCGGCGTGCTGGTCGTGAAGCCCGATGCGATCGAGGCGCTCGCCGGGGCGACGCACGTCGTGCTCGATAAGACCGGCACCCTGACCGACGCCGAACTCGCCGTCGAGCATGCAGAGGTGCGCCGCGATCCGCCGGCGGGGGACGCGCTGCGGCTTGCCGGCGCGCTGGCCCGGGAGAGCCGGCACCCGGCGGCGCGCGCGATTGCGGCGGCTTGTTCCCGCCCGGGCAGCGATGTCGCCCGCGAGGTCGAGGCACGCGCCGGGTTCGGTATTCGCGGGATCGTCGGCGGGCGGGAACTTCGTCTCGGGCGCCCGGATTTCGCGGGCGGCGGCGCTCCTGCCCTGCCCGAAGACGAGGACGCCGTGCTGCTTGCCGACGATGAGGGCGTGATCGCCGCGTTTTACCTGCGCGAGCGGCTGCGGCCGCAAGCCCGCCGGGCGGTCGATGCCCTGAAGGCCCAAGGGCTGGAGCTGTCGATCGTGAGCGGCGATGCCACCGGTAAGGTAGAGGCCGCGGCAGCGCGGCTCGGCATCCTGGACTGGCATGCGCGCCAGCTGCCGACCGACAAGCTCGCGCGCCTCGCGGCGCTGCGCGGGCAGGGCGCGCGCGTGATCGCCGTCGGCGATGGCGTCAATGACGCGCCCGTCCTCGGCGGGGCGGACGTCGCTGTCGCGCTCGCCGAGGGCGCGGAGCTCGCGCAGGCAAGCAGCGACATCGTCCTGGCCGGAGGCAAGCTTGTGAACCTCGCGGCCGCGCGTCTCGTTGCGCTGCAGACTCTCGCGGTGCTCAGGCAGAACCAGCGCTGGGCCCTCGTTTACAATTTCGCGGCCGTGCCGCTCGCGGCGCTGGGCTTCGTGCCGCCGTGGCTCGCGGCGCTGGGCATGTCGGCGAGCTCGCTGGTCGTCGTCCTGAACGCGATGCGCATTGGCGGCCGTGCCCGGAGCCAGGAGGTTCAAGCCTCCTTCGCGGCGCCCGTCACGCCGCAGGTGCATGCGGCATGAACGTACTGCTGATTATGATCCCGCTGTCGCTGATGCTGCTCGCCGGCGCCGTGGCGGCCTTTTTCTGGGCCGTGGATCACGACCAGTTCGACGACATGGAGACGCCGGCACTGCTGCCCCTGGACGACGACGGCTGACATCCCGGCC
>CAZSKQ010000015.1:4255-44614 GCA_964607425.1 uncultured Woeseiaceae bacterium
GGCTGCTTCTCATCGATATCTCAGCTCTTTCTCAAAAGTTTCTCAGGCCTTGCCCGGCCTGGGCCAATTACATTCAGTCGCTTGGAGCAACGGAAGCAGGCGCCTGCAATGACCCAGCCTCAGATATGCCTCGAGCGAGCGACAAGCCGAGTGACGCGAGCAGAGAACACGTTCGACCGCCGGCGCCTGAACGAGCCGAACCGGTTTACTCGTCCGGCGACTCGCCGTGCCGCCGCCTGGCGGCTGGCCGGGTGGCCCCTGTTGCTGGTGCTGGCCTCGTGCGGAGGCGGCGGCGGGAGCGCGGCAACGAACCTGCCGCCGGTGGCGCAGGCGGGCGAGGACACGAGCGCGTTGGTGGGCGCCGTCGTCGAGCTTGACGGCAGCCGTTCGAGCGACCCCGAAGGCGCATCGCTGGCCTATGCCTGGCGCCTGCACATGCGTCCCGGTGACAGCACCGCCACGCTGGCGGGGCCCGCGACCGCAACGCCGTCGTTCACGCCCGATGTCGCCGGGACGTATGTGGTCGAGCTCATCGTCAGCGACGGCGAGCTCGAAAGTGCACCGGACGCCGTGCGCGTGACGACGGTGAATCGGCCGCCGGTCGCCAACGCCGGCCCGGACCGCACGGTGGCGCTGAACGAGACCGTCACGCTCGACGGCAGCGGCTCGACCGACCTCGACGGGGATTCCCTGTCGTTTGCATGGACCTTGAGCGCGCCGGCCGGCAGCGGCGCGCAGCTATCGAACCCAACCGCGGTCCGGCCGACTTTCACCGTCGACGTCCAGGGCCTGTACGAAGCGCAGCTGGTCGTCAGCGACGGCGCCCTCCAGAGCGAGCCCGACTCGGTTGTGCTCTCGACGTCGAATTCGGCGCCGACCGCCAACGCGGGTCCGGACCAGACGGTTGCCCTCGCCGCACTGGTGCAGCTCGACGGCAGCGCATCGGCCGATCCCGATGGCGATCCGCTCAGCTTCAACTGGGTCCTCGCGGAAAAGCCGGAGGCATCGGGCACAGAGCTCTCCAGCACGCTCGTGCCGAATCCCACGTTCGTTGCCGATGTCGCCGGGGACTACCTCATCGTGCTTACCGTCAGCGATGGCGTGCGCAGCAGCGAGGCGGACGCGGTGCGCATTTCCGTCCTGAATTCGGCGCCGGTTGCGGCTGCGGGCGCGGACGTGGCCGCGACCGTCGGCGAAAGCGTGGAGCTGGACGGGAGCGCGTCGACGGACGCCGACGGCGATACGCTGGCATTCCTCTGGTCGCTGCTGGTGCGCCCGGACGGCAGCACGGCGGAGCTCGCCGGGGAAACGCTGGCTACACCCTCATTGATACCCGACGTTCCGGGACTCTATATTGCCCAGCTCATCGTCAGCGATGGCCAGGCCAGCAGCCAGCCGGATACGGTTGCGATCGATGCGAGCGAGGCCGACGATCCGAACGCCGACACGGATGGCGACGGCCTGACCGACGCGGAAGAAGCAGCCCTCGGCACGGATCCGCACAACCCCGACACGGACGGCGACGGCTTCGACGACGGCGTCGAGGTCAGCCAGGGGTCCGACCCGCTCGACGCGGGCAGCACACCCGGCGGCGTCCCGCCCGACCCCCTGACCATAGCACCGCTGATCGACCCGACCGTCGCCACGACCGTGTACGAGGCAACGGAGTTCATCTATCGCGCCGAGCCGCGCATCCAGACCGGCGTCGGCGCCGACGTCATCGAGCCGCGGCGCGCCGCCGTGGTCCGCGGCCGGGTCATGACGCGCGCCGGCGAGCCGCTGACGGGAGCCGTCGTCAGGATCAAGGGTCACCCGGAGGTCGGCCAGACCCTGAGCCGCGCCGACGGCATGTTCGACCTCGTCGTCAATGGCGGTGGACCGCTCGTCGTCGAGTACCGCGCCAACGGCTACTTGCCGGCGCAACGGCACGTTGAGGTGGCGTGGCAGTCCTGGACGCATGCACCCGATGTCGCGCTGATCCCGCTCGACCCGAATGCGACGGAGGTGCGCCTCGACACGCTGACCGTGCCCGCCGTCGCGAGCGGCCGTGTGGAGATCGACGTGGACGGTTCCCGCCAGGCCCGGGTGCTGTTCAAGCCCGGCACGACGGCCGAGATGGTGCTTGCCGACGGCAGTACGCAGCCTCTTACAACCCTGACCGTGCGGGCAACGGAGTTCACCGTCGGCGCGAACGGCCCGGCAGCGATGCCGGGTGAGCTGCCGACGATGACGGCCTACACCTACGCGGTGGAGCTCTCGGTCGACGAGGCTCTGGCGGCAGGTGCAACGAGCGTCGTGTTCAGCCAGCCCGTCCCGTTCTACGTCGACAACTTCTTAGGGTTCCCGGTCGGTACGCCGGTGCCGCTCGGCTATTACGATTACGACTCCGCACAATGGATCGGCGCGCCCGATGGCCGCGTGATCGAGATCTTGGGCGTCGACGGCGGCGTGGCCGAGGTGGACGCGGACGGCGATGGGGCGGCCGATACGGCCGCCGAGCTGGCCGCGCTCGGCATCGACGGCCCGGAGCTCAATCGCCTTGCGGAGCTTTACGAACCGGGTGCAAGCTTGTGGCGCGCCCCGATCCCGCACTTCTCGCCGTGGGACCTGAATTTCCCGTTCGTTTTCCCCGACGATGCGGAGGAGCCGGACTTGCCGCTGCCGAAGCGCTCGGTGGACGACGAGGAGACCTGCGAGGTCGCGGGGTCGATCGTCGACTGCCGCAACCAGGTGCTCGGCGAACGGATTCGCATACCCGGCACGCCGTACAGCCTGAACTACCGCAGCGGCAAAGTCCCGGGCCGGCAGCTCCGGCCCGTCACGTTCGCGGTCACCGGCGATACCGTGCCCGACAGCCTGCAGGGCGTGACGGTCACCGTCGAAATTGCGGGCCGGGTCTACGAGGCGAGCTACGGGCCGCTGCCGAACCAGAGCTTCACGTTCGCCTGGGACGGGCAGGACGCTTATGGCCGCACCGTGGTCGGTACCCCGCTGGCCGAGGTGACCATCTCGCACCTTTATCCGAACAGCTACACGTTCCCCGCGGAGTTCATCGAGAGCTGGGCGCGCGCGGGCAATCCGGTCGACGTGCTCATGGAGCGCCTGTCCGTTCTATCGTCGCTCGACCAGCAATACACCATCGAGATGCCGCAAGCGTCCCCGCGCGACTCGGGCCTCGGCGGCTGGACGCTCAGCGACCACCATACCTACGATCCGCTCGCGCGCGTGCTCCATCGCGGCGACGGCAAGTCGCGCGGCGCAACAGCGCGCGCGGAAGGCCTGGAGCGCGTTGCCGGGGTCGGCAGCTGGGACGGCGATTACACCGCGTTTCCGATACCCGCGCGCCTGGCACCGGTCGACGAGGTCTTCGGCATGGATTTCGGGCCGGACGGCTCCTTGTATTACACGGGTATCGACTACCGGCACGTTTTTCGCGTTGATCCGTACGGCATGGTCCACTGGGTTGCCGGCAACGGGCAGGGCTGCAGTGCGGCAACCGGCGACGAAACCCTGGCCGACTGCGGCATCCCGGGACCTGCGCGCGAAGCGCGCTTCCGGGAGCTGTCCGACATCGCGGTGGCTCCCGACGGCACCTTGTACCTGCTGGATTCAGGCTTTGCCGTGTACAGCGTCGGCGTGGACGGCATGGTCCGGCATGTCGCGGGGTCGGGCGACGATGCGTGCGCCGAGCTGCCGGGCGATCCCTACGCCAACTGCGCGCTCGAAGGCGTCGCCACGGACGTCTACATGGAGCCCACCGGCATTGACGTCGGCCCGGACGGCTCCCTCTATATTGCCGACGGAGAACTCGCGTTGACCGTCGCGCGCGTAGCGCCGGACGGCAGGATCGCGACCGTCGCCGGCGCGACCCGCCAGGCGGACCGTGACGCTTCGGATTGCGACAACGATGGCGTACCGGCAACACGCGCCTGCCTGGAGCCGATCGATGTAGCCATCGGCGCCGATGGTACCGTCTACGTGCTGGGCTGGCGCGATACTGCCATTGGTTCGCACAACGAGGTTGCGGCGTTCGGTGCGGACGGTCAAATGCGGGTGCTGTTCAACGCCCGCGTCCACGTCCAGACGCATCCTCCCGTATTCGCGTTCTCCCGCCGCATTGCGGTCGACAATAACGACAGGATCTATCTCAGCGGAACGTTCGGTCACAACCGGGTGTTCATGATCGACCAGGCCACGGGATGGACCGGGGCGATCGCGGGCACGTCACTCAGCGGCTCGTGTCACAACGAGGCGGCGTGCGCCGTGGCCGACAACGTACCTCCGCGTGCAGCGAACCTTGCCGAACCGATAACCGTTGCCGTGGGTCCCGACGGTCACGTGTACTTCTCCGACGACAGGGTCATCCGGCGTATCGCGCCCCCGAACCCGGGCCTGTCGGCAGGGCATATGCAGCTGGCGAGCGAAGACGGAAGCAAGGTCTACGAGTTCGATGCGAGCGGACGTCACCTGCGCACGCTGGACGCGATTTCCGGGGCCACGGAACTGACATTCACGTATGACCAGGCCGGACGCCTGTCATCGCTCGTGGATGGCGCCGGCCGTATCACGCGGATCGATCACGACGGTGGCGGCAATCCGACGGCGATCGTCGGTCCGTATGGCGACCGCACCACGCTCGCCGTCGACGCCGACGGATGGCTTGCGTCCATCACGAACCCGGCCGGCGATACAATGCTTTTCGAGTACGGCACGGGAGGCTTGTTGACGCGCGTAACGGACTGGCGCGGCGCCGCGTCGAGCTACGAATACGACGTGGACGGACGCCTCGTACGTGCCGTGGATCCGGAAGGTCACGCGAAAGTCCTGGACGCGACACGCAGCGGTTCGGAAGTCGTTGCGACCGTCGCAACGTCGCTTGGCCGCACGACGACCTACAGGGCCGAACGCCGGCCGGACGGCTCGCGCCGCTATACGACGACATTGCCGAGCGGAGCCGTCATAGCGGCCCGGCGCCTCGCGAGCGGCGTGGAGACCGTGACGCGGCCGGACGGCAGCGTGATTACGAGTTCCGTCCGACCGGATGCGCGGTTCGGCATGCAGTCGCCGATTGCGAACATCGGCATCGAATTGCCCGGGGGCCTGGACACCGACATTTCGGTCGCGCAAAACCTGCAGCAAACCGATCCCGGCGACCCGTTCAGCACGACGACGCTCGAGGAGACGGTGTCGGTCGACGGCCGCACGATCGCGGGGAGCTACGATGCCGCAACCGGCACGCTGTCGCTGACGACACCGGCGGGACGCGTGCTGACGCAAACCTTCGACGACTTCGGCAGGCCGCTGTCGCGCACCGTCGGCAGCCTCGAGCCGATTGCCTATGCTTACGACCCGGACGGCCGGATCGCCAGCGTTTCGCAGGGCAGCGGCGAGTCCCAACGCAGCGTCACGTTCGTCTATGGCGACAACGGCAGGCTCGAGAGTATCACCGATCCGCTCGGCCGCGCGCAGACCTTCGCGTATGACGCCGCCGGCCGCCTGGCGCGCCGCACCTTCCCGGACGGCCGGAGCGTCACGTTCGACTACGACGCGAACGGCAATACGACGGCCGTCACGCCCCCGGGCCGGCCGTCGTACGAGCTGACTTGGACGCCGCGGAACCAGCTCGCGACGTTCACCTTGCCGGCCGTCGGCGAGGAGCCGGGCACGACCGTTTTCGAACGCGACGCGGACCGGAAGCTCGCGACGGTCACGCGCGCCGGCGGCGAAGCGATCGAACGCAGCTACGACCCGGCCGGCAGGCTGGCGCAGGTCCTGTTGCCCGACGGGCAATACACCCTCACGTACGGCGCCGGCGACCGGATCGCGAGCGTCGAGGCGCCGGGCGGCACTTTGCTTTCCTATACCCGGGACGGCTTCCTGTTGACCGGGCTCACGTGGTCCGGCCCCGTGTCCGGCAGCGTTACGCGCGCTTACGACAGCGGGCTTCGAGTCACCTCACTCGCCGTCAACGGCTCGCCGGTCAACTACCTGTTTGACGACGACGATCTCATCGTTGAGGCAGGCGATCTCGTGCTCACACGCAATGCCGGACACGGTCTCGTGGAAGGCGCGGTGCTGGGCAACGTATCGGAGAGCTGGGCACGTAACGGTTTCGGGGAGCTGACCGGCTACACGGCCGCCTGGTCCGGCACCCCGCTGTACGAGGCAACGTATGCCCGCGACGGGCTGGGCCGTATCGAAAGCAAGGTTGAAACGCTGGCGGGAGCAACGACGACCTGGCAGTACAGCTACGACGACGCGGACCGCCTGCTGTCGGTCGCCGCCGACGGGGTCACCGTGGAGGCCTACGCCTACGATGCGAACGGCAATCGCACGAGCGGGCCTGCCGGCGGCACCTGGCTCTACGACGCACAGGATCGCTTGCTCGAGATGACGGTCGGCGGGCAGACGACGGCCTACACCTACTCGCCGGACGGCGAACGTCTCACGCGCTCTCGTGGCAGCGCCGTGACGAGCTACGACTACGATGCCCTTGGCAAGCTGCGCGGCGTTGCGCTGCCGGATGGCACCGGGATCGAGTACGTCATCGACGGCCGGGGCCGGCGCATCGGCCGGCGCGTCGATGGTGACCTGGTTCGCGGTTGGCTGTACCAGGACGGACTGCGGCCGGTGGCGGAGCTGGACGGCAGCGGCAATCTCGTCAGCCGGTTCGTCTACGCCGGCGGCGGGAACCTGCCGGCCTACATGATCCGGGACGGCCAGACCTATCGGCTGATCGCCGACCAGGTCGGCAGCCCGCGCCTCGTGGTCGACACGGCCACCGGCGACGTGGTGCAGCGGCTGGATTACGATGCATTCGGGCGGGTTATTGCCGACACGAATCCCGGCTTCCAGCCGTTCGGGTTCGGCGGCGGGTTGTACGACGCCGCCACCGGCCTCGTGCGTCTCGGCGCCCGGGACTACGACCCTGAAGCGGGGCGCTGGACGACGCGCGACCCGCTGGGTTTCCGGGGCGGGCAGCTCAACCTGTTTGCCTACGCATTCAACGACCCGGTCAATAACGTCGATCGAACGGGTCTTGCGTCCGAGGAGGAATCAGAAGGGTGGTTCTTCGACTCACTTAAACCGGTGGCCGAGTTTATCGATTCCGTCAAGGATTGGTGGGATCGGTACAACGACGCCGAGGACATCGCGCAGAACATCGAGAACATCAACGAGGCGTACAAGGACGATACGAAGACCCTGGGGCAGCGTGGCCGCGAGGCGTTCAGTGACATCCTGGAGATCTGTGAAACGGTAATCGACAACCTGCCCGGGAGCGACGGCACGGTGGCCGACATGATCAAGGAAATGTTCAAGGCGGCCGACCGGACGCTGAACAAAGGAGCGGACTCGATAAACGATTATTTCGAGAGAATCGACGAAGTCAGCGGCGAAAGCAGCGCGGAGCCGACCAGCGAAGGACAGGGATTGCCAGGTTATTACAGAGTCAACGATGCCGATCAGGAGAGGATCGCGAACGAGCTGGCTCAAACGGGACTCGGCTGCGTGATCTCGGGGCACTGCGGGCAGTGACCCCGGGGTTGTCCACGTTTGGCCGGGGTGTCCCTCTCCGGCAGCAGCGCGATTGCGTGACGTGTCTCCCGGGGTGGACCTGCTTCCGGTGACGGCCCTTCCCGGCCGGGTGACGGCTCGGAAATAAAACATCCGGGCAAATGTATGGCGGGATGCTGTCTCCACATGCGGCGAGGGCGATGACGTGAGAGCCGGGCGAGCCTGGTAGTCGATTCAAAGACTTCAGGCAGACCCTGGCCGGCCGCCCTCGCCAGAGGCCGTGGCCTGGAGTATCCTCGAAGTCGATCATTCCAGTTTTGCACGCCGCCTTCGAGGAGGTTGTGGCATCCCAGGGCATTGCGATCCCCGGACGATCGCGGCCGCTAACGAGTACGGGCGCCGAGGAGGGCTCCGCCATGCAACAAACGTTCAAGACCGACATTGAAGCCATTCGCCGGCGCGCCCGCGAGAAAATGTCCCAGGGAGCCGTGACCGAGGGCTACAAGGCCAACCGCGAGCAGGTTATCGGCGTGCTGAACGAAGTCCTCGCAACGGAGATCGTCTGCAACCTGCGCTACCGGCATCACTATTACATGGCGCAGGGCATCCGCGGGGAGTACGCGGCCTCGGAGTTCCTCGAGCATGCCAACGATGAGCAGCAACACGCCGATTGGGTGGCGGAGCGCATTACCCAGCTTGGTGGAAAGCCCAATTTCAACCCGGCCGGCATCGAGACGCGCGCGCATGCCGAGTACGTCGAAGGCGAAAACCTGGTGGAGATGATCAAGGAGGACCTGGTCGCCGAGCGTATCGCCGTGGAAACCTACTCGGAAATCATACGCTGGCTGGACAATGACGATCCCACCACGCGCGGCATCATGGAGGACATTCTCAAGCAGGAAGAAGAGCATGCCGACGACATGGCGAGCCTGCTCGAGGACTTCGACCGGGCCCACTGACCTCGCGGCACGCCGGGGATCCCCGAGGACCCCAGGGTGTGCCGTCCGCCTCCAGGGTGGCCTTACCGGGATGAAGGGCCGGCATGTGCCCTTCACCCCGGGGCTCTCTTCAGAACAGGTAGCCCACCCTCAGGTACCAGAGACCGTTGTCCAGGCCGTTCGGTTGCGTGGTCGGGTACTTCGAGCCGACGATGAAATCCCACGGGTTGCGCGTGGGCTCCTGGCCCAGCAGGTTGTCGGCGCCGACGGATACGTCGAAATGCTCGTTGACGTTGAATGTCACTTCGGCGTCGACGGTGGTTACCGAGTCCGCGAATATCGGCAGGTTGCCGTTGACATGCATCTCGGTGAACTCACCGTAATAGTTGACCCGCAGGTAACCGCTCCAGGCATCCCGGGTGTGAACGAGTGATACGTTACCGCGCCAGTTGGGATAGTTGTCCTCGATCTGGGTAACGCGTACCTCGTCCAGCAGTTCGTTCGGATCCGACGGATCGAACGATGTCACCTCGGTTTCGTTCCAGTTGAAAGCCGTTCGCAATTCGGTTTGACCCGAGAAGATGTCCAGCGGCAACGTTGCCACTACGTCAATGCCGGTCGTTTCCGTCGCGAAATCGTTGATGAAGAACCGGAAGGAGCCGAAACCGGCGGCCGACTGAAAACCTTCGTCGATCAGCGCCTGGCGTTGCGCTGCCGTAAGCTGCCGGCTTGCGGACAGCGTGAGGCGATCGTCCACCTCGATGTAGTAGGCGTCCACCGTCAGGGAAAGCAGTTCGCCGTCAAAGACGATGCCGAACGTCATGCCTTCCGAGGTTTCAGGTTTCAACGGCGAGCCGCCGACAGCCAGGGCCGTCGGGCTCGTCGGCGGAATCTGCCCCGATTCCACCAGGTTGCCGTCCGCGTCGAACTCGGTCGTTGTCGTCGAGAACCGGGTCTGTCCGACCGAAGGGGCGTGAAAACCGGTCGCGAAGGTGGAGCGCACGGCCAGTGAGTCGCTCAGGTTGAGCATGCCGGACAGCTTGAAGGTGGTCTCGTTGCCTGTCTCGTCGGAGAATTCTTCGTGGCGGACGGCGGCGCCGAGCACCAGTGAATCCGTGACGTCCGCTTCGAAGTCCAGGTAGGCGGCGATGTTGTGGCGCGTGAACTCACCGGAGATTGCCGGCGAGAAGCCCGGAATTGCTTCTTCGCCGATCAGGAAACCCTGGTCCGCGAGGATGCCGGCTCCGAACGACGCGGTCTCTCCGGTGACGATGCTGAATTCTTCCTGGTGCCACTCGAATCCGGCGGCCACGTTCAGCGGTGAGGCGAACATTTCGACGTCCAGGGGGTACGAGAGGTCCAGGTTGACGAAGTTCTCCAGCACGATGCGATCGCCTACCCGGGGAAAGACCGACGGGGACGCGGAGCCCATGCTTGGATTGGGGACGTTGCTCGCGAAGAAACTGATCTCGCTGCGACCGACGCTGGTGCTCAGGTCGTACGAGAGGCCGTTCCCGAACTCGCCCTGGATGCCCGTAGCCCCGTACAGGTCGTTCACCTTGGCTCCGTATCGCGGCGTGTACCCGCCCGGGTAATCCTCGATGAAGCTGTAACAATCGGGATTATCGAAGACCAGGGCCATCCTTGCCGCCGCGTCGGCATCGTCAACCCCGATGGGGTCGTTGACTACGCCCGTACCGCCGAAATCTATCCCGCCCTCGCAGGTCACCCCGTCGCCGGGCGCCATATCGCCAACCAGGAAGTTCCCCACGCCATCGGTGAACACACCAAACCGGTCGGTCGGCGGCCGATAGAAGAAATCGCCTTCGACCGTGCGCGATGCGTACGTGCCGAAGCCATAGAATTCAGCCTGGCCGTCACCGACAGGCGCTCCCATGTTGATCGCGAGCTTCAGGTCGTCTTCGATCTCGGGTATACCGTACTTCGTGACGACCGGCTGCCTGATTGCCGACGGATCGATGACGGGGTTGCTGCCGTTCGCCAGCGCGGCGGCGTCCGGACGCTGGATCGCGCGGGTGGACTCGTCCTGCGCGCCGTATTCGGCGCTGAAACGGACGAACCCGGAGTCCCCGAGCGGCAGGCCGAAGGTGCCGGCGAGCTGGTAGCGGTCACCGTCGCCTTCATAGGTGCTCGCGTATTTGGCGGTCATTAGACCGCCTTCGGGGCTGTCGTCCAGGATGAAATTGATGACGCCGGCTATAGCATCGGATCCGTACTGGGCGGCGGCACCGTCACGCAGCACCTCCATCCTTTGCAGCGCGATGCTCGGGATCGCGGAGATATCCGGGCCCTGGGACCCATCCGTGTTGCCGCCGGAGAACGCGGCGATGTTCGCGCCGCGATGCCGGCGCTTGCCGTTCATGAGTATCAGCACGTGATCGGGCGACAGCCCGCGCAGCGATACCGGCCGCATGTACGTCGGTGTTCCGCTCAACGGGTTGGCGTCGGAATTGAATGACGGTACGACGGCGCGAATGAGGTTGATGGTATCGGTGTCACCCTGGCTCGTGAGCTGGTCGCCGCCGATGATGTCGACCGGGGAAGGGAGGTCCGTGGGCGAGCGGTCCGCGCGCCGCGTACCGGTCACGGTGATTGCTTCGACCTCGGGGTCCGCGGCGGCCTGTGCCAGGGCGAGCGGACCGGCCTGCGTCAACAGCAGGGGAACGCATAGCAGTGACAGCCAGCCCGCAATTCGGGAGAGGCCTGGGATAAAGGTTGGAGAACTGTGTCCCGCCTGACGTTCGCTAGCCATCGAATCTACTCCTTGCCTGCAACGGCTCTTGTTGGCCCTTGGCTGATGGAAAATTCGTTTGCGGGGCAGAAACAGGGACGCGCGCGGCCCGAGCGACCGCGCCGGCTTCACCAGGTGCATCAGAACGTCCCCCGTCTATGCCTGAAGCTGTCTAACGTATACTGTATACACTTCGACCTGTCAAGCGGAAGGCAATGCCCGGCTATTTGGCAGCCTGTTCCGCAGGAGTGCAGGCCTGGAGCAGTATGGTCGCGATTTATCGTATACTGTATACCTGAAGAGGGGAGGCTGTGATGCAGTACGGTGACTGGGTGACATTCCTGCTCGGCGGCATGGCCGTTTTCATCGGCTCCACGCTGCAGGCGAGCACCGGGATCGGGCTCGGCATGGTGGCGGCGCCGGTGCTGCTCATGATCGATCCAGCCCTCGTACCCGGGCCGCTCCTCTTCCTCGCGCTCCTCGTTTCGATCCTGATCGCGCGCCGGGAATGGCGCGCCCTGGACAAGAAAGGCCTGCTGGCCGCGCTTGGCGGGCGCGTGCCCGGAAGCGTGCTCGCCGGCCTGACGATGTCGCTGTTGCCGGCACTCCTGTACGACGCGGTGTTTGGCTGCATGGTGCTGTTCGCCGTCGCGCTGAGCCTGATGGGGTTGAAGCTCCTGCCTACGAAAAGGAACCTGGTCACGGCGGGATTTGCGTCCGGCTACATGGGCACCTTGACGTCTATCGGCGCGCCGCCCATGGCGATCGCCTACCAGCACGGGGATCCGCCGGCGGTCCGATCCACGCTGGCGGCGTTTTTCGTGGCCGGCGCCGCGGTGTCCATCGCGATCCTCGCCTGGTTCGGGCACTTCGGGCCGCAGCAGGTCCTCGCCAGCATCGTCTTCGTCCCGCCCTTGATTCTCGGCTACTGGATCTCCGGATATGTCGTGAAGCGGGTGAACAAGAGCCGGGCCCGGTATGCGGTCCTGCTGCTCTCCGGAATATCGGGCCTGATCCTCGTCATCAGGTCCCTGTCCGCCCTCCTTGCGTCATGATGCAGGCGCCGCGGTGCGTGACTTTGCCGGGCGAACTCAAGGTCGGCATCGGCGGGCTGGGCGTCATCGGCTCGGCCGTCGCCAACGCATTGCGCGAGGGCATACCGGGCCTCGCGCTTGCGGCCGTCGCGGGCCGCGATCCGGCTCGTACCGCCGCCGCGCTCGCAAACTTCGATCCCGTGCCCGCGGTCGTGCCGCTATCCGGGCTCGCGGCGCTTGCCGAGGTGGTGCTCGAAAGCGCGACCGCGGCGGTATACGACGAGGTGGCCTGGCCCGCGGTGGAAGCAGGGCGCACGCTGGTGACGCTCAGCTCGGGCGCGCTGCTCGAACGTCCCGACCTGATAGAGCGCGCGCGGGCAACCGGAGCCCGGATCGTCGTGCCGTCCGGCGGCATCGTCGGTCTCGACGCTTTGAAGGCGGCGGCGGAGGGCGAGATCCGATCCGTGGAGCTGATCACGCGCAAGCCACCCGAAAGCCTCGCCGGTGCGGCGTGGCTCGTGGACCAGGGTATCGACCTTGACCGCCTCACCCGCGCGCGAAAAGTTTTCGAGGGAACCGCCGGGGCAGCAGCCAGGGCTTTCCCTGCAAATGCAAACGTTGCCGCAAGCATCAGCCTTGCGGGTATCGGGCCTGTGCGCACCCGCGTCGAGATCTGGGCCGATCCGGCCGTCGACCGCAATCAGCAGGAGTTGCGCGTTCGCTCCCGCACAGCGGATTTCACGGTGCAGCTCGCGAGCTACCCGATGCCGCGGAACCCCCGTACCGGCAGTCTCACCGTCAATTCCACGCTTGCCACGCTGCGCGGACTGCGCGCGTCCCTGGTCGTGGGGTGCTGAGGGCACAAAGCAGGGTATATTGGGCGTTTTGATCGAGCAGGAACGGAAGGGAATGCAGGCGGACAGAACTCGCGCAACCGAACCCAAATCGCAAGGGTCCGCCGTCCCGCTCCCGGGCGAAGAGGATTGGTCGCAAATCGGCAGCGCGCACCAGTCGCTGCACGGAGCGGTGATGGATTCACTGCGGCAGGCCATTCTCCGGGGCCAGTTCAAACCGGGTGAACGCCTTACCGAATCGGGTCTCGCGGCAATTTTCGGGGTGTCCCGCAACCCGATCCGGGAGGCGCTGCGCGTGCTGGAGGTCGAGGGTTTCATCGAGAAGCATCCTCGCCGCGGGGCCCGTGTCCGGATGCTGACGCCGGAAGAGATCACCGAGATAGTCGACCTGCGCGCCGAGCTCGAAGGCATCAACGCGCGCAACGCGGCGAAGCGTTGCAACGACGAGAACCGCGGAGCCCTGCAGCAGTTGCTCGAAGACGGCAATCGCGCGCTCGAGCAGGGCGATGAAGCGACTTTGCGTCGTCTCAATGACCGCTTTCACGAGCTGCTCGCCGAGGTGGGGCGGAACCGCTACCTGGCCGACTACATCCGCTCGCTGAGAGATCGCACCCTCTGGCTTTTCTCGTCCGTGGGCGACGCGCGCATGGTCGAGTCGTGGCGCGAGCACGCCGGAATTCTCGAGGCCGTGATCGCCGGCGATGCGGAACTGTCCGCGCTGCTGGGCGCCCGGCACGTCCGCAACGTCGGGGAGGCGGTGCGCCAGCGCTTGCAGGGCGCCGCCGGCACGTCGGCCGGAAGCTGACGGCCTGTGCAGGAGCGCGCATCGCGCGCGATGCCACGTTTGCCGACCTCCGCATCGCGCGCGCTCCTGCACTTGACGGTTATCTTGTATACAGTATACTAAATCCTCGAAAAGGACGACGCTGCCGGCGCGGGCGCATACCGCGGGGCGCGCCCGGGTAACGAACACGGGGATGCCATGATCAACAAGAACGTGCTGAGTCTCTCGGATGCCGAATTCCTGCTGGACGCGGCGCAACGAAAATCGGAGGAGCTCGGCGGCATGCACGTCATCTGCATCGCGGACGACGCGGGCTTCCCGATTGCGCTGCGGCGGCTGGACAAGGGCAAGGTCACCGGCGTGCAGATCGCCGAGAACAAGGCGTTTACCGCGGCCGCTCATCGCAGGGTCACGCACACCTTCACCAATACGTACCCGGGCGAGGAAGCCTGGGGCATCTTCACCCAGCACGGCGGCCGCATCACCGTATTCGTCGGCGGCTATCCCATTTACGTGGACGGCCGGGTCGTCGGGGGCATCGGCGTTTCCGGCGGCAACGGCGAGCAGGACATTGCCGTTTGCGAGGCCGCGATCAACGCCTTCGCCGACCACATGCAGCAGACCGGCGGTGGCGAAGTCACCATACCGGACGCCGCGAAGAAAGCATGAATCACAACTTCGTCGCGGGAAAGTGGGTACCCGCGGCGGGAGGGGGTACCTTCGAGCGCCGCAACCCGGCGGACCGGGACGACCTGGTCGGCGAGTTCCCGGCGTCCGGCGGCGACGACGCGGTTGCCGCGGTCAAAGCTCTCGAGAGCGGCCGGCGGGCGTGGGCGGCGGCGAACCCGGAGCGCCGGATGCAGGTGCTCGAGAAGGCCGCCGACATCGTCCTGCAGCGGATCGAGACGCTCGCCCCGGAGCTGACCCGGGAGGAGGGCAAGCCGCTGGGCGCGGCCAGGATGGAATGGCAGCGGACCGCGGCCAACTTCCGCCTGTACGCCGGTGAAGCCGTGCGCACGCGCGGCGAGACGTTCCCGGCGCCCTCGGCCGACCTCGTCTGCACCGTGCACGAGCCCGTCGGCATCGTGCTGGCCATCACGCCGTGGAATTTTCCGGTCTCCATCCCGTCGCGCAAGATTGGCCCGGCGCTCGCGACCGGCAACGGCGTGCTCTTCAAGCCGTCTGAAATCTCGCCCCTGACCGGCCAGCGCCTGGTCGAGATCCTGCTGGAAGCGGGCTTGCCCGAGGGCGCCATCTCGCTGCTGCAGGGGCCGGGGAAGGACATCGGCGAGCCGCTCATTACCGCGCCCGCCGTGAAGGCGATCACCTTCACGGGCTCGTACGCGACGGGCTGCGTCATTCACCGCCAGGCGGGACCGGACAAGCGCCTGCAGCTCGAGATGGGCGGCAAGAACCCGTGCATCATCCTCGCGGATGCGGACCCGGAGCGCGCCGCGAAAATCGCTGCGCAGGGCGCGTTCAACCTCACCGGCCAGGCCTGCACCGCCAGCAGCCGCGTCATCGTCGTCGGCGATACCTACGACGACGTGGTAGACCGAATCGTCGGTATCGCGCGCGGCCACCACGTCGGCAACGGCCTCGAGGCCGGGGTGACGATGGGACCGCTCGCGAGCGCGGCCCAGTTCGAGAAGGTGCGGGAAATGATCGAGATCGGGCTGGCGGAAGGGCTCGAAATGGCCGCCGGCGACGAGCGGCCCGACGCCGCGCTCTCATCGAAAGGCTGGTTCGTGCGGCCCACGGTGTTCGTCGACGTGCCGAACGACTCCCGGCTGTCGCAGGAAGAGATCTTCGGCCCGGTCGTCTGCCTCTCGAAAGCGTCGAGTTACGAAGAAGCCCTGGCCCAGGCCAACTCGGTGGACTATGGCCTCGCCGCCTCGATCGTCACCTCCGACATGGCGCGCGCGTTCGCGTTCGCGCGCGACGTCGAAGCGGGAGTAATCAAGGTAAACAGCACGACCGGCGGAGTCGCGCTGTCGGCGCCCTTCGGCGGCCTCAAGCATTCCAGCAACCAGACTTACAAGGAACAGGCCGGTCATGGCGTCATGGATTTTTACACGCGCACCAAAACCGTGTACTTCTCGGCGTGATCCCGGATCCACGGGACAACACGTGACCGACCCGGGTTAGCGGCGTGACAGACTATGCGTCGTTGACGGCCGCGATGCTGGCCACCGGCATCGCCAGCGGCGTCATCTCCGGGCTGCTCGGTGTGGGCGGCGGCATTATCATCGTGCCGGCACTGGACCTGGTGCTGGGCCTCCTGGGCGTCGATCCGGCAATACGCATGCACGTTGCCGTCGGTACGTCGCTCGCCACGATCGTGCCGACCTCGATCGCCTCGGCGCGCGCGCATGGCCGGCGCGGGTCGGTGGATTTCGACCTGGTGAAGCGCTGGAGCGCTCCGGCGCTGATCGGCTCGGTTTGCGGCGTGCTGATCGCGAGCCATGTCCACAGCCGGGTGCTGTCCGGCGTGTTCGCAATCGTCGCGGCGCTGGTGGCGGTGAAAATGGTGCTGCCGATCGACGACCGCCATCTTGCCGGCGACGTGCCGAAAGGGCCCGCGGCGTCCGCGATCCCGTTATCCATCGGCACGCTTTCGAGCATGATGGGGATCGGCGGCGGTACGCTGACCGTGCCGATACTGACGCTGCTGGCGCAGCCGATCCATCGTGCCGTGGGGTCGGCCTCGTTGCTCGGACTGTCGATCGCGATTCCCGGCACCGTCGGGTTCATCCTGACCGGCTTCAACCATCCGAACCTCCCGCCGGGCAGCCTCGGCTATGTCAACCTGATCGGCCTCGTGGTCATCGCGCCGGCGACGTATCTCGCCGCTCCGCTGGGGGCGTCCATCGCGCACTGGCTCCAGCGGCGGCACTTAAGCATGGTGTTCGGCGCGTTCCTGTCGATCGTGGCGCTGCGGATGCTGTTCCGCGCCCTCTGAATTTCGCCGCTTACAGCGCGCCGCCGTCGACGCGGACGACGGTCCCGGTGACAAAGCTCGCGCGGTCGCTGCACAGGAAGGTGACGACGCTCGCGAGCTCCTCCGCCTTCCCAAGGCGTGCCAGCGCTACCTCCCGGAGGTGGCGCTCCGAGACTTCGGCCTCGCTCGTTCCGTCGCGCTCGGCGAGCCAGCGCCGGAAGCGATGGTAGGCGGGCGTATCGAAGCGGCCGGGGACGATCACGTTGACCAGCACCCGCGGCGCGAGCTCGGCGGCGAGGGAGCGCGCCGCCGCCGCCACGCCGCTCCTGAACACGGACGAGAGGGCGAGCTCCGTCGACGGTTCGAGCACGGAACGGGCGGTAATGAAGAGCATGCGCCCCGCCGGTGATTCCAGCAGGTGGGCTTTTGCCGCGAGCGCGGTGTCCAGCGCGGGCCGCAGCATCGAATGCCAGCCGGCTTCGCGGGTTTCGCTCGTCGACGCCGATAGCGGCCCGGGCGTGCCGCCGCCGGTGTTCACGATCATGATGTCGAGCCCGCCCAGCCGCTCCGCGGCCTCGTTGACGATGCGTTCGGGCTCGCCCGCGACGCGCAGGTCGCCTGCTATCGCCGCACTCGCCGACACCTCCCGCACGGCCGCCTGCAGCCGGCCGGGGTCGCGGCCGGACAGCACGACGCGTGCGCCCTCGTCGACCAGGGCGCGCGCGATCGCAAGCCCCAGACCGGCGCTGGATCCGAGGACCAGCGCGCGCCTCGATTCAAGCCCGAGCTGCATGGGCTGGTCTCCGGTTTCGTAAGTAGTAAAAGTGTCTGCGGGACTAGTGTCCTGTCCGGACACTAGTTTAGCGATACGAAGATCTGGCCGTCGGCTTCGCGGACGCGGTAGGTCCTGACGGGCCGTGACGCCGGCGGATTGATCGGCTCGCCGGTCGCCAGATCGAACACCGAGCCGTGGCAAAGGCAGGTGAGGCCGCCGCGATCGACTTTCCCGGACGCCAGGTGGCAGGCCAGGTGCGTGCACAGATTGTGCAGTGCGTAAGCCTTGCCCCCGGAGCGCGCGATCGCGATCTCTGTGCCGCCGACGACGAATCGGCGGACGATGCCTTCCGGTACCTGCCCGCTGCGGGCGGCCCGGATGAACGTGCCGTCGTCAGCGGTCTCCTCCGCGCCGGCATGGCGATCGCCCTCCGTTGTTTCCGGCAGCGGGGCGATCAGTTCCTCGAGATCCACGTCCTCGTCCGCCAGCGTGTTCCTGGCGACCGCAACCCGCGCCGCCAGCAGGCTCTTCACGGTCATGATGTCGCCGCCGCGGTTCAGGCCGAAGGCGCCGGCGATCCGGCCGTCGGCGAGGTAGAACGCGACGAAATCACGCTCCTCGACGGAACCGCGCACCACGATATCGTCCCAGCGCGCGGCGTTGCCCGCGTACTGGATGCTGTGCTCGTACTGGTCGGACCAGAACCAGTGCGGGTCGTCGTGACCGGTGCGCATGCCGAGCATGTTCAGCGCCGCGGCGGCGCCGTGCCGGGTCGCGTTGTCGAAGTGCTCGACGCGCATGCGGCGGTCGTACAGGGGGTGGAAGTGGTTGGCGACGTCGCCGGCGGCATAGATGCCTTCGGCGGCGGTGCGGCAGAATTCATCGACTCGTATCCCGTTCCCCACCGTGATCTCGGACAGCTTCGCAACGTCGACATTGGGCTCGATGCCGATGCCGACGACCGCGGCGTCGCCTTCCAGGTCTTCCCCGTCGCTCGTGCGCACGATGACGCCGAGGCTCGTGCTGCTGATGGATTGCACGGCGGTATCGCAGCGCAGGTCGACGCCCTGCTCCTGGTGGATGGCGCCGAGCACCGTGCCGACCTCCTGGCCCAGCACCCGCTCCAGCGGAGCCTGCTGCGCTTCGATCATGATCACGTGCGCGCCGAGCTTCCTCGCGGTCGCGGCCACTTCGAGGCCGATGAAGCCGCCGCCGACGATGATGATGCGGCCGCCCGAACGCGCTTTCTCGCGGATACGCTGCGCGTCCTCGAGCGTCCTCAGGTAATTGATGTTCTCGCCGTCGGCGCCGGGAAAGCGGCGGGCCCGGCCGCCCGTCGCGAGCAGCACCGCATCGGCGGGGAACTTTGCCCCGTCCGCCGTTTCGACGGTGAGGGTGTCGCGGTCGACTCGAACGGCACGCTGGCCGAGCTCGAGCTGCACCTCGTTCTCGTCATACCAGTTGCGGGGGGTCGACCAGACTTCATCCAGCTCGGCCTCGCCAAGCAGGTATTCTTTTGACAGAGGCGGGCGCTGGTAAGGTGGATGCGGCTCCTCACCGAGGATCACGATCCGGCCGTCGTAGCCGTTGCGGCGCAGCGTGCGCGCCGCGGATGCCGAAGCCTGGCCGGCGCCGACCAGCACTACCCGTTTCAACATGCCGGCTCCGCTTCACCGTAGCGCTCGTCCGCTGCGGGCTCGCTTTCACGGACACGCGGCGATGGCAGCACGAAGACCGCGCCGTCTTCTATTTTCGTCGCGAACGTCGGCTGGCAGCGGCTCCACTGGTCGTTCCAGCCGGTGTTCAGGTCGAACGCCCATTGATGACCCGGGCAGATGACCTTGCCGCGGAAGACCTTGCCGCGCGACAGGCTGCTCTGCTTGTGGATGCAGATATCGCGGAAGGCAAATACCTGCCCGTCGACATAGAACAGGGCGATCTCGTGATCGGCCACCGTCACCCGCAAGCGCTTGCGGGTTTTGAGCGGTTCCAGGTCGGTTGCCTTGACCCAATCGGTCATCGGTGTACACCCCCCAAGGCTGCGAGCGGCTCGGCGGGCACGCTCACGAGCGTGCTTCGCCCGGCGGCAGCCGTGTCAGACCGAGCCGACGGCCGCAAGCTCCGGTTCCGCGTGCTTGAATTCGCGCACGTAATAGTCGTACAGCGCTTTCGTGTAGGAGAACCGCATGTCGGCCGCATCGCGCACGGCCTCCAGGCAGGCGTGCTGCAGCTCCGGCGTGGTCGCCTGGTTCAGCACGATCTCGTAGCCGCGCTCGCCGTGCACCTCGTCGGAGGTGATGTGCAGCTCGAAGAATTCCACGTCGTCCTCCGAGAAGCCGTACTTCTCGAGAAGCGGAGGGTACTGGCGGCGATAGATGTCGGGCACTTGCGATTCCAGGCCCACGATGAGCGCGGCCGTGGCCACGACCCAGTGCGAGCGCATCGCCGTGGCGTAGCACCATCCCTGCAGGCCGCGCGTTACCGGGTTCATGTTCCGCGGGTCCTCGACGCGTTCCCGCGTGGTGCCGCAGGCTTCGGCGAAGCGGATGAGCAGGTCCGTGTGCCGGATATCCGCGAGTTCCTCCTCGTACATGTTCTGCAGGAGGAAATCCTTGGCTTCGGTCTCGGTGTCCGGTGCGTTCGCGTAGATGTAGGCGAGGTAATCCGCGAACGGGCCCACGTAGTGGTAGTGGTTTTCGGCCCAGCGTGCGAAATGCTCGGGCTTCAGGTCGCCGTTCGACCACGCGAGGCTGAAGGAGGCGTCTTTGGCCTCGCGTCCTTTCATTGCTTCTTTCAGCGCGGCACGGAACTCGTTTTTCTCCAGCAGCCTGGCCATGATCTCTTCCTCCCTTCTGCAGGGCCCAAAGTGTATACTGCGGACAATTTACAGTCAATGCCGGGTCACCCGGGTGGCCGTGCGATGGCACGAGCGGTCACCATCGGGAGGCCGCCCCTGGTGAGCGCACCGTGGAACTCGCTGGGTGCAGGCTTTTTGTATACTAAACACCGATTAACCTGGAGTGAGGCGCGATGGCGGACAAGGAATTCGCACTGCGGTCCCTGAAATCGAACGTTGCTTTGAAATCGAAGGTGTACGCGGCCCTCAAGGAAGCGATCGGGCGCATGGACATTTACGGCCGCGAAGATCCGCTGAAACTGGACGAGCATTACCTGGCGGAGAAGCTCGGCGTCAGCCGGACGCCTGTGCGCGAGGCGCTGTCGCGCCTGGAGCAGGAAGGCCTCGTGCAACTGATCCCCCGCCGCGGGGCCTACGTCATCCGGAAATCGAAGCAGGAGATCCTGGACATCATCGCCGTCTGGGCGGCGCTCGAGAGCATGGCGGCGCGCCTTGCGACGCAGGTAGCGACGGATGAGCAGATCGCGAAGCTCAGGGAGATGTTCGTCAGGTTCGAAGAGCCTGGCCGGCCGCAGGCCCGCATCGACGAGTACTCGGATACCAACATCCAGTTCCACCAGTCGATCATTGCACTCAGCGGAAATGGCATGCTGGTCCAGCTCGCGGACGCGCCCCTGCTGCACATGCGGGCGATCCGCGCCCGCACGATCGGGGAACGCGACCGGGCCAGCCGCTCCATCATCGATCACATGCACATCATCGAAGCGATCGAAGAGCGCGACACCGAGCTGGCCGGCCGGCTGGTGCGCGACCACTCCTTCGGGCTCGCCGACCACATCGAGAAGTACGCCACCTATCTCGATTAGCCGGTCACGGCATCCTTCTGCCGCCTGAAACGGGCCACTCCCATTTTCGCGCCCACTTTTCGCGCAACGGGGCGCGGCCTTGTGCGGCGCACTGTCAACCGGGCTCGTTCTGGCCGAGGGTCTCTTCCTGGCCGGCGGCCCGACCCGGCGGCGCGAGCCGCAGGCTGAGGAGGACCGTGCCGGCCAGGACGCTCACGATGATGCCGACGGACAGCAGCGGCGGCACGTGGAGGAAATTGTGGGTCACGAGCTTGAAACCCGCGAACGCGAGCACGGCTGCCAGGCCGTAATGCAGGTACTTCACCTTTTCGAGCGACGCGACCATCACGACGTACAGGGAGCGGAGCCCCAGGATCGCGAAAGCGTTCGAGCTGTAGACGAGGAACTGGTGCCGGGTCACCGAGAGCGCCGCCGGCACGGAATCGATCGCGAACAGGATGTCGCTCAGCTCGAGACCGATGATCGCGACGAGCAGCGGCGTTATCAGGAGCTTGCCCTTTTCCCGCACGACCAGGCGCGCTGAGCCGCGATCGCTGCTCACCGGCAGGTGCCGCGCGAGCCAGCTTACGAGCTGGTTCTCGACCGCCTCTTCCTGCGGTTCGAACAGCGCACGCCACGCGGCGAAGAACAGCAGCGCTCCGAAGAGGTACGTGATCCACTCCCAGCGCTCCATGGCGGTAACGCCCAGGAAAATGAACACGGCCCGGAATACGAGCGCGCCGAAAATACCCCACAGCAAGGCCCGCCGCTGGTTTTCGAGCGGAATCCTGAGCGTCGTGAAGATCAGCAGGAACACGAACAGGTTATCGAGACTCAGGCTCTCCTCGATGAGATAGGCGGCGAGGTACTGCTGCGCCGCGTCGGCGCCCATGAGCCACCAGATGAAGATCGAGAAGCCGAGGCCGACCGAAATCCAGATGGCGCTCCAGGCGATGTCCGCTTTGCGCGTCCGCTGGTGCGCCCCGCGATGGCTGAAAAGATCGATGGCGAGCAGGATGACCAGCGTGGAGGCGAAGCCGATCCAGGCCCACTGTGGAATGTTGTTCATTGCATTGGTATCGGTTGCAAGCGGGAAGGGTCAGAAAGCGAGCGCGGCGCCGACCGTGCGCGGGTCGGCCGCCGCGCCCGCGCGTCGCGCGGCGGGATCGTCGGCGACGATCTGCATGGCCGATGCCGTCCCCCACCGCCCGGTCTTCTCGACGTGAGCCGCCGCGGCTTCCAGCACGCTCCGCTCGCGCTTGCCGAAGCCGTCTTCGATACGCAGGCCGTTCGTAGCGGGCAGCCATTCCCAACGCGGGGCAACGATCAGGCGCCCGATGTCCGTCTCGCCGCGGGCGAAGCGCGCGAGGGTCTGGGCGTTCCACGGCATCTGGTTGGCACCGCCCGGCGTCGCGCCCTGGATGCGCATACCGTGCGGCCCTGCTATTGCCCAGGCGTGCAGCGTCACATCCGGGCGCCTGCCCCTCAGCGGGAAGTTCTCATCGGCAGGGTTGCTGCCGAAGCCGCGGCCCGCCCGGTTCGCGAGGATCAGGTCGAACTCCGGGACGATGAGGCCGCTCCCGAAGCGCGGCCAGGAATTGGAATGCACGACGGTCACCATGGTGCCGTCGCGATCGATCGCGGAGACCATCGACGTGCCGGACTGGTCCGCGAAGCCGGCCGGCCCGCGCGCCAGGACCGCCATGACATTTCGATGGACCGCCGCGGCCGGCGTATCGGTAACCGCCAGATCGCCCGTTGCCATCAGCAAAGCGGGTCCGTGCGTAGGGGCCGGTGTGGCGAAGAGCGGCAGCGATCCGAGCCTTCCCGCCTGCGCGCCTGTCCATTCCGAGTGCCGGCCCTCCAGATCGGCCATGCCCAGCACGCCGCCCGCCCCGGCAACCCTGCGCACGATGGCGGCGCCCACCTCGCCACGGAGGAAGTCGAAACCATCGGCAAGGAGCGCGCGCAGGGCAAGCCCGAGCTTCGGGAATCGCATCACGGTGCCCGGGGCGATGACCTCGCCGTGGGGATAGTAGCGGGTGCCGTCGGGGTTGTGACGCGCCACCAGGTCCGCGGATTCCGCGGCCAGTGCGCTGCAGATGCGCGACCAGCAGAATCCTTCCTCGGCCAGCTCGATGGCGGGGGAGGCGAGGCGCGCCAACGGCAGCCGTCCGCGCGCGGCCAGTTCGAGATAGCCGTGCGGCGCCCCCGGCACGCCGACGGACAGGGGTCCTGTCGGCTCCAGCCTGCCCTGGCGGGCGATCTCCGCCAGGCCCGCGGGTGCGCCGCCCACCGCGAGCAGGACCTCGGGGCGCTCGTCGCCACGCCGCCAGCACAGGGCAACGAGATCGCCGGCCAGCCCGCACTTCGGCGGCAGCAGGACCGTTTCCGCCAGGGCCGCGGCGACGGCGGCGTCGTACGCGTTGCCGCCGTCACGCAGCACACCGGCGGCGATCTGCGCGGCAAGGGGCGCCGCGGCGGCCACCGCCGCTTTGGTGCCCCAGGCCTGGCACTGCTCGGCCATGATCGCGGTCGCACCGCTCTGGCGCCACTGGTGGGCCTGCCGCGGCGATGATCCGCTAGCGCTCACGTTGCAGTGTCCCGACGGTGGACCGGTGTACCATCCTTACCGATCATCAAAGCAGCATCACCATTGCCAACAAAGCCGCGACACAAAGCCCGAACATTACCGGGATAAAGTTCCGCCGGACCAGTTCCTCGGGCGACACGCCGGCGATACCTGCACAGACGCAGGAGCCCGCCCAGGCAACCAGCGTACCGCCGCCCGTAAAGACGGTGGCCACCTGCGCCAGCGCCGCGAGAACCGGGATGTCGGTGCCGCCGCCAACGGCGAGTGCTCCGGCCAGCGAGCCGGTGAGCGGCAGGCCGGAAAAGCCGGAGCCGTCCAGGCCCGCCAGCACGCCGATCAGCGTCATGCCGAAAGCCAGCAGGCCGACATTGCCGTTCAGGTGCTGCCCGAGCACCTGGCTGACGTCGAACAGGTAGCCGGGCGTGCCCTCGCCGAGCACGGCCGCGGCATGTTCGGGATTGCCGAGGAAGAAGAAGCCGGCGATCGGAATGATAGGCGCGAAAATGCGAATGGAAAAGAGCAGCCCGTCGCAGGTGTGAGCGGCGATCTCATCCATGGCCTCCAGGCCTCGCTTGGCAATGGTCGAGAGCAACAGCAGGCAGGTTGCCGTGCCCCCGAGCAGCGCGGTCGCCGCACCGCCGAGGATGGCCTGCCCCGGTTGGAAGATCGCACGGTAGATCATCAGGAGCGCGATGCCGAGCAACAGGACCGGCACGAGGATGGCGAAGATGTGGGCATCACGCCCGGTCCGCTCGACTTTCGGGGCGTCGGTGGACGCCGCCGATGCTTCCGGGATGTCCCCGGGAGTGGCCCGCAGCGCGCCCGAGCGCAGGTCCCGCCGGAGGGTGTAGCAGGCGAAGAGGATGGCCGCGGTCCCCGCCACCACCGAGAACAGCAGGGCATAGGGCTGCAATTCGCCCGGCGAGATGCCGGCCGCGCTGGCGGTCAGGCGGCCGGCGCCCTGTATGACGGGATCGGCGGAGAGCGCCATGCCGTGCCCCGCCAGGTTGACGGCGACCGCGGCCGCGATTGCGGGCAGCCCGGCGCGGATCGCGATAGGGATGAGAATCGGGCCCACCAGCGCGATGGCCGGGGTCGGCCAGAAGAATACCGCGGCAATGTACATCGTCACCGTCAGCGCGAAGAACGACGACCAGGGCCCGATCATCAACTTCTTCATGGGGGCTACCATGATTTTGTCCGCGCCCTGGGCCTGTAAGGCCCGAAGCATCGCCACCATCAACGCGATGACCAGCACGATGTCGAACAGGGCCACGCTGGCGTCGAGGAGGGCGCGGAAGACGGCCTGGGCGGCAAATATGAGCGTGTTCAGGAGTCCGTCGCCGCCGTTCGGGGAGAGCAGCCCCAGCAGGAACGTGCCGAGGATCGACGGGATGATCACGCCCTTGCGAAAGGCGATGGACACCATTATTGAGGCCACCACGAGCAAAAAAGCCCAATGGGCCGCCGTCATCTGGATCTCAGCCATGTACCGTCTTTCCCCCAAGGCGGAAGGCCTACTTGTATACAGTATACACAATCACGAATCCTGCATCCACGGGCAAGCTCTCGAATGCTTCCCGTCCGAGCCCGGACGTTTCAAAGATGACGAAGAAAGGCCTGCAGGCCGGCGTGGATTTCGACGGCGCGGAAGAAACGGCCGCGCGCATATGCGACGGCCGTCTTCATCAGTTCATCATTGCCCCGACACGACCAATGGCCCATTGCCGCCCCGGGTTCCGAACGAGAGCATTCTCCGTCGGCCGATACGATGCCGACGCCGCGCAAGACGATGCGATCGAAGCTTCCTGTCTCTGCAGCCCTGCTCCTGGCACTCGTCCTGGAGAACGATCCGTCCGCAGCCTCGGATCCGCTTAACGATCGTCTCTCCCTGAGCCTTGGAGGATTCTTGCTCACGACCGATACCCGCGTCCGGATCGACGGGAGTGCGCGCACCGGAACCGAGTTCGACGTAGAGGAAGAGCTGGGCTTCAACGATACGGATCGCTTTCGACTCGATGCATATTGGCGTTTCCAGCCGCGGCACAAGCTGCGCATAATGTACTTCGATACGCGACGGACGGCGTCCCGGCAGATCGATCGCGAAATCACCGTGCGCGACACGACGTACGCCGTCGATACACGGATCGACGCCGGCTTCGACACGACCATAGCGGAGCTGGCGTACGAGTATGCCTTCCTGCAGGGTGAGCGGTATGAGCTCGCGGGAACGGTGGGCGTCCACAACCTCCGGTTCGACCTGGGCCTCTCGGGGACCGGAACGGGGACGGCAAGCGCCGCAGCCGCCAACGGTCCCCTGCCCGTGTCAGGCGTACGGGGGATATGGCGGTTTACGGACACCATGTACGCCGATGCACAGGTGCAGTACTTCGAAATCAGCCTGGATCCGTACGACGGCAGCGTCGAAGACTACAACGCTTCGATCGTCTGGCAGGCTTTCGAGCACCTGGGATTCGGCCTGGGCTACAACGCATTCGCCATGCGCGTCGACGTCGAGGATGATGACTTCAACGGCCATCTCCGGTGGCGGTACGATGGCGCGCGCGTCTTTGCGGTCGCGTCCTTTTGACGATGCCTGCCGGTGCCGTCCGCCGGCTTCCAGGACCTGTCCGAACCGCCCTCGGCGCATGAGTACCAGGCGCTTCCCACCTGCGGAGTTGTGCGGCAGAATAATGCTCTCGGCGCCCCGTCGATTCCGCTGTACACCCCGATTTATGCATCCTGCACAACTGGCGACCACCAGGCCGAGTGCAGTTGACCGGCATTCGCGCCCGGGCGGCGGCGAGGCCTGGCCGACCGCTACGGAGGCGCATCCTTGCGGGAAACAATGGTCCTGGCAACACCTGAAGACCGCTCAATCTCCGCCGCGCCGGAGCACACCGGTGCCCGCTTTTTACAACCCCGTGAACTTTATGGGGCCGCTCTCCTCGGTCTGGCTTACTACGCCGGCGTGTACGCGGGGATGGCGCTCACCTTGCCATCCAGCCCCGTTGCCGTCCTCTGGCCGCCGAACGCCGTTCTGCTGACCGCTCTGCTCCTGACGCCGCCACAACGTTGGTGGCTGATGATTGCGGCCGTCATTCCCGCCCATTTCGCAGCTGAAATTTCGCTGGGCGTGCCCCTCAAAATGGCAGCACTCTGGTTTGTGAGCAACTCGCTTGAGGCCATTTTGGGCGCGGCCATACTCCTGCGATGCCGGCACGGACCCCCGCGGTTCGATCGTCTCCGTGACCTGTGGATTTTCGTTGCCGGAGCCATGGTCATTGCACCGGTCGTGTTGTCTTTCGTGGACGCTGCGTTCGTGGCGCTCACCGGCTGGCGATACAGCGACTTCTGGCAAGTGTGGTGCACGCGCCTGTTCTCCAATGCGCTTGCCGCGCTGATCGTCGTGCCGCTGATCCTCGTCTGGATGCAGAGCCGCCTGGAGCCCCTATGGCGTGCGACGCTCGTCAATATTGCTGAAATAACCCTGCTGCTGGGTACGATATTTGTGGCGTCGGCCGTCGTCTTCCATGAGACCGTGCACTTGGGCGAGTTCACTATGCACCCCTACCTGCCCGTTGCTCTGCTGATTTGGGCAGCGGTGCGTTACGGGCTCCGCGGTGCAACGCTCGGCATGGCAATCGTAACCGCTTTTGCAGTTACAGGGTTGGTGGAGGGGCGCGGTCCGTTCACGTCGAGCAACTTGATGACTGCCGCACTCGGTGCGCAAAGCTTTCTGATCATAGCGGGGTTTTCTGTACTGCTGCTGGCGATATCGCTCACTGAACTACGGCAAGCCAAGCTCGTTGCGTCACGCCAACAGGAAAGTCTCAAGCTCGCGCTCGATGCCGCAAGGATGGGGACATGGGAATGGGAGTTCGCGGACAACCTCATCACCTGGCGTGCAGTTCGTGCCGGCCTGAATGCGAGCTCTTCCGCCTCACGATCGACCTCGCCGGCCGGGTTGCTCAGGCTCGTCTACAGGAATGATCGAGAGGCCGTCCGTCGTGCGCTGCAGGAGGCACAAAGCCGTGGTCTCGCCGAGATCGAATGCCGGTTCAGGGACGGGCAAGGCGGTCAGCTCTGGATCACTGCAAAAGGGTGCGTGCAGAACAGCCGAGGAGGTCCTGGGAGAATGATCGGTGTCTACATTGACAACACCGACAGGAAATCGCAGGAGATGCAGGCCCGCGCTCAGCGTGAACAACTCGCTCACCTGGGACGTGTTTCAACTCTCGGTGAACTGTCCGGCGCGATTGCGCACGAACTGAATCAACCGCTCACCGCCATCCTGCTCAATGCGGAGGCCGCGCTCCGCGAACTCGACCGTGCGACACCGCGCTCAGAGGAGCTCGCCGACATAATGAAAGACATCGTCGCCGAAGATAAACGTGCCGGTGATGTCATTCGCCGCTTGCGTGCCCTGCTGCTGCGAGGCGCCGTCGAGACACGCCCGGTTGACGTGAACGAATGCATAGAGGATGTGCTCGGCCTGGAACGCACGGACCTCGTCGCGCATCGGGTCGTAACGCGCGTGGAGCTCGAAAGCGATCTTCCTCGAGTCAGCGGCGACCGTGTGCAGTTGCTGCAGGTGCTGCTCAACCTGGTGGTCAATGCCCGGGATGCGATGATCGATGTGGATCCCGAAACCCGCAGGCTTTGTATCGCCAGCGCGACGGCCAACGGGAACATTCACATACAGGTATGTGACACCGGGCACGGGCTGCGGGATACGGAATCGATTTTTACTCCCTTCTTCTCGACCAAAAATCATGGCATTGGGCTGGGCCTTGCCATCTGCCGCACAATCATTGTCGCACATGGAGGTCATCTCTGGGCCAGTAATAACTCCAGCCGAGGAGCGACCTTTCACATTTCCCTGCCCGTGCACGCGACCGAACCAGATACCGGTCACGGCCAGTGAGCTTCCATGCACCGACAGGGGCATTCCTCAGGCAATGGATCCGTTCAGGGTGATAGCCGCGCGCACGGCATCGAGCAACTCTGTCGCATCCAGTGGTTTACAGAAGTACCGCTGCGCACCGAGCGCGAGACAGCGCTGATGCAAATCCGCCTGATCGTGTGCAGTGATTACGATCACCGGCAAATGGAGATCGAGCTCCAGCATGCGTCGCTGGAGCTCGATTCCCGACATGTTCGGCATCTGCAGATCGAGAATGACGCAGTGAGGCTTCTCTTTTGACAGGAAGTCCAGGAACATGGCGGCGGACTCGAACGCCTCGACCCTGTAATTCTCGCCCCGCAACAGCCGCAACAAAGCGCGTCTGACCGCCTCTTCGTCATCGATCACCGCAATAAGAGGGGCCGGAATCTCCATGCTGAGGATTGGAACCGAACGGCTCATCGGGTGCTATGGGACCTTCGATCGACTGCGCGCGAGTTTCGCCGGCGATGAACCGCGTTGCGGACCGGGTGTGATACTACGCGAAGTTTCAAATTTGCAGCTGTTCCGCCGCCCGTACCAGTTGCGCGACGGATCGCACCGACATCTTGCGCATCACCCGCCCGCGGTGAACCTTGACCGTTTTCTCGGAGATACACAGGTTCGCCGCTATTTGCTTGTTCAGGAGGCCGGAGGTCACCTGCTCGAATACCTGGCGCTCCCGCGTTGTCAGCGAGGCGGCTCTGCTGCGGAGGACATTACGCCGCGAGTCCAGCTCGCGGTTGTGCCGGCCTCTTTCAATGGCGCGATGCAGCGCATCCAGCAATTCCGCGGCAGCGAACGGCTTGGTCAGAAAATCCACCGCACCGCCGCGCATGGCCTGCACGGTCGTGCGAATGTCGCCGTGCGCCGTTATGAAGATGATCGGGCAGTTGAGCACCTGGTCACCCAGGGACTGCTGTACGTCGAGGCCGGACACCTCCGGCATGGAAAGATCGAGCACGAGGCAACTCGGCTCGAACGAGCCCATTTCGGACAGGAAGACGCGCGATGAAGAAAAAGCCCGGACCTGGAACCCGTGCTGCGTCAGGAGCCGTTCCAGGCTGCGCAGAATCGAGCGATCATCATCGACGAGGGCGACAGTCGTGCCCGGCGGGGAGGGGGTTCGATGGCAATCGTTCCCGGCGTCGCAGCCGGCTGCGCGGAACCCGGTCGGATCGTGCGGGGGTCCCGCGGGAGCGACGTTCCGATCTCGGGGAAGCAGCCCCTCCCGGGGCCATGCTCCTGCGCCCATCGCCTGCATCTTGCGCTCCCTCCCCGGTGCGTCAGAGGTCATCAATCAACCAGGCTACGATCCCGCATTTACCATAATCCAACGCTGCTGTCGAGGTAATAGGACCTAGGTCGAATGACGTCACGATCCCAGCAAAACGCAAGCTATTGCTCGCCCGTAGCGCGGCGTCCTGTTCTGGCCGTCCGGCTGGCCGGTGGGGATCCAGGGCGAGGTGACCTGGGCAAAGTTCGACGTCATCTCCGGGTGTCTCTATCGTGCCGGCGATCTGTTGATGCCGCCACCCGATCCGGCAGCACGAAGCGCTCTCGCGCGCGCCCGGACGCCAGGCACTCGGGGGAGTAGTGGCGGCGCAGCAAGTCTCCCGCGTTGCCGAACAGATCGGGATTCGCGTTCCTGAAGTCCTGCCAGTCGCCGGCGGGAGCGTCGGCCAGGCGCTCGCCAATCACGATCATGAAAAACCAGCTCACGGTCTCGTGGTATTTGCCCTCCGCACCGAGGCTGAGCGTCAACGCCCGCAGGGCCGCCGTGAACCGCGCGATAGCCTCGGCCAACGGGTATTGCCGCAGGTAGCACCAGCCGACGTGCAGGTGTGCCTGGTGATCGAAACGCCCTGCCTCGATCGCGCCCGCCTCGAAAGCCGCGACGTCCGGCAGGTAAGCCGGTTCGAGCCGTTCCGCGGCGCCGGCGTTCATGTGGATCGCTCCCGGAGGCGATGGCTGTCGGCCGCGGTCAGGCGGCAGTGATACACCTTCTTGAGATCCGCGATCACTTTCAGGGTCTCCGGCGAGAAGGGCGCCTTGCCCTCGAAGCTGTGCAGCACGATGCCCTCGAGCAGGTCGCCGAGCGTCAGGTCGCAATACTCCGCGAGCCCTTTCAACACCTTGAGCAGGGATTTCTCCAGCCGCACCCCGGTCTGGGTGCGCTCCACGGTCTTCGGCATGCGATCACCTGGATGTTACCAAGGTACATTGGTATTTCAGCACGGGTGAGCGATGCCGGTCAAGTGCTTTATCATGTCCGGATGTCGCGACAACGCTTTGGCGTTGCAGCCGCCGGGTTGCAGCGTTGTCTCATTACATTGCTCTCCTTCGCCTGGCTTCACGCCGCTGCGGGCTGTGCAACGGCACCTCCGACAAACATCGAAAATCTCTGCGCGATCTTCGAGGAAAAGCCGGGCTGGTATGACGACGCCAGGGATTCCGAAGAACGCTGGGGTACCCCCATTCACGTGCAGATGGCCATCATCCGGCAGGAATCCTCGTTCCGGTTCGACGCCCGGCCCCCGCGCACGAAGCTTTTGGGCTTCATCCCGTGGACCCGCCCGTCGGATGCCTATGGCTATGCCCAGGTGCTCGATAGCACCTGGGCCTGGTACGAAGATGACACCGGCCGGTGGTATGCGGACAGGGACGACTTTGGCGATGCCATCGATTTCGTGGGCTGGTACACCAACCTGACGCAGAAGACCCTGGGCGTCTCCAAGTGGGACCCGTACAACCAGTACCTGGCCTACCACGAGGGCCATACCGGCTGGAAGCGCAAAACCTGGCGTGGCAAACGCTGGCTGGTGCAGACAGCCCGCCGCGTCGAGCACCGGGCGGAGGAGTGGGGCGCGCAGCTCAGGGGGTGCCAGGACGAACTGGAGGACGGCTGGTGGATATTCTGATGCCGTACCCACCGGGCCCCGAGGCCGCGGGAACGGCCCGGCACACGAGGCAGCTATTATGATCAAACGCCTTTTGGAGCAAATTGTCGGCTCGCTTGGTCCCGGCTCGGAGGAAAGCAGCGCGGAGGAGCGCGAAAAGGCGGTGCGCCGAGCGACCGCCGTGCTCATGCTCGACGTGGCGCTGGCCGACAAGGTGTTCGACCAGGCCGAGCTCCAGCACCTCCGGGAAATTGCCCGGGACCACTTTGGCCTCGGACCGGACGAGGCTGCCGAGCTGATCGAAACCGCGAGAAGCGAGGCCGAGGACCTCGTCTCGCTGCACGAGTTCACGCAGCTGCTGCACAACAACCTGTCGGAAGCCGAAAAAGCCCGGATCGTCGGCATGCTCTGGCAGATCGCCTACCGCGACGGGCAGCTCGACAAGTACGAAAACTCGCTCGTGCTGAAGATAAGCGACCTGCTGTACGTCAGCCGTGGCCGCGTCATGCGGCTGAAGCACGACGCGCAGCAGGCGTTGGGTTCGGCCTGAACCGGATCGTACGGAGACCGATTGACGGCCGGCACTCCCGGTCGCTGCCCTGATTCGGCCAACCTGCCGCATTCACGTGCGATACTCCGCGCATGCGCGTCGTCGACCAGCGACTACATCTCTCCGCGACTGATCTTGCGAATCACCTGGGCTGCCCGCACCTGAGCCAGCTCGACCGCGCGGCCGCGGAAGGCCGATTGCACAAGCCGAGATGGCAGGACCCGATCGCGGAGATCCTGCGCGAGCGCGGCTTCGCGCACGAGAAGGCTTACCTGGATTACCTGCGCCGGACCCACGGGCTCGATGTCGTCGCCATTCCGGACGGGGGCCAGGCCGAGGGCATCGCGCGCACGCGGGCCGCCATGCAGGCCGGCGCGGCGGTCATCTACCAGGCGGGGCTCGGCGACGGCCGCTGGCACGGCCGCGCGGACTTCCTGCGGCGCGTCGACGGGCCGAGCGCGCTCGGCGAGTGGTCCTACGAAGTCGTCGACGCGAAGCTCGCGACCGAAACCCGCGCCGGCACGATCCTGCAGCTTTGCGTGTACTCGGAGCTCGTCGCGGCGCTGCAGGGCAGGGCCCCGGAATACGCCTGGGTCGTGGCCCCGCAGCACGACTTCCTGCCGGAGCGTCACCGCCTCGCCGACTACACCGCGTACTACCGGCTGGTGAAGCGGCAGCTCGAAGCGGCGCTTGCCGGGCCCGGACGGCCGACCTATCCCGAGCCCGTACTGTTCTGCGAGGTATGCGCCTGGTGGCAGCCCTGCAATGAGCGCCGGCGGCGCGACGATCACCTGTCCTTCGTGGCCGGCATCAGCCGCAGGCAAATCAGGGAGCTCGCGCACAGCGAGGTCACGACGCTCGCCGCCCTGGGCGACTTGCAGGACGTCCCGAGGCCGCAACGCGGCTCCCGCGACGCCCTGGTGCGCGCGCGTGACCAGGCCGCGATCCAGCTTGCGGCGCGTCGCCTCGATACGCGGCAGTTCGAGATTCTCGAACCATTGGACGAGACGCACGGGTTCGCGCAGCTTCCGCCGCCGTCTCCTCACGACCTGTTCCTCGACCTCGAAGGCGATCGGCTCGCCGCGGGCGGCGGGCGCGATTACCTGTTCGGCTATGTTTCCCGGGGCGGCGATTATGTGCCGGTATGGGCAACGACAGCGGCCGCGGAACGCGCGGCTTTCGAGCGCCTCGTCGACTTCATTCTCGAGCGGCACCGGGCGCACCCGGGCATGCACGTGTACCACTTCGGCGCTTACGAACCGACCGCGTTCAAGCGGCTGTCCGGGCGCTACGCGACACGGGAAGCCGAGCTTGACGTATTGCTGCGCGCCGAGCTGTTCGTCGACCTGCACCGGGTCGTGAAGCACGCACTGCGGGCGAGTGTCGAAAGTTATTCGATCAAGGAGCTCGAGCAGTTCTACGACTTCACCCGCGCGCAGGACATGCGCGAAGCGACCGCGGGCCGGCGCGCGATCGAGTGGGCGATCGAGTTCGGGGAGCCCGTGCACGAAGTCGCGGAGCTTCTGCCCCGTGTGGAGGCGGTCGAACGCTACAACCGTGAGGACTGCATCTCGGCCGGGAAACTCCGCGACTGGCTGGAGGCATTGCGCGCCGACGCCGAGCGCCGCGGTCACACGCTGCCACGCCCCGAGCCGAAATCCGGCGATGCCAGCGACGAAATCGCGGCTGCGGCGGACGAGACTCGCGAGGTGATGGACCGGCTGCTCGACGGCGTGTCGCCCGACCCGGAGGAGCGCGACGAGGAGCAGCAGGCGCGCTGGCTGCTCGCTCACCTGCTCGAGTGGCACCGGCGCGAGGAGAAGGCGGCGTGGTGGGAGTATTTTCGCCTGCGCGACCTGCCGCTGGATGACTACTTCGAGGAGCGTTCGGCGCTGTCGGACCTGGTGTTCATCGACACGGTCGGCGGCACCGCGGCGCGGCCCGTCCATCGCTACGCGTTTCCGCCGCAGGATCACGACATCCGGAGGGGTGACGAGGTCTGCGTGCCGGCCGGCGACTGCATCGGCAAGGTCGATGATCTCGATCTCGGCGCGCGCACCGTCGACCTGCAGCACGCGGGGAAATGGAAAGACGAGCGCCCCTCGCACGTCTTCGTGCGGCGCAACGTGCCGCCGGGCGCCAAGCCCGCGGCGCTGCTCGCGCTCGGCCGCTGGGCCGCGGACCACGGCATCGATGCGCCGGGGCCGCACCGCGCGGCGCGCGACCTCATACTCCGGCGCCCGCCGAGGCTCGTTGCCTCGTCGTGCGGGCTGGCGGGAGCGGCGGCGGGTGACGAACTCGTCATCGCCTGCCGGCTCGGCCGCGAGCTCGACCACGGCGTGCTCCCGATCCAGGGGCCGCCCGGCACCGGCAAGACGTTCACGGGCGCACACATGATCGTGGACCTCGTTCGCGCCGGGAAGAAAGTCGGCGTCACGGCGGTGAGCCACGAGGTAATCCGGAACCTGCTCCGCGACTGCATCGACGTGGCGGAACGCCAGGGTATCGCGGATTTCAGATGCCTGCACAAGGGCAAGGCGAAGGAGGGGTCGCCGGAGGCGCTGCACGCGATCGGCAGCTACGGCCGCATCCACGCGCTGTTCGACAACGGCGAGTACCGGGTGCTCGGCGGCACGGCCTGGCTCTGGGCGCGTCCCGACTTCGCCGACAGCGTCGACGTGCTGTTCATCGACGAAGCAGGGCAGATGTCGCTCGCGGACGTGCTCGCGGTTGCGCAAGGCGCCAGGAGCCTGGTGCTGCTCGGCGATCCCCGGCAGCTCGAGCAGCCGCAGCAGGCGAGCCACCCGCCGGGCGCTGACGCATCGGCGCTCGAGCACATCCTCGGCACGCGCAAGACGATTCCGCCCGATGCGGGCCTGTTCCTGCGCCAAACGCGCCGGCTGCACCCGGCGATCTGCGCGTTTACCGCGGAGGTGTTCTACGAAAACCGGCTGAGCTCCTACCCCGGCCTCGAACGGCAGGCGATCATCGACGCGCCGGGGCTTCCGGAAGCCGGGCTCGCATACCTGCCGGTCGAACACGAAGGGCGGCAGGCGCGCGCCGTGGAGGAGGTCGAGGCGATCCAGGCACTCGTAGCCGCGATTACTGACGGCAGGACACGGTGGCGCGATGCGCAAGGCCATGAGCGGCCGCTGACCCGGCGGGACCTGATGGTGGTCGCACCCTACAACGCGCAGGTCACGGCGCTCGCGGCCGCGCTGCCGGACGTCCGGATCGGCACCGTGGACAAGTTCCAGGGGCAGCAGGCGCCGGTGGTGATCGTGTCGCTCACGACGTCCTCGTCCGCCGATGCGCCGCGCGGCATGGATTTTCTCTACAGCGCCAACCGTTTGAATGTCGCGACCTCGCGCGCAAAGGGCTTGTGCATCCTCGTCGGCAATCCGAAACTGTTCGAACCGGATTGCCGCACGCCCGGCCAGATGCGGCTCGCGAACGCGTTCTGCCGGTACCTCGAGCTGGCCACCGTCGTTGAATGCTGTTGATGAAGCTCTATTGCGGCACGAGCGGTTTCTCTTTCAAGGAATGGAAAGGCCCGTTCTATCCCGAAAAGCTGCCCGCCAGACGGATGCTTGCCTATTACGCCGAGCGGCTGCCCACCGTGGAGATCAATAACACTTTCTATCGCATGCCGCGGCGTGAGCTGCTCGAAGGCTGGGCGGGGCAGGTGCCCGAAAGCTTCCGCTTCGCGGTCAAGGCGCCGCGCCGGATCACGCACGTGAAGCAGCTCGCCGATTGCAGCGAGGAGGCCGGGTACTTCTTCGGGACGCTGGAGGCGCTCGGCTCGCGGCTCGGTGTCGTGCTGCTGCAACTGCCGCCGCATGCGCGCGTGGACGTCGACAAGCTGAAGGCCTTCCTGGAACTCGTGCCCGGCGACGTGCCGGCCGCGTTCGAGTTCCGGCACCCGTCGTGGCGCGACGATGCCGTCCTCGAGGCACTCGCGAGCCGCGGCGCGGCCTGGGTCACGGCGGACGCGGATGGCAGCGAGGAGGCACCCGACCTGCCGGAGACCGGCGCACTGACTTACCTGCGCTTGCGGGCCGAGTCGTACAGCGACCAGGCACTGCAGTCCTGGAAGGCCCGGTGCGCGAAGTTCGACCGGGCCTTCGTCTTCTTCAAGCACGAAGACGCCGCCGCCGGCCCGCGCTTCGCGGAGCGCATGCTCGCGTTGCCCTGAGGTCCCATGGACGGACCCGCACAACTCGCTGCCGCGCGGAAGCACCTCTCCCGGGCGGAAGCCCGGTTCCGTTCGGAGGACGGCCTGGCTCACCTGCGGGAGGGCCTGGCGCTGCTGGAAGAGGTCATGCTCGACAGTGACGGCAGGGATCGGGCAATCGCCGCAAACCTTGTGTCGACCTATGCGAACCGCATCTGCGAATCGGCGCGGCAACTCGTCGACGGCGATCCCGGTTTGCCGGAACCGGAGCTCGAACAACTGTTCAAGGTGGTCCTGGCCTTCGATGCGGCCAGCGTGACGCTCCCGGAATACTTGCGTTCACTGAAGATCGAAATCGCCCGGCGCCTGGTCGAGTTCTATTACGAAGGCCATTCCGCCGAAGAAAAGCAGAAAGTGCTGCGGCAGTTGACGGACATGGAGGGTACGCTGAGGTGAGTAAGTCAGTCAGTGGCTCTGGTTTCTCGGGCGCGTTGGCACTCACAATAGTTCAAGGAACCGTAACGTTGCCGTCTCCGCGTCGCTGAGGCCGCGCCGGGCCCGCACGCCGGACCGTTGTCCCGCGAGCGCGCCTTCAAGGTAGGCGTCGATGACCTTGGGATGAACGTAGTACTTGCGGCAGACCGCCAGCGTGTTGCCGAGCACCGTTGCCGTTTCCCGCAGGTGCTGGTTCAGCACTCGCGTTTGTTCCGTCTTCGATTCCGGTAGCGGTGTTGCGGCCAGCCGCTCGAAGGCGTCGACGGTGCCGCCCCACGTCCGGAAGGTTTTCGCCGTGAAGGTCTCGCCCGTCAGTTCGCGCAGCGTCTCGTTGATCTCGGTGGACGTGAGGGGACAGATCTCGCCTTCGTCGTCGACGTACTGCAGCAGGCGGTGCCCCGGCAGCTCGTGGCAGCGCTTGACCGCGCGGGCGGCGCGCGCATCGTGGAGGTCGATGCGGGTCTCCTTGCCGCCCTTGGCGATGAAGCGAAAAGTCACGGAGTTGCCGTTGGCCTTCACTTGCCGGTCTGTCAGCGTGGTGAGGCCGTAGCTGCCGTTTGCTTCGACGTAAGTATCGTTGCCGACGCGGATCAGCGTCTGCTCCAGCAGCCGCAGGGCCACCCCGGTCATGCGCTCGCGGTCGAGCGCCTGGCGACGCAGCTGGGCATCGATGAACTCACGTATTCCGGGCAAGGCCGCGGCGAAATCCGGCAGGCGGTCGAAGTCGCGCTGCTTGTTCTGCTCGATCCACAGCGGATGGTAGCGGTACTGCTTGCGCTTCTTCGCGTCGCGGCCGATCGCCTGCACGTGCCGGTTGCCCTGCCCCGCGATCCGGACGTCTTCCCAGGCCGGCGGTATCGCGAGCGCGGCAAAGCGGGCCCGGGACTCCCGATCACGAACCGAGCCGCCGTCGCGGTCCCGGTAGCTGAACCCGCGGCCGCAGCGGACGCGCGCAATGGGCAGGTCCGCCGTATCGCCATAAACGACGGGTTGCGGCCAAACGAACGTTTCCGGCACGGGCGTTCCTCCTCGCAATGCCGCGGCGCGCTCGCTTGCGGGAGCGCGCATTGCGCGCGATGCCAACCCCCGCGGCCGCGGCATCGCGCGCGGTGCGCGCTCCTGCAGGCCGGCGGCTGCGGCGACCGGGAAGCGGTATGCGAGAAACGTGCCAGCGCCGGTTACTTGCTCCTCAGCAGCCGTCGAAAGCGGCTCAGGTGCCGGAAGGCGCCGCGCGCATCGCCCTGTGCCTCGAGCAGGCGCGACAGGTTGTAATGCGCATCGGCATACTCGTCGTCGCTCGCGAGCGCAAGGCGGTACGCGTCGGCGGCGGCCTCGTTCTTGCCCTGGTCCTCGAGCGCGACCCCGAGATTGAAGGCGGCGAGCGCGTTGCCCGGGCAGAGCTCGAGCGCGCCGCGGTAAAGCGCTTCGGCTTCGTCGATACGGCCCGCCGCGTGCAGCAGCCGGCCGAGATTGATGCGCGCCCCGACGATATTGGGGAAGCGCCGGAGCACGGCCTCGTAAGCCTCGCGCGCCGCATCGACGCGGCCGGCGAGCTCCAGGTCCAGCGCGGATTCATAGAGATCGTCGCCGCTTTCATCGGCCCGTTCGGCCCTGGTGCCAAGCGTTCGCGGGAGTTCTCCGGGCGCCTGCGCGGACAGGGCCTGCAGGTCGAAATCGAGCGCGCACTGGCCGGTTTCGGGCTCCCAGGAGGAGAGGCGGTCCTTGACGATGACGCGCTCGCCGGTAACGAGGATGCGCACCGCCGACAACGGCCTGCCGGCCGGCAGTTGTTCGCGGAGCGTGCGCAAGGCGCGGGTCACGCGGCTCACCTTCACGTTGGCGTCCAGCAGCCTGGCCGCCGCGCGCAGCACGGCCAGGTCCTGGAACGAGTAGCGCCAGCGGCCCCGCGCATCCTTGCCCGGCGTCAGGACGCCGGCCTGCGCCCAGCGGCGCACCCGGCTTTCGGGCAGTCCCGCGAGGCCGGCAACTTCTCGGGTGGAGTAGTCGGGCACTTCAGCCCGCGCGCTTCTTCCGCGGCGTCTTCCTGGAAGTCGTCTTCTTCGTCCTGGCTGACGCTTTCTTCGGCTCGGCCTGCTCTTCGTCCGTGCGCTTCGCGGGCTTGCGCTTGTCGGTCGCGTTGAGGCTCGCCTTCAGCGCTTCCATGAGATCGATGATCTTGCGTTCCGGCTGGGCGGCGGGCGCGATGGTGATGTCTTCGCCTTCGACCTTGCGCTGGATCAGCGCCTTGATCTGGTCGCGCACTTCGTCGCGATACGCCGTGGGATCGAAGGTGTCGGTCGCCGCCTGGTCGATGAGCTGCTTCGCAAGCTTCAGCTCCGATTCCCTGACCTCGACCTCCTCCAGCGGCACTTCGCTGAACGAGCGGACTTCGTCCGCGTAGTGCAGCTGCTCGAGCAGCAATCCCTTGTCCTTCGGCCGGATGAGCACGAGATGCTGCCGGCCGCGCGCGGCATAGCGGCCCAGCGCGACGCGGCCGGTTTCGCGCATGGCTTCTGCCAGCAGGTGGTAGGCGCGCGCGCCGCCCTTGTCCGGTCCGAGATAGTAGGCCTTGTCGAAGTAGATGCGGTCGACCGCGCCCTCCGGCAGGAACTGGTCGACGTCGATCGTGTAGGTGGCGGCGACTTCCAGCGCCTTGATCTCCTCCGGCGAGAACAGGACGTACTGGCCTTTCGCGAATTCGTAGCCTTTGACGATCTCCTCTCTCGGCACGATCTCGCCGCTGCCGGAGGAGATGAGCTGCTGCTTGACGCGCGAGCCGTCGCGGCGATCGATCTGGTTGAAGCGCACGGTGGCCGCCGATTCCGCGGCCGAGTACAGCTTGACCGGTATCGACACCAGCCCGAAGGCAATCGTGGCAGATCCTAAAGGTCGTGCAGGCATCGCCGGATCATATATCCTGAGGGGCATGGCCGCAACGAGAAATAGCCCGAAATTAGCGACTTATCGCGAGAAGCGAAGGGCCGGCTCAACTCCCGAGCCGTTCGGTTCCGGGGACGCGGCGGGTTCGCGCTTCGTCGTGCAGCTCCATGCCGCGCGCGCCCGCCACTACGATTTCCGGCTGGAGCATGAGGGGGTGCTCGTGTCCTGGGCCGTGCCGAAGGGACCGTCGCCCGACCCGGCCGACAAGCGCCTGGCGGTGCATGTCGAGGATCACCCGGTCGATTACATTCATTTCGAGGGGTTGATCCCGGAGGGCAATTACGGCGCCGGAGCCGTCATTGTGTGGGACCGGGGGCGTTGGGAACCGGTCAAGGATTTCAACAAGGGGCTCGAAGCCGGCAAGCTGCTGTTCGACCTGCACGGGTACAAGCTCCGCGGCCGCTGGACGCTCGTGAAGACGAAGCGCAGCCCGAAGGACTGGCTGCTGATCAAGGAGCGCGACGGTT
>CAZSKQ010000016.1:0-7679 GCA_964607425.1 uncultured Woeseiaceae bacterium
GGGCCCGAAATACTTCAAGGAATTAACCGGACAGGACACTAGCTCGCGCCGATTCCCGTCGCGCCATGGAGGGCCGATGGACGACATCACGAAACTCGCCCGGGTAGACGTCATCGAGCAGTCGGAGGTTCCGGCCGCGCGCCTGGCGATACTTTGCAGTCGCGCCCAGGTCGGCGTGCTGGCGCCGCCGGTTACCATCGAGGTCCTGCTTTCCGGCGGGCTGCCGTACTTCTCGGTGGTCGGCTTGCCGGAGACCGCCGTGCGCGAGAGCAAGGATCGCGTGCGCGGCGCCATCCTGAGCTCCGGTTTCGACTTTCACGAGGGGCGCATCACCGTGAGCCTCGCGCCGGCCGACATGAGGAAGACCGGCGGCCGCTTCGATCTTGCCATCGCGCTCGGCATTCTGGCTGCGTCGAAGGATTCGGATGTCGAGCAGGCAGCGCTTGACGGGCTCGAGTTCTACGGCGAGCTGGGTCTGAACGGTGAGCTGCGCCCGGTTCCGGGTGCGCTACCCGCGGCCCTCAAGGCCGCCGACGCAGGGAACGCCGTGGTCGTGCCCGCGGCGAACGGTGCCGAGGCCGCGCTGTCGCCGGCGCGCGTGTTCGTTGCGAGGAACCTGCGGGAGGTGACCGCTCACCTGCTCGGCCTGCAACGTCTGGCGCAATGCCCGAACGAAGCCCCGCCGACAGCACCGGCGCGGGTGCCGGACCTCGCCGACGTGCGTGGCCAGTCCGCGGCGAAACGCGCCCTGGAAATTGCCGCGGCCGGCGAACACAACATCCTCTTCAGCGGCCCGCCCGGCACCGGCAAGAGCATGCTGGCGCGGCGCCTGCCCGGCATTCTCCCGCCGATGAGCGTAGCCGAAGCGCTCGAGACCGCGGCCGTCGAGTCGATCGCCGGCCGCGGGCTCGACCTCGAACGCTGGCGCCGGCGGCCGTTTCGCTGCCCGCACCACACCGCCTCGGCCGCGGCCCTGGTTGGCGGCGGCTCCGACCCGCGGCCGGGCGAGATCTCCCTCGCACACAACGGCGTGCTGTTCCTGGACGAACTGCCGGAGTTCAGCCGCCACGTGCTGGAGGTCTTGCGCGAACCGCTGGAGACCGGCTGGATCACGATCTCGCGGGCCGGGCGGCAGTGCGATTTCCCGGCGCGTTTCCAGCTTGTCGCGGCGATGAATCCCTGCCCTTGCGGCTATCTCGGCGATCCCGCCGGCGACTGCCGTTGCAGCGCGGAGCGGGTGGAGGGCTACCGCAGCCGCATCTCAGGGCCGCTCGTCGACCGCATCGATATTCACCTGCCGGTTGGCCGCTTGCCGGCCGACGCGATGCGGGCGGGAGCGGACGGCGGCGAGACGAGCGCCGCGGTGCTGGCGCGCGTATGCCCCGCGCGTGCGCGGCAGCAGGCGCGTGCCGGGGTTTCGAATGCGCGGCTGGAAGGCGAAGTACTGGAGAGCGTGTGCCGCCTCACGCCGCCGGGCTGGACGCTGCTGGAGCGTGCGGTGGAGCGCTTCGGGTTGTCGGCGCGGGCCCACCAGCGCGTCCGCCGCGTGGCGCGCACCATTGCCGATCTCGCCGAAAGCGAGGCCGTCGAGGCGGAGCACATAGCCGAAGCCCTGTCCCTGCGATTGCCGGGAAAAACCCTGTAGGAGCGCACACCGCGCGCGATGCCCCGCCCCCTGTAGGAGCGCGCATCGCGCGCGATGCCCCGGTTTGGCCGACAGCGCGATGCGCCTACTCGACGTCGGAAACCATGTACTCGACCGCGGCCGCGACTTCCTCGTCCGAGAGATCCATCCGTCCGCCCTTCGGCGGCATGAAGCCGGTTTCGCCCTGGTAACCCTCGATCGCGTGCTGGACGAGCACGTCGTGTCCCCGGCCGAGGCGCGACGCCCAGGCCGCCGCGTCACCGAACTTCGGCGCGCCGCCGATACCCGTGCCGTGACAGGCGATGCAAGCTTCGTTGAAAACCTGCGGCCCGGACATAGCGGCCTCCACGGGCTCCGGTGTGTCCATCGCCGCTACCTGGGGACCGGCGGCCGTGAGATCGTCGTCGGGCATGTAGACGGCTCCGAAAGGTTCGAGCCGGGCATTTACCGCCTGGATGTAGACGTCCGCGTGTTGCTGGAAGTCCCCGCGAACCATGTCGTTTACCTTCATCGCGAGTACAAAGAAAAGAACGCAAACGGCGGCGAGTCCGCCAATGAGCAGTGAGTACAGGTCGAAAAATTTCTGGTCGCGCCTCAAGGTATTGCTCCGGGTCACTCGGTTCCGGCCGAGCCTAAAACGCGGAATTATATATCAACGTCCGCCGTTCTTGGCTTAGCTACCGGTAAGTGCGTGCCGGGCCGCCGTGCCGCCGCGGTTTCGGTCTCGTTATTCCCGCCGTTTCCCCCTAAACTTTGCCCCTGCGCAAGCCCCGGGGATGCCGCGATGCAACGAAGAGTGCCACTCCTGTTCACGGCGCTGGCCGCCGTCTTCTCCATCGCGGCTTGCGACCAGCGAAACCCGGCGGACGTTCCTGCAGCATCCAGGGCCGCCGATCTCGTGCTGCGCGGCGGCAGGATCGTCACGGTCGATCCTGCCGCGGGTACGGTCGAAGCACTTGCGGTCGAAGGCTTTACGATCGCCGCCGTCGGCAGCAGCGACGAGATTTCACGCTACATCGGCCCGCAAACCCGCGTCATCGAGCTGGCGGGCCGTTTCGCCATGCCGGGCTTCATCGAGGGTCACGGCCATTTCCTGGGCCTTGGGCGTTCGCGGCAGATACTCGATTTGTCGGCGGCGAGGAACTGGGACGAGATCGTCTCGACGGTGGCCGCGGCCACCGACAAGGTGCCGCCAGGAGTGTGGATACTCGGCCGCGGCTGGCACCAGGACAAATGGGACAGCGTGCCGGAGGATGCCGTCGAGGGTGTGCCGGTGAACGACGGCTTGAGCGCGGTCTCGCCCGACAATCCCGTGCTGCTCGGGCATGCCAGCGGGCATGCGGCGTTCGCGAACGACGCGGCGCTGGCGGAGGCCTTCATCGACGAGGAGACGCCGGACCCGCCCGGGGGCACGATCGTCCGCACGCCGGACGGGAAAGCCACGGGCCTGTTGAGAGAGACGGCACAACGCCTGCTCGATGAAGCGGTGGAAAGGTACCAGGACCGGTTGCCGTTGGCGGAGCAGGAGCGCCTGGCGCGCGAGCGCGTGGCACTGGCGGGCCAGGAGGCGCTGAGCCACGGTGTGACCTCCTTCCACGACGCGGGCGAGTCTTTCGAAACGATTGATTTCCTGCGCAAGCTGGAAACGGAAGGCGCGCTGCCCGTGCGCTTGTACGTGATGGTGCGCAACGAGACGAACGCGGCCATGGACGAGTTGCTGCCGCATTACCGGATGACGGCGGAGGGCAACGACTTTCTCACGGTGCGGTCGATCAAGCGGCAGATCGACGGCGCGCTGGGCTCGCACGGTGCGTGGCTGCTCGAGCCCTACGTCGACCTGCCGGACAGCACCGGGCTCGTGCTCGAGCCGATAGAGGAGATCGAGCGCACGGCGGAGATCGCGCTCGAGCATGGTTTCCAGGTGAGTACGCATGCCATCGGCACGCGCGCGAACCGCGAGGTGCTCGATCTTTACGAACGCGTGTGGAGCGCCGCGGGGGCCGACGGCTCGGCTTTGCGCTGGCGCATCGAGCACGCACAGCACCTGCATCCCCTCGACGTGCCCCGATTCGCGGAGCTGGGCGTGATCGCCGCGATGCAGGGGGTGCACGCGACCTCCGACGGGCCGTGGATCCCGAGCCGGCTGGGGGAGGAACGCAGCCGCGAGACGTCCTACGTCTGGCGCGACCTGCTGGCAGCCGGCACGGTGATCGGCAACGGCACCGACGTGCCGGTGGAGCGCATCGACCCGATCGCTTCCTTTTATGCCTCTGTTGCGCGCATGACCTCGACCGGTGAACGCTTCAACCCGGAGCAGTCAATGACGCGCGAAGAGGCCCTGAGGAGTTATACGATCAACAACGCCTACGCGGCGTTCGAGGAAGACATCAAGGGCACGTTAACCCCCGGCAAGCTCGCCGACATCGTGATCCTGTCGCAGGATATCCTCACCGTCCCCGAAGCGCGCATCCCCGAAACCGCGGTCGAAATGACGATCGTCGGCGGCGAGATCCGCTACCAACGTGCGGATGCACGGTAGGAGCCCGCCATGCGGGCGACACCCCCGATCATGAACCCGCACACCGCTGGCCCTGTACGAACCCGCGGCGACACCCCGATCATGAACCCGCACACACCGCGGTCCTGTAGGAGCCCGCCATGCGGGCGACCCCCCCGATCATGAACCCGCGCACACCGCTGGCCCTGGCAACCTCCTTCCTCGCCTGCACTTCCGTCCTCGCGGACGCCTCGTCCTGGCCCCACTACGCCCGCGACCTCGCCGGCACCCGTTACTCCCCGCTGAGCCAGATCGCCCCGTCTAACGTCGACGGCCTGACGATCGCGTGGCAATTCCGGACCGGCGAGCTGGGCCAGGATGCGAAAGACGCCGACTCGCTTACTTTCGAGGCCACACCGGTGCTGTGGCGCGGCGCACTGTACTTCAGCACGGCGTTCGGTGCCGCGTTCGCGATCGACGCGGCGACCGGCGCCGAGCTCTGGCATTTCGATTCCGGCGTGCCGCGGGACATCGACTACGCCGAGGTGGCCTCCCGGTGTGTCAGCATCCGGGATGACCCGGCAGCGGCCGGTGGGCACGATCCAGGACCTCGCGCCGGCACCCGTGCCGAACCTCGAGCTCGGTGTGCCGCTAATCGGCGGTGCGATCGTCACCGGCTCCGGGCTTGTTTTCATGGGCGCCTCGTTCGACGACTACCTGCGCGCGTTCGACCTCGAAACCGGCGCGGAGCTGTGGCAAGGGCGCCTGCCGGCGGGCGGCCAGACGACGCCGATGACCTACGCTATCGATGGCAGGCAATACGTCGTCATCGCCGCGGACGGCCACGGCAACGGGGGCACGACGCGGGGAGATTACGTGGTCGCGTTTGCGCTGGGCGATAGCTCTTGAAGCGACGTCCAGCGGCTCACGCTGGAGTACGGCTCTCCCGGGACGGTGAAATGGCGCTCGTGTGCAGGGCCGACCTGCCAGGTCCTGCCCTTGCTTCAATGCTCTCCGGCGGCTTCGGCGAGGATTTCGGCCAGCCGTGCCGCGTCTATGTTCCCGCCGGAAATGACAGCGGCGACCTTTCGCCCGCCGCAGCTCGGCGATAACGCTGCCCCCAACGCCGTCGCGCCCGCGCCTTCGGCGACCAGGTGGCTGTGCGTCGCGAGCGCGCGCACCGCGGCACGGACGTCCGCGATGGGAACGACGATGACGTCGTCAACCAGTTCGCTGAGCAGCGGCCACATTTCCTCGAGCACGGATCCGGAGCCGATGCCGTCAACGAAGGAAGCTGTCCGCTTCACGGGCACCGGATGACCGGCCGCAAAGGCCGCCGCCAGCGGCGTCGACGTCTCCGCCTCGCAGGCGACGATACGCACGTCGAGCCCGAGCGCCCGCAACGCGAGCGCGATCCCCGACACCAGACCACCGCCGCCGAACGGCACCACGACCGTATCGATGTCCGGCCAGTCCTCGGCCAGCTCGAGACCGATGGTCCCGTTGCCGAGTACCACGCCGCGCTCGGCGACGGGATGAATGAATGCGCCGTCGTCCGCGCCGGTATCGCGGGTGGACAGGATCTCCCACCAGCGATCGAACGGGTGCTGGATCACGTCGGCGCCGAGGGCGCGCATGGCAGCCAGCTTTACCTCGGCCGCCGTGTCGGGCGAGTGCACCGTGACCGGCAGCCCGCGCCGGCGAGCGGCGAGGGCCAGCCCCTGCGCGAAGTTGCCGGCGCTCCCGGTGGCGACGGCACGAGGCTCTGTTTCGAGCATGGCTATCGCGCAGGCTCCGCTCCGGATCTTGAACGAGCCCAGCGGCTGGAGGTTCTCGCATTTCAGCCGGATGGAGCGGCCGTTCGTGGCCGGAAAGGCCAGCAGCGGCGTGCGTATGGCGTCGGCCGCGACGTGCGCCCCAGCCTGCCTGAAATCGGCAACGGTGGCCGCGAAGAGGCGCCGTGCGAGGATGCCGTTGGTCATGTTGTCGCCCTCCGTGAGTTGCCGGCGGCGCGAGCCACGGCAGCCCATTCTATAAGGGTTGCCTGCAAAAACCGGCGCCCCGAGGCGGCCAATTCGATACACTTATACGCCCGGGGCGCCCGTAGCTCAGCTGGATAGAGTACTGCCCTCCGAAGGCAGGGGTCACAAGTTCGAATCTTGTCGGGCGCGCCAATTCCACGTTGTTTTCAATAACTTAAAAAAACACCCTCCGACCACTGCTCTTCTCTCACCCAAATTGTGTGAAATATGTGTGTGAGGACCCGTACGTGAGGCAGGTGTGCCCTGTCTCGCGCCAGTTTTCAGGAACTGCGTGCATATTTGCCGCTGTTGGCATCTTTACTGAACAGTGAATATTGTACGTATAGCAAATATTCGCTATTTTTTGCTTGTTCCTGAACAGCGGATATGACTAAAACGATGGATTACCTCCGGTTGTCGGAAGCCGACCTGCTGGAAAAGCTCCTGAAAACGCTTGAGGGGCTGCCGGATGTCCATGCTCAGCCGCCCGTCCTGGAGCCGGCCCGAAGTGGCCCTCGCGGCCCTGGTCCCGATGTTGAAATTTCCCTGAACGTCGCAGGCCAACCCCTCACTCTTGTTGTAGAGACAAAAAAGTCCGTATACCCGCGCGATGTCCGCCAAATCCTCTGGCAAGTCCGCCAGTTCGGCGCTCTCGAGCGCATCGCCGAAGAAGACATGCTTGTCCCGCTCCTGGCTTCCGAATCCATCTCGCCCGGAGCCAAGGAACTGCTGCGCAAGGAGCGCGTCGGCTACTTCGATACGGGCGGTTCCCTCTATGTTCCCGCGCACGGCGCTTACATCTTTATCGACAAACCACCACCCAAGACCCTCGAAAAATCCGTGCGTGGCCTTTTTAGGGGAAAACGAGCGCAGGTCCTCCATACGCTTCTCATGCAGCACGAAGAGTGGTTCGGCGTTAAAGAGCTGGCCGAGCAGGCGAAGGTCTCGTCCGGAACCGCATCCGAAACTCTCAGTGCACTGGAACGCTTCGATTGGCTCGAATCGCGCGGGCAAGGCCCGTCCAAGGAAAGGCTCCTGGCCAATCCCGGGGCGCTGCTTGATGAGTGGAGCAGGCAACCAGCCGCCAATCGCCAGCGTTCGGAACGCCGCTACTATGTCCCGTCTCTCGAGCCGGACGCGCTCATGGAAAAGCTCGCGCAACTTTGCGGCGCGCATGGCGTTGAATACGCCGTTACGCAGGAAGCGGCGGCGCAGCTTTATGCGCCTTTCCTGTCTGCGCTAACGAGGGTGGCTTTTCGGATGACGCCCGGCGATGCAATGGACACCGTCCTGGGCGAGCTGAACGCGCGGATCGTAAGCGAAGGCGTGAATCTCATTGTCATCGAAACGCAGTCGCAAGGGGAGTTCCTATTCAGCGAACAGGTTCGCGGGATTGAGCTTGCGAGTCCTATCCAGGTCTATCTTGACCTCCTACGGGGAAAAGGACGCGCAAATGAGATGGCGCAGCACTTACGCCGGGAAAGGATTGGCTTCTGATGGTCAAGCCGGCAACCGG
>CAZSKQ010000016.1:7779-21451 GCA_964607425.1 uncultured Woeseiaceae bacterium
GATCATCGCGTAACTGAAAATTGCGAGCGCGTCCTGGTCACCTTGCTGCGCAGGCTCGGCCCTTGGAAAAAGTCCATCTATCTCGTCGGGGGCCTTACGCCCCGCTACCTTGTGCAATCCAGACCCCCAGCCGTTCCCCCGCACGCAGGCACTGCCGATGTCGACATCGTGGTGGAGCTTCAGATGCTTGCCGAAACCGAGGCCTACCAGACGCTCGAAGAGAATATGAGAGCCATGGGTTTGGAGCGCGCCGTGAACAATAAGGGCCAGAAAGTCTCATGGCGATGGACGACGAAAACCGAGGGCGGAATCAGCACGATCCTCGAATTCCTGGCCGACAACCCCGAGGCTTCGCACGGCAGGGTAGAGCCGCTGCCAACGAAGGGAAACATCTCCGCGCTAAATATTCCGCACTCGTCAATGGTATTCGATCATTTCGAAACGAAGGAAATCACGGCGGAACTGCTGGGCGGTAATGGCATGGCCACAGAAACAATCCGTCATGCGAACCTTGTCAGCTTCACCTGCCTCAAGGCTTTTGCGTATGAGGACCGGCAGGAGCGCAAGGACGCCCATGATCTGGTTTACTGTCTCGAGCATATAGAAGGGGGACTGGACGAGGCTGTAAAGTTGTTCAACGCCGCACGCTCCGGAAAAGATGGTGCAACGATTGACCAGGCACTTGGCGTTCTGGCGAAGCGGTTTGTCGATGACGGCAAGGCCGAAGGTTATCTCAAGGACGGGCCGGTGGCCGTCGCCAAATTTGAAACGGGTGACGGCGATGATGAAGATGCCCGCAACGCCCGCATGCTGCGCCAGCGCAAGGTCAGTGAGCTGATCAGTGCATTGCTTCGGGACATTGCGAAAGAATTGAAGTAGGTAAGCCCATGCCACGTGAAACGGAAAGCATTGAAAAGAGGGACAGCACGCTAAGGAGAAACCAGTAACTAGTAACTAGTCTTCGCGGCGATTTCCGGGTAGCGTCTGCAGGAGAGCGCCTACCGCTCAAGCTGGCGGATAGAGGGACCTTCATCTTCAACCAGCAGCGCCGGCCCCGGGATATCGCGGCCATAACGCAGGTCGCTGAGCCGTACGACATGGCCTGCATCGCTCGTCTCGATCTCGAAAACAGGAAACCGGGACCAGCTCAGGAAACGCCGCGCATCGGGCATCGCCACGGCGGTGTCCAGAACCTTGCGGGAGACAGCCGGGTCATGGGTTACGCGCGGCACCGGCTCGTCCTCGATCTCCAGCCGCGGATTGCCCGGCCAACGCCAGCGTCCGACGTAGTACGCGTTTGCCGTCTCGGCGATAACCTTGCGTCGAAACGGGTTGGCCGCGACGGGACCGACCATGACCGCCTTGACGGGACCCGCGCCCAGTTCTTCGAGCGCGGCGCGTACGGCGGCGCGGGCAGGCAGGTTTGCCAGCAGCATTACGCTCATGTAAATCGCCACCGCGGCGAGTGCGCAGCGCGAGAACCGCTCGAGCGCGACCGGCCGGGCGCTACCCGTGAAGCGCAGGACGTGGGCGGCGATCACCGCGGCGAGTCCCGCGGCCCATACCGCGCGCGCCGCGGCCGGCACCAGCTCCGAGAAGAACACGAGCGCGGTGGCGAGCAGCCAGAAGGTCGACCATGCGATCAGCCACCCGCCGCGCGGCGCGTGCATGAGGAAAGCAGCGCCTCCGAGCATGAGCCAGACCCACGGATCGATGATGAACAGTGCATCGCCGTAGAACCAGCGCCCGTCGAATGGCATGAGCCATCGGAGACCATAGTTGTTGAGCCAGTCGAGCGTGGGATGGCTCATTACCCCGATCGCCGCGACGGCGAGCAGCGTAGCCGGTCTGGACGGTTCGCGCTCCCCCTGCCGGCGCATTATCCAGCGCTCCCAGGCAAGGAGCAGTCCCGTCACGACGAATGGCCAAAGCGCAATGGCGAGAATGCCGTGCGTCCAGCCACGGCGGAAGGCGAGCGATGCATAGTCACCGCCGAGGCTCGCAAGGACGTCGACATCCGGGGCGTTCGCGCCGATCAGAAGGGCGGCCGTGGCGAGAGGTGTCGCGCGCCGTAAACCGGCGCTTGCAAGGACAGCGCCCGTGAACGTGTGCGCGATCGGGTCCATGCCGCGGTCAGCCCTGCTCGTCGATTATCGCGCAGCCACTCAGCCTCACTTCTCGAGTACGACGTGGAGGGCCGCCTCGGATGCGACGTGCTCCGCCACCCGATAGCCGAGTTGCGGCAGGTCGATACCGGAGAGCAGATGCTCGCCGCTACCGAGTAATACGGGCGAAATCACCATGTGCATCTCGTCGATCAGGCCGGCGCCCAGGTATTGCCGGATCGTGGCGGCACCTCCGCCAATACGTATGTCGCGGTCGCCCGCCGCTTCCCTTGCGCGTGCGAGTGCCGCTTCGATGCCCTCGGTAACGAAATGGAAGATCGTGCCGCCCTCCATTTCCAGCGACGGCCTTGGGTGATGAGTCAGGACGAAAACCGGAACGTGATACGGCGGGTTTTCTCCCCACCAGCCTCGCCAGGATTCGTCCGGCCACGGTCCGCGCACCGGGCCGAACATGTTACGACCCATGATCCAGGCGCCGACGTTCTCCATGCCGCGCGCGGCGAAATCGTCATCGATGCCGGTCGATCCGCCGTCCTTTCCCAGCACGACCTGCTGAAACGTGCGTGTGGGAAAGAACCACTGGTGAAGACCCGTCCCGCCGACGCCCAGCGGATTCTCGATGCCCTGGTCCGGGCCGGCGCCATAACCGTCGAGCGAGATGGCGAAGGTGTTTACTCGAAGCCTGCTCATCCGTCTTTTCTCCTGAAGCTGCCGCCACCAATGGCGCATGCCTCGTACAGTCGTACGGCACTCCCGGACTTCGACGCTTCTCCGGATTTCATCCCGGGTATTCTTCGAACTCCGGCAACTCAGAGCTGCCGCAGGACCAGTCGGTGCGAAAGCCTGTGAAGATTCTCGCCTGCGGCAACTGGCCCGGCTCCTCGTCCAGGGAACCCGCGGGGATCATCACGACCCCCGCCGCCTCGACGAAGCGTGGCACGCGCCCGCCGCAGTTGCGGCAGAAGACGTTGGTAAAGCGCTTCGCTTCGGGCGGCTTGTAGCTTGCAAGCTGGTCCTCTCCGCTCAGCCAGAGGAGGGTTCCCTCGAGGAACAGGTTGCTCGCATGCCCGGTCCCCGTCGCCTTTCGGCAGCGCGAGCAGTGGCAGTGGTAAAACCGTGTCACCTCGCCCGTGGCCCGGTACCGCACCGCGCCACACAGGCAACTTCCCGACAACGTCCCATCGCTCATTGATCTCTCCTCCGCCGATGCATTCCGGGCTGATCGGAATCGCCTTTGTAGCCAAGTACACGCCCGGAGCGCAACCGCGGGCGGTTCGCCGCGCACGCGCGTCACGCGCGGATCGCATACCTGCCGCGCGCCGCGATCGCCGCGGCAGCGCGCGGCGCGCTCCCCCCGTGCCGACCCGCCCGCTCGAAAAAGTTGGTATGGTGTTCGCGGAAAATGCGCCGAGGCGCATGGATGACGCCGCTATCGCCGAAAGGACGACGGCTGACATGATCGAAAAATTACAGTCTGTTCACCCGGCGCTGCCGGCAGCCACGGGAAGCGCCGTGCTGCTGCTGGTCGCCATACTCGCCTGGGTCATCGCCAGGTTCCTCGCCATGCGGCTGCTCGGCGTGCTGACGGCACGCACGCGCGCGAACTGGGACGACGCCTTCGCAAAAGCGGGGCTCTTCTCCCGCGCCGCGCAGCTCGTGCCCGGGCTGATCATCTACAGCGGCATCCGCCTGGTGCCCGACCTCGCTCCGGTCGCCGTGGCCCTGGTCCAGAACGTGGCGATGGCCTACATCATACTGATGGCGATTTTGGCCATCAGCGCCGCGCTCAGCGCCGTCAGCCGCATCTGGTCGGCGCATCCGGCCGCGCAGGGCAAGCCGATCAAGGGCTTCGTCCAGCTTGCACAGATCGTACTCTTCGTCATCGGCGGCATCCTCATAGTCGCGACGCTGATCGATCGCTCGCCGACCGTCCTGCTCGGCGGCTTCGGGGCCATGACTGCCGTCCTGATGCTGGTCTTCAAGGACACCATCCTGGGCCTGGTCGCCAGCGTGCAGCTCTCCGCACAGGACATGGTGCGGGTAGGCGACTGGATCGAAATGCCGAAGTTCGATGCCGACGGGGATGTCATCGACGTCTCGCTGCACACCGTAAAGGTGCAGAACTGGGACAAGACGGTGACGATGATCCCGTCTCACATGCTGATCTCGGATTCGTTCCGGAACTGGCGCGGCATGTTTGACTCGGGCGGCCGCCGCATCAAGCGCAGCGTCCACATAGACGTCGATTCGATCCGCTTCCTCGAGGACGACGAGGTGCGTCGCTTTCGCCGCTTCGCACTGCTGAGGGCTTATATCGAGCACAAGGAAAAGGAGCTTCACGACTACAACGCGGCACTGGAGGAAGACATACAGGATGACGTCAACCTGCGCCGCCTGACGAATATCGGTACGCTGCGGGCTTACATCTTCAACTACCTGAAGAACCATCCGAAGATCCATCGCAATATGACGCTGCTCGTACGGCAGCTCGCGCCTGGCCCGGAAGGCCTGCCGATCGAGATCTACGCTTTCACGAACACGACGGCCTGGGCCGAGTACGAGAACGCGCAGTCCGATATCTTCGACCACATCCTGGCGATTCTCCGCGAGTTCGGCCTGCGCCCGTACCAGAAGCCCGGCGGATACGACCTCCGGAGAGCCCTCGCCACGGACTGACTAGCTCCGCTTCCCTGCCCGGCAGTACGACCTGCGTGGATGCTCGTCGCAGGGCTGAATTCGCCCTTTCGCTCCAAGGGCCGTGGCACGAGACTTGCAGCTTTTTGGGCAGGTACACACCGGGCCCTGACCATGAGCGAGAACCACCTGCTGGAAAACATCCGCGCCGAGCTGGCGCGCCACCCCGGCCTGCAGCGCCATCGACACCTGCGGGTCGCGATCGAGGACGGTGTCGTCTATCTCAGCGGCACGGTGCACTCCATCCGGGCAAAACGACTGATCCCCCGGATCGCCGCCAAGGCGAGCGGCGGTCTCGGCATCAAGGACGAGCTGCGCGTGCAGCCGGGGGAATCGCGACGCGACGAAGACCTTGCCGCTGAACTCAGGGAGCGCCTGTCGGGCGACCCGATGTTCGCGGACTATCGCATCCTGGCGGCAGGTGAAAGCACGGGCGAAGATGACGGCCGCGCTATCGAAGTCGAGGTCAAGGACGGCGTCGTGCGGCTCACCGGTCTTGTCCAGTCACTGCGGCATCGGCGGCTCGCCGAAGTGCTTGCCTGGTGGAGTGCCGGCTGCGCCGACGTCGACAACCGCCTCCAGGTGTCACCGCCTGAGCAGGACAGCGACGCGGCCGTCACCGACGCTGTGCGGCTGGTGCTGGAGCGCGATCCGCGGGTCGACGCCGCGCACCTCGCGATTCGCACCGCCGACCGCATCGTGACGCTGATCGGCATCCTGCCGGACGAAGAGCAGAAGCAGCTGACGGAGTGCAACGCGTGGTACGTTGCCGGGGTGCACGACGTCGACAGCCGCCTGCGAGTGCTCGATCACGGCCAGCTCGACCAGTCCGTGGATGCAGCGTCCCGCGCAAGCTTCCCCGCCAGCGACCCGCCCTCTTTCACGCCGATGACGGGCGTCGGCGGCACCACCGCCGACGAAGACAAGGCCGCGAGGCCGCGATAGCCTCACTTGTTCGCGTTGCGGGCCCTGGGGCCGGCGGTCTCGCGCACCTTCCCGACCAGTGCCTGGATGCGCTGCAGTGCTCGCTGGAGCTGTTCGAGCTCGCCGAAGCCGATGTTCAGGCGGTAGGTGCCGCCCTTGGCGGGCCGGATGGAAATTTTCTGGCCGGATTCCTTCGCGATCTGCTGCTGCAGCCAGCGAGTCTGCAGATCGAGCTTCAGCTTCTCCGGAGCCTCCGCGGAATCGCCGCCGAGCAGGCGCCGGACGGCTTCCTCGACCTGGCGTACCGACCAGCCTTTCGCGCGTGCCTGCCGCGCCGTCGCGGCCTGGCGGTCGGCATCAAGGGCCAGGAGGGCGCGCGCGTGGCCCATGTCGATGTCGCCGCTTGCCAGCATGGCCTTGACCGAGTCGTGCAGGTCGAGCAGCCGCAGAAGGTTGCTGACGGAAGCGCGCGACCGGCCGACCGCCCTCGCCACCTGCTCGTGCGTCAGCTCGAATTCCCGCGCCAGCCTGGCGAGCGATTCGGCCTGGTCGAGCGGGTTGAGATCCTCGCGCTGCAGGTTTTCGATCAGTGCGACCGCCAAAGCGGACTGGTCGTCCAGCTCGCGCACGATCACCGGCACGTTCGCGAGCCCCGCGAGCTTCGCGGCCCGCCAGCGCCGCTCGCCGGCCACGATTTCGTAGCGGGCCGGTGAAGCGCCTGCGGCACGCGGGCGCACAACCAGCGGCTGCAGGATACCTTGCTCGCGGATGGAGTCAGCCAGCTCGGCGAGGCCGCTCTCTGCCGGCTGCCGGCGCGGCTGGAAGCGTCCGGGAGCAAGCTCGTCGATGGCCAGCTCCCTGCCGGCGGACGCGTCCTCCGATGCCCGCCCGGAGGCCGGCCGCTGCCGGGACTCCAGCAGCGCATCGAGCCCCCGGCCCAGTCGCTTCTGCTTTCTCATGAGAACCCCGCGGCCGGGGCAGGCGGCGGCTTGAACTCGCCGGTCCAGCGGTCGCGGAACAGCAGGGTGTTGCGCCGGGCGCGCGCGGGCATGCCATGGGGCATCAGGTCGTCGGCAATGCGTCTCGCGGCATCCAGCGAGTCTGCTGCCGTCGGGGAGTTGAAGCCTGGCTCCGGTTTGCTGCAGTCGCCCTGCAGGAGGTGGCGCACAAAACGCTCGAGCGGCTGCGCATGGTTCGGGAAAGAGTACAGCGGCGGGCGTGCCGCCAACGCCGAGCGGCGCGACTGGTTGATGGCCGCCTCCTCTTCCGGCAGCAACTGCCGCAGCGCGCTGTCGGCCGAGCAGGCCTCCAGCAGCAGGAAAAAGTCCCTGACGAGCGGCGACCCTTCGCCGGCAATCACGGCCGCGCCGCCCCGCTGCGCGCGCATCGCCTGCTGCAGTGCCATGATGCGGTAGCGCAGCCATGCCTGTGCCTCGTCGCTGACGCCGAGATGCGCGGGCAACCAGAGACTCACGCCGTCGGTTGCCGGGATCGACCGCCGCCGGACGGGGCCGCGGCGGAAGCCGAATGCGGCGGCCAGGAGCGATGGCTTCGGCGGCGGCTCGGCGGTGAGCAGGGGAAAGCGCTTGCTGAAAACCTTCGTGACGAGACGGTCGATGCGCGGCGCGACGTCGGCAAGTGAGACCATCGTCGTCATGGATTGTTCTGTAGGTACATGGTCGGAAGCCAGGGAATGAACTGTACCAGATACTTCCCTGTCATTCGGCGGTCGCAGCGCGCGCCCGGCCGAAGTACGATAGCCTTTCAGGGTAATGGAGGAATAGCACGTTGGAATCGCTACAAATGCCTGTCTTCATTCGCGCCGTCGGTGCGAAACTGAGCGATGAGGATCGCGACTATATTCGTCAAAGGCTGGGTAGAAGGCTGCGCAAGTTTGACCGGTTTATCGAGCGAGCTAGCGTTCGTATCGAAGACATAAACGGGCCCCGGGGCGGAGTCGATAAACGCTGCCGCGTCAAGGTAACGTTGCGCGGGCTGCCGAGCACCGTGGTGGAAGAACTTCATTACTCCCCGCGAGCCGCCATCGACAAGGCACTGGACGCCGTTGAACGGTCCGTGCGGCGGGCCGTGGAACGCCGGGGCGCGAAAGCCTGAACCCCTTGCAGCCGTCGTCCTGGAGCGGTTACGGGCTCCAGGCCGCCGCCGGCAGCAGCAGCCGCCGCATCCAGTCGAGCAACACGGTGGGCAGGAGCTCCGGCCGCGGCAGCATCGCGTACTGGTTCGGCCCGAAGACGCGCGGGAGGTAATTCGCGGCCTGCCGGTCTATCGTGAGGCAGAACGGATAAATTCCCTGCAGCTTCGCCTCGGTGACGGCGCGCTGCATGTCCTCGACGCCGTAGCGGCCTTCGTATTCGTCGACGTCGTTCGGCTTGCCGTCGGACAGCAGGAGCAGCAGGCGGTGGTGCGCCGCCATACCCATGAGCCCCGCCGTCGCGTGACGAATAGCCGCGCCGGCCCGGGTGTAGCGCTCGGGTTCCAGGGCGGCAATGCGCAACGCGACGTCGTTGTCGAATGCTTCGTCAAACGCCTTGATCGCCTTCACTGTCACGGCCTGCGGTCCTTCGCCGGAAAATGCCTGTACCGCGTAGGGCTCGCCCAGTTCCTGCAAGGCGATGCAGACGAGCAGCAACGCCTCGCGTTCCACGTCGATAATGCGGCGGTTGGACGACACCCACGCGTCCGTGGAGCCGCTGACGTCAATGAGCAGCATGAGCCCCAGGTTCCGTTCGATCGGGCGATCGGTCCGATACAGTGCCTCGCGCAGGTGCGCACCGGCCTTCAGGTCCGCGAGCGCCTCGACGCATGCGTCGAGGTCGATGTCATCGCCGTCCATTTGCCGGCGTAGCGTCACCCGGCGTGCGTGCAGCATCTCGAAGCGGCGCCGGATCAGGTACAGCATCGTTCGGTGCCTGTCGAGCGTTGCGTCTACCCAGGACTGCGGCCCGGCCGGCGCGATGCCCGCGCGCACCGTGACCCCCGGATCGCGATAGGACTCGGAGCGGTAGTCCCATTCGGGGTAGCTGACGGTATCTTCCCTGCCGCGGCGGCGGGTCACGATCAGCTTGCTCTGCGATGCCGGCGGATCGTCCGAGAGGAGCACCTCCTTCGGGCGGCCGGGCGTCGACACCATGCGGGCCTGCTTCAGCTCCGAGAGCATCTCGCCGAACTCGTCGGCGCGCTCGGCGCCTTCGCGGTCGGTCGGCCGCTGCAGGCCCATCGGGTCTTCGGCCTTCTCGTGCGGTTCGTCAGCCTGCACCATCCAGGGGCCGCTTTGCTGCTGCCCGCTATCCTCGTCCTGCTTCGGCTTGCGCACCTCGGGGCGGCGTGCAATGCGTGTGCTCCGCGGCTGGCCGGGAGCTTCGTATTCGTCATGGTCCTGCTCGCCCTCCGCGATCCCGGGCGCCTCGGGGGGCGTCCTGAACTCGCCCGTCCAGCGGTCCCGGAACAGCAGGGTCATGCGCCGGACGCGTGCGGGCACGCTCTGCGGCACCAGGTCCGCGGCAATGCGCTGCGCGGACTCGAGCGAAGCCGCGGCCGTTGGTGAGTCGAATCCCGGTTCGGGCTGTGCGCAGTCGCCCTGTAACAGGTGCCGGACAAAACGTTCGAGCGGTTGCGCGTAGCTCGGGAAGGCGTGAAGGGGCGGGCGAGCCGCCAACGCCGCGCGGCGGGACTGGTTGATTGCCGCCGCGAGGCCCGGCAGCAGCCGCTGCAGTGCGGCGTCGGCCGCGCAGGCCTCCAGCAGCAGGAAAAAATCCTGTACCAGCGGCGCTTCCCCGGCGGCATCCAAAGCGGCGGCGCCGCGCTCGGCGCGCATCGCTTGCTGCAGCGCCATGGTGCGATAACGCCGCAAGGCCTCCTGCCGGTCGGTGATCCCGAGATCCGCCGGCAGCCACAGGCTTGCGCCGTCGGTGGCGGGGACGGGCCGCCGCTGGACGGGGCCGCGGCGGCGGCCGAACACCGCGGTCAGGAGCGTCGGCGGCGCGGGCGGTTCGGCGACCCGGATCGGAAAGCTCTTGCCGAAAATGCTGTTGATGAAGAGGTCGATACGCGGCGCCACGTCCATGAGCGTGACCACAGGCACGATGCCCCGGCGCTCGCGATGGCGCCGCCACAGGTTCTGCGCGAAGACCGTGGCATGGCGGGCAACGTCGGTGACGACTTCTTCAGCCTCGGCCATGCTGCAAAGCCCATTCCGCTAGATGAACGTCGCGTCGACGAGGTCCCGCATCGCACCGACGAGCACGGGGTCGTCGGACAGCGGCGAGACGACGGCGGCATAGCAGGCCTCGCGCACGGGAATGCCCGAGGCGGCAAGCGCCGCCGCGGCAATAAGAAGCCGCGTCCCGGGCACTTCGGTAAGCCCGCGGTCGCGCAGCTCGCGCAGGCGCCCGCCGAGCTGCGCCAGGCCCTGTGCCGTGGCGTGGTCGGCGCCGCTCTCGCGCTCGATGATCTCTGCCTCGCTGTCCGGGTCCGGGAAATCGAGATCGAGTGCCACGAAGCGCTGTCGCGTGCTCGGTTTCAGGTCCTTCAGCATGCGCTGGTAACCCGGGTTATAGGAGACCACCAGCAGGAAGCCCGGTGCCGCCTCGAGCGTTTCGCCGGTCTTGTCGATCGGCAGGATACGCCGGTAGTCGCTCAACGAATGCAGCACGACGATCGTATCCTGGCGCGCTTCCACCACTTCGTCGAGGTAGCAGATCGCGCCGGTCCGCACGGCACGCGTGAGCGGACCGTCCTGCCACACGGTGCCGTCGTGCCGGATGAGGAAGCGGCCGATCAGGTCGCTCGCGCTGACGTCGTCGTGGCAGGAAATGGTTTGCAAGGGGCGGCGAAGCTTCCACGCCATGTACTCCACGAAGCGTGTCTTGCCGCAGCCGGTGGGTCCCTTCAGCATCACCGGCAGGCGTTGCGCGTGGCAGTTCTCGAATATCGCAATTTCGTTGCCGGAAGGGAGGTACCAGGGCTCCTTCCCGGTGTGGAGCACTTTGTACTCGACAGGGTCCTCGCTCACGGCGGCGAAGCGGCCGCCTGTGGCTCGGCCGGCGCCGGGCCGGTCCGCAGGTTCGGCGGGTGACGAAAGAAATCGAACACGAACAGCCCCACGCCCAGCGCGAATACCGAGGCGGCCAATATGAGCATAAGGAAATGAACCTGGATTTTGAGCTGCGTCTCGATGAAACCGAGCCCCATGATGCGCTCGAGGTACACCTGTGCGATGCCGGCCGTCGCGAACGAAAGCGTCATGCCGAACATGCCGACGACCTGCAGCCAGAACGCCCAGTAACCCATGCTGCTGCCTTTTTCGCTGCGCCCGCGCGTCAGCGAGGGCAACGCATAGGTGATCATCGCCAGGGTGATCATCGCGTACGCGCCATAGAACGCGGAATGGCCGTGCATCGCCGTGATCAGGGTGCCGTGGGTCCACTTGTTGACCGAAGGCCAGGTATGCGCGAGCCCGAGCAGCCCCGCGCCAAACAGCGCGAACACCGCGCTGCCGATCGTCCAGTGCAGCGCCAGCGCGTTCGGGTGCGCGAGCCCGGAGCGGCGCAGTGCCGCATACGCGTACGCCGCCATGCCGACGAGCGCGGCCGGCTCGAGGGCACTGAAGAAGCCGCCGATCGGCAGCCAGTAGGTCGGCACGCCGACCCAGTAGTAATGGTGCGCGGTCCCGAGGATGCCGGCGATGAACACCAGCCCCACGATCACGTACAGCCATTTCTCCATCACCTCGCGGTCCACGCCCGAAAGGCGGATGAGCAGGTAGGCGAGGAACGCACCCATTATCATCATCCACACGCCTTCGACCCACAGGTGAATCGTCCACCAGCGATAGAAGATCGAGACCGTGTAGTTCTCGTAGTGCAGCAGAGCCGGGAGGTAGAGAACCGCGGCGCTGCCGAGGCCGAGCAGCAGCACGCCTTCCGTGGTCGTAAAGCGTCCGGACTTCCTTATTGTCATGCCGATGTTGTAGAGGAAGATCAGCATGCAGATGACGATGACGAGCTTGTGCGGCAGCGGCTGCTCCAGCATCTTGTTGCCGGTGCCGTAGCGGAACAGGTAGCCGACGATCGCGGTGACTCCCATGATCGTCCACAGCACGAGCTGGATGACCGCAAGCTTGACGCTGTACAGCTCCGCACGCGATTCGTCCGGCACCATCCAGTAGGTGGCACCCATGAAGCCCGTCAGCACCCACACGATCAGGAGGTTCGTGTGGATCGTCTTGGTAACGTCGAACGGCAGGATGTAAAGGAGCGGATCGGGCCCCAGGTACTTCGCGGCCGAGAGGAGCCCGAACACGACCTGCAGCCCGAAAAGCAGCACCGCTACCGCAAAGTACCAGTAAGCGATGGATTGGGACCTGTAGCGCATCTGAAGACTCCGGTCGATTCCGCGCGAGCGATTACCTGAACGACGCGAGATACGCGACCAGTGCGTCGATATCCTCGTCAGATAGCGTCTCGGTGTAGGTGGTCGGCATGAAGGACGTGCCGTTGGCCGAGTACATGGCACCCGGAACCAGGTAGGCACTGGGAGCCACGATGGATTCGCGGATGTAACCTTCAACGTCGTCGGCGTCACCGGTGTAGTCCGGGGACGCGATGATCTGCGCGGCGCGGGCAGAGATGCCGGCGAGCGACGGTCCCGCCATGTCGGCGCCGGGCTGCATCGAGTGGCAGGCGTTACAGGCCGGGGTCACAGTGCGGAACAGGTTTTCCCCGCGCGCAACCGCGCTGTCGCCGACGGTAACCGGACGTGCCGTGTCCGGCGAAGCCGTCTCGGCGGCCAGTCCCGCGCTGCGGGTGAGGCCGCCTGTGATGTAGATCGGCCGCGGCGGCCAACCCTGGTTGTCGACCTTGCTGACCCAGTCGAGGAAGGTGACGAGGTCGGCGATCTCCTCTTCCGAGATGTCCTGCTTCGGCATCAGCCGGCGATGCGTCTGTTCGTTATAGAACTGCGCTGGATCGCGCATGTACGCCTCGAGGTACGGGCGGCCCCGCAGTTGCGCGATCTTCGTCAGGTCCGGCGCGTAATAGGCACCCTCGCCGAACAGCGTATGGCAATTGATGCAATTGAACGCGTGCCAGACGTCCATGCCGTGGATGACTTCGGGCGTGATGTTCTCGGCGTTGGTCAGCTCGGGAAACTGGCGGTGGCTGTCAACGGTGAGGGCGAGAAAGACGAAAGCCGCGATCGCGGTGCTGGCGATCGCGAAGTGACGGGCTTGACGATTGGTCACCTGCGCCGCCCTTCAGACCTGTATGCCGGACCAGTGGAGGACGACGATAGAGAAGGTATAGCCGCCGGCGACGACCATCAGGAGCAGCACGAGCCAGCTTACAACCTTGAGCGCGGGGAACAACGCGGCCTCTCGCATTTCGGCATCCGAACAGGTAGGGGGAATTAAAATACTTTGGCGGACAGTTGCTTGCAACCGGAACCGCCGGTGCAGCTTACCAGCCGCCGTGCGCTCCGACTACAGCGGCGCCGGCTGCCGCGAGCCCGAGACAAAGCAGCACGACGTGCACGGCGAGGAAGGCGCGGGGCTTTTGCATGAGGCCGGCTTGCCGCAGCGCGCCCAGCGGTTCCAGCACGAACAGCATCGTGAAGAACAGGCCCCAGGTAAGGATCATCAGGTCGATCCACCAGCCTCTCGGCCAGTCCAGGCGGGCGAGGCCGCCAAGCCGTGCGAGGAGGTAGACGCCCGTCGCGCCTACCAGCAACACGGCAGCTCGCGCCTGCCAGGCGAAGCGGCGCCGGACCCGTCGAAACAACGCCAGCAGCTCGGGTTCGGGTGTATCGCCGCGGAAAAAGAGCGGCAGCAGCGTTGCGGTGACCATGGCAACGCCGCCGATCCACCACACGACGCCGAGTACGTGAACAGCGCGGGCCAGGTGGATCATCGG
>CAZSKQ010000016.1:21551-43272 GCA_964607425.1 uncultured Woeseiaceae bacterium
GGGTCAGTCTCCGCTCGCCTCGATTTCGCCGCAGGCGATGGGCAAGGTCACGTGCGCGGGAATGTCGCCGATGGAGGCCACGGAATCGGGCAGGACGATGGTGGGCAGGACGCTGTGGATGTAGACGACCCGCCCCTCGAGATCCAGCTCCTGGCCGCCAAATGCCTCGGCAAATGCCTGCTCCAGCTCGGGCAGCGAAACGGTCTGCTCGTAGTAATAGGTTTCGTCGTCCGCTGCCCGGGGGTAGGTATCGGCTTCGATTTCCAGGTTCACCGGATCCGCCGTGAACGGCACCATCGTTTTGCCTGATACCGCCTCGGTCTCGACCAGGTCGATTATGCCGTCCCCGTTGGCATCGTCAGCGACAGTGGCACAGGCGGCGTCGCGGCCATCCTCGAAACCGTGGAAGTGCTGCAGGTGGGCGATGCCGGGCGGCACCTCTTCGGCCGTCACGCTGATCGTGAGCGTGCTGCCGTCAATGACAAACCGTGCCTTACCCGTCGATTGGAGACCGGTAACGCGGGTATTCAGCGGCTCGAGCTCGGCCACGTACTCTGCCGCCGGGGCGTCCTGCGCCATCGTCACGGCGCCGGGAGCGGCAACGCAGCCGATGGCAGCCGCCAGCGCGGCTGCTCGAATGGAGCCTGGCATCCGGAAACCTCCTGCCTGCGGGTTCGACCTGTCCTGACCAATCAAGCATAGTAGTCCCACGGGCGTTTTCCAGCGGCCGGGCGCACTTGACGTTTACGGCGCTGCCCCAACGTCCTGCACAATACGCACGGGCCATCGAGGCGCAACCCGCGCCGATCCCGGCCGCGTGCCGCTTCGATCGCGATCATGGGCAGAGGTACCGGATATGAGCCACGATCTGTCTCCGGCGATGACGCCGCAGCCGCCCCACAATCCCGGAAAGCAGCCCCGGCGACAGCCGCCTGCGCCCGACGCCGACCGCGCGGACAGCGACGCCCGCGCCGATCCGGCAGCGAAACAGGAAGAGGAAGAAAGACGGCGCGAGCAGGATAAAAAGCTCGACCAGGCGCTGAAGGACACCTTTCCTGCCAGCGACCCTTTCAGCATCCAGTAGCGCCGCCGTGTCCATTGAATCGCTACTGGCCAGCGGCTCGAAAGTCTGGCTTGACGGTGTGGCTCCGGACGAAATCGCGACCAACCGCGCCCGCGGGATCACCGGTGCGACCTCGAACCCGGTCATCGTTGCGAATATCGTGAAGCAGGGGCAACTCGACGATCGCCTGGCCCAATTGGTCCGCCGCGAACAGTCGGACGAGGAGGTCGCCTGGCGGCTCACGGATGAGCTCGTCAGGTCCGCACAGGACGCCTTCCTGCCCGTCTGGGAGGAAACCCGCGGCAACGACGGCTACGTCAGCTTCGAGCTCGACCCTTTGCTCGAGGATGACGCGGCGGGTCTCGACCACCTGGCGCGGGTGGAGCGTTATATCGAGCTCGGCAAAGCCTGGGCGGCCGGCCACAGGAACCGCATGATCAAGGTACCGGCAACCCGCGCGGGGCTCGTCTCGCTGGAGCAACTGGCCGCCCTGGGCGTCACGATCAACGTGACCCTGATGTTCACCGAACGGCAGTACCGAATCGCACGCGATGCGATCTGGCGCGGTGCCCGGCGGCGGGAAGACGGGCTGCAGGATTTCAAGAGTGTCTACAGCATCTTTGTATCCCGCGTGGATGCCTACACGGAAGAGCACGTGCCGGAGCTCAGCAGCGCTGCGCGCGGCATGGTGGGCATCGTGAACGCAAAGCGGATCTGGCAGGAGAATCGCGATTTCTGGGCCGACAAGGGTTTGCGGCTGCAGCAGGAGATCGTGTTCGCGAGCACCGGGGTGAAAACGGCCGGCGACCCGCCGGACAAGTACGTCGAAGCATTCGCGGGCGACGGGATTCTTACCAATCCGCCCGCGACGAATGACGCAGTCGAAACATCGGGGAAGACCTACACGCGCCGGATCGATTGTATGCCGGGGGACGACGTGATCGGCGAGATCGATGAAAAGGTCGATATGGAAGTGCTGGAACGCGTGCTGATGAGCGAAGGCCTGCGGAAATTTATCGAGCCCCAGAAAGCGCTCATTGACCTCGTCGCGGAAAAGCGCGCCGCGTGATAAAAGCATAATCCGGATCGGCCGGTACCAGCTTCGCGGATGCGCGACCTGCAGCGGGAACATCAGCCGGACGCCGTCCGCCGGCGCCTGGCGAGCCAGCAGAACCCGAGTTACCTCGGCGATGCGGTGCTGGGCGGCATAGACGGCTGCGTCACCACCTTTGCGATCGTGGCTGCCTCGTCCGGCGGCGGGCTGCCGGTTACCGTGATCCTCATCCTCGGCATTGCCAACCTGCTCGCGGACGGCTTCAGCATGGGAGTCGGCAACTACCAGAGCACCAAGAGCCAGCGCGAACTGATCGACAAGATCCGCCGCATGGAGCAACGGCATATCCGGCTCGTCCCCGAGGGCGAGCGGGAGGAAATTCGCCAGATCTACCGCGCCAAGGGCTTCGGGGGCGAGGTGCTCGAGGATATCGTCGACACGATCAGCAGCGACGAGGAGCTGTGGATCAACACCATGCTGGTGGAGGAGCACGGCCTGCGGCTGCAGACACCAAGCCCCTCCTGGGCCGCGCTGGTCACCTTCGCTGCGTTTTGCGCGGTCGGAGCCATCCCCTTGCTTCCCTACCTGCTGCCGGGAATCGCGCCCGCGATGCTGTTCCCCGTCAGCGCCAGCGCGACCGCGGGTGCTTTCTTCCTGGTCGGGCTGGCGAAGGGATACCACCTGGAGCAGGGCATGATCCGCGGCGGACTGGAGACGCTCGCCATGGGCGGGGCTGCCGCCAGCCTGGCCTACATCGTCGGCGCGTGGCTGCGGGCAACGTTTGGGGTCGCTTGAGCGATTGTTATATGCAAATGCGAAGCATTTACATTAACATTCGTCCCGGGACCCCAAAATGCCATTCGCGCCAACAACAAGTCGGTCACGCAGATTCCCGCTCGCCTGGATCGCCGTACTGGCGTTGTCCGGTATCGCGCCCGTGGCCGCGCAGGCGCTGCCCGATGTAGAGGTCCGGCAGGTCTGGCAGCTCCTGGACTACATCGGCGTCGATTATCGCGAGGCGGTAGCCGACGGCGCGGTGATCAACGCCGGCGAATACGAGGAGATGCGGGAGTTCGCCGCCACGGCGCATGAGCGCATTGCGGCGCTGCCCGCCCGTCCCGGCCAGGACGACCTGGTGCGCAGGGCGCAGGAGCTGCGGGCGGCTATAGAAGCGCGCAGCGGCATCGAGCAAGTCGCGGGTTTGGCGCAAGCGCTGGCGTCCGGCCTGCTGGCGGTTTATCCCGTGCCGGCCGCACCCGCGGCGCCGCCGGACCAGGAACGCGCCGCAAAGCTGTACCAGCAGCAATGCGCCTCCTGCCACGGCGCCGACGGTCACGGCGATGGCCCGCTGGCGCCGGGGCTGGAGCCCGCGCCCATCGCCTTCAGCGACCGGGCGCGGGCGCGCGAGCGCAGCCTGTTCTCTCTCTACCAGACGATCACCCAGGGCGTGCAGGGCACGTCGATGCCGGGGTTTGCCGCCTTGTCCGAAGCCGATCGCTGGGCGCTCGCCTTTTATGCCGGCGGCCTTGCGTATGGACCTGAAGAGGTTCTGCAGGGCGAGCGCCTGTGGCAAGACGAGCCGGCGTTGCGCAGCCGCTTCGCGGGTCTCGAGGCGCTGGCCGGCACGACCGAGGCGCAGCTGGCGGCCGCGATCGGCAGCGAAGAACGCGCAGCGGCGGTTCTCGCCTACCTGCGGGCGCAGCCCGACGTGCTCCTCGGGCAGGGGCTGGCGCTCGCGCGCGCGCGCCTCGCACAGAGCGTGGAAGCCTACGCGGGCGATGACGTGGCCGGTGCCAGGCGCCTGGCTTTATCCGCGTACCTGGACGGCTTCGAACCCATCGAGCCGCAGCTCGCGGCAGGCGATCCGGCGCTTTTGGCGCGCGTCGAGGCGGCGATGGGCCGCTACCGCTCGCTGCTCGGCGCGGGCGCTCCCGCGGGCGAGGTGCGCGCGCAGGCCGAGGCGCTGCAGGAGCTGTTCGACGAGACCGAAGCCAGCGTGCAGCGCTCCGCGGGGGACGCGGGGGCCGCATTCGTGGGCAGCTACACGATTCTCGTGCGCGAGGGGCTGGAGGCGTTGCTGATCGTCGTGGCCATCCTCGCCTTCCTGCGCAAGGCAGAGCGGCGGGAGGCGGCCCGTTACGTGCACGCCGGCTGGATCGGCGCGCTGCTGGCGGGCGTGCTGACCTGGATCGCGGCCACCACGGTGATCTCGGTGAGCGGGGCGGGGCGCGAGCTCACCGAGGGCTTGTCCTCGCTGCTTGCGGCCGTGGTGCTGTTGAGCGTCGGCTTGTGGATGCACCGCAAGAGTTTTGCCGGCCGGTGGCAGCAGTATGTCAGGGAGCATCTGGCGAAGGTCCTGAATCGCCGCTCGGTGTGGTTGCTGGCCGGCTTGTCGTTCGTCGTCGTGTATCGCGAGGTGTTCGAGACGATCCTGTTCTACGTTGCCCTGTGGAACGCGCAGAACGGCTCGGCGATTCTCGGTGGTTTCGCGGCCGGTGTCGTGACGCTCGCCGTCGCCGCGTTCGTGCTGCTGCGCTCCAGCGCGCGCCTGCCGATCGGCCGCTTCTTTGCCGTAAGCTCCGCGCTCATGGCGGTGCTCGCCGTCGTGCTGGCCGGCAAGGGCATCTCAGCGCTGCAGGAGGCGGGCTGGATCGACTTCACGGCGGTTAGCTTCCCACGCGTGGACCTGCTCGGCATCTATCCCTCCTGGCAGGGGCTGCTTGCCCAGGCGGTCGTGATCGCCTGCGCGCTCGCGGGCTTCATCGCCAACCGCGTCGAACCTTCCCCGGCGACCGAAACGCGGCCCGGCTGAACCGGGCGCTCGTTCGACGACACCCGCCGTGGCATCGCGCGCTGCGTCGGTATCCCCCACGCGCGCCGCTGGTCCGCGCCTCCCTCAGGCACCGCCCGGAGAGCGGAGGCTACGCGGCAGCGGCCGTCTGCCGAAGTCGACGGTCGAGCTGAAAAGAATCCGCCCCGATCGATCGATATTGAGGCGGGCCCGGCGGTTGCCGTGATAGAACGTAAGCCGAAACTGGTCGCGATGCTCGTCGACCCCCTCCTCGCACATGCCGGTGAGGCGACCCTCGCGCATCGAGCGCTGCACTTCGGCGGCCGGAAGGTTCAAAAGCCCCGCGAGCAGGTGAGCGTCGACGACAAAGCCACCGCTCTCCACGTGCACGTCGCTCACCGGGCGCGGGAAGCGCGAGGCCTGCATCAGCGGCCGCCGTGGCTGCCGGCAAGGCGGTGCCGGATCACGTCAGGGCACCACCACGAAATCGATAACGATGGCGCCGGGCTCACGCTGTCGATACTCGATCCTGACGTGTTCGCCGAAACGCTGGTGGATCTGGTCGAGCAGCGGCAGCGGGTCGTGATCGTTGATAAAGCGCATGGCTTCGCCGGGCTCCAGCGCGCCCAGGGCGCCGAAGATCGCCGAGTGGCGGAAGCGGCGGGCAATGCCGCGAGCGTCGAACGAGTGGGCGGCGTAGCCGGGTTCCGCGATGTCGGCGGGATCTGCTGCCGGGTTGTTCATAGCCTCTCCTGGTGTAGGGTCGCGCGCAGCATGCACCCGGATACCCTGCCCCGCCTTGATCCTGGTCAAGCGAGCGGCAGCTCGTGACCGAATTGACCCAGGTCAAGGCGGGCTGTACGCGCCCGGCGCAGCATCTGCCGCATGGACCGGCCAGCCATCTTCGATCCGGAGCTCGTGCGGCGCTACGACCGGCCGGGGCCGCGCTACACCTCCTACCCGACCGCAGCGCTGTTCCATGCCGGGTTCGGCGGACCTGAACTTCGCGAACAGGCGCGGCGCAGCAACCAGGAGCTGATTCCGCGTCCGCTGTCGCTGTACGTGCATGTGCCGTATTGCCACAGTCCCTGCTTTTATTGCGCCTGTAACCGGGTCATTACCCGCGATCCGGACAAGGGCAGGCGCTATGTCGGCCGGCTGCTGCGCGAGATCGATCTCGTTGCGCCGCTGTTCGATCGCGATCGCCGCGTATTGCAGCTGCACTTTGGCGGCGGCACACCCAATTTCCTCAGGCCGGATCAGCTTGCCACGATCGTGGCGGCGCTTCGCGCCCGTTTCAGCTTCAGTGACGGGGCGGAGCGCGATTTCTCGATCGAGCTCGATCCGAGGCATGTCCGGCCCGGCGACCTCGTGGCGTATGCCCGCATGGGATTGAACCGGGCGAGCATCGGCGTGCAGGATTTCGACGCCGAAGTGCAGCGCGCGGTGAACCGCGTCCAGGAGGTGGGTGCCACGGCCGCGGTCATCGCCGAGTGCCGGCAGGCCGCGTTCCGTTCGATCAACCTGGACCTGATCTATGGCCTGCCGCGCCAGACCTGCAGCAGCTTCGAGCGCACGCTGGACATCGTCGTCGAGCTCCGGCCCGACCGGGTGGCGGTATACGGCTATGCGCACATGCCGGACCGGTTCAAGGCGCAGCGCCAGATCCGGGCCGAGGATCTGCCCGATGCCGAAACGCGCTTGCGCCTGCTCGCCGCCGCGGTGCGCCGGCTGACCGACGCCGGTTACCGCTATATCGGGCTGGACCATTTCGCGCTTCCGGGTGACGACCTCGCGATCGCACTGGACCGGGGCGGGCTGCATCGCAATTTCATGGGCTACACCACGCACGCGGAATGCGATCTCATCGGCCTCGGAGCAAGCGCCATCAGTCACGTCGGCGACGCCTACAGCCAGAACCTGCGAGACCTGCGGGCGTGGGGGGCTGCCATCGACGCCGGCGTGCTTCCCGCAGGGCGTGGGCTCGCATTGTCGCTGGACGATATCGTGCGGGCCGATGTCATATCGCAGCTCATGTGCCGCGGCGAAGTTGATATCACGGACCTGGAGCGGCGTTTCGACATCGACTTCACTGCCTGCTTCAGCGACACCCTGCCGGAGCTGCGTCGGCTGGCCGGCGACGGCTTGCTGGCGCTGGACCGCGTGCGCATCGCCGCCACGCCGCGCGGACGGTTCCTGTTGAGGAGCATCGCGATGACGTTCGACCGCTACGTCGGCCAGGCCTCGGCGGACGCCCGGCCGCGCTACTCCCGCGCCATCTGACGGCACGGAGCCTGTCCCCGGCGCCGCGCCGGGTCGGCGAAAGGCCCCGACCGGTTGCGGCGCCGGCCGTCGAACACCGCTTTCCTGCCTGCACGCGAGCGCGGCCGCGGACTTCTATACTGGAACATCCGCGGTTATGTCGATTCCGCACGCCTTCCAGCGACTGGCTGGTACGGGTTCCTGTTCGGGAGCCCATCGAGCAGGAGGAAAGCCATGCTCTATATAGAAGGATTTGTCGCCGCGGTGCCCACCGCGAACAAGGATGCCTACATCCGCCATGCCGCGCAGGCGGTGCCGTTGTTCAGGGAGTTCGGCGTCAACCGCGCGGTGGAAACCTGGGGCGATGACGTCCCCGACGGCAAAATCACGGATTTCAGGCGCGCCGTGAAAGCGACGGCGGATGAGGCGGTCATCTTTTCATGGTTCGAGTACCGGTCGCGGGGGGCCCGCGACAGCGCGAATACGAAGCTCATGAGCGATCCGCGTATGCAGGCGTTGGGCGAGACCATGCCTTTCGACGCGAAAAGGATGATTTTCGGCGGTTTCAGCGCCTTCGTGGACGAGGCGGCCGGCGGGGACATGGGCTATACCGACGGCTACCTGGTCCCGGTTTCGCCGACGAACAGGGACGCTTATCGCGGCCTGGCGGAAAAGAGGGCGGCAGTGTTCAGGGACTACGGCGCGACCCGGGTCGTCGAGGCCTGGGGAGACGATATCCCGGACGGCAAGGTGACCGACTTCCGGCGCGCCGTGCTGGCGGGCACCGATGAGCTCATCGTCTTTTCGTGGGTTGAATGGCCGTCGCGAGAAGCCAGGGAGACGGCCTGGCCGCAGCTTGTCAAGGATGAGCGCCTGCAGTCACAAGGTGAAATCCCGTTCGAAGCACAGCGCATGATCTACGGCGGCTTCGCCCCTGTCATTGACGAATAGGCCCGGGCAGCGCGCCCGCGGGGCGCGTATGTCCGTATAATCGCGGCGTGGTTCGACCTATTCATGCCCCGGCCGCGCCGATTGTCGACGACGGCGACGAGCAAAACTTTTGCAGCAGCTGCGCCTTCTCCACCGTTTGCCTCGCCAGCGGTTATGACAAGTCTCGCCTGCGCGAAATGCACGTGCTCGTCGAGCACAGCGGCCCGTACGAGGAAGGCCAGCACGTTTTCCGCGAAGGCGACGAGTTCAATTCCATCGCCGCGGTGCGCGAGGGGACGATCAAGACATACGTCACGGACCTGGACGGGCGGGAGCAGGTGCTCGGGTTCTACCTGCCGGGCGAGGTCATCGGGTTGAGCGGCATTTCGCGCGCGCGCTATCCCTGCAACGCGGTGGCGCTGGAGACGGTGCAGCTCTGCCGGTTTTCGTTTCCGAGGATGGCAACGCTCGCGGCCAAGGTGCCGGGACTGCAGCAGGAACTCTTCCGGTTGTTGAGCGAGGACATCGGCAAGGCGGGGCTGCTCGCCGGGGATTTCGACGCGGACGAGCGCCTGGCGGCGTTCCTGGTCGGCCTGTCGCGGCGCTATGCATCGCGGGGCTTCTCCCCGACGCGGCTGCACCTGCCCATGTCCCGCACCGATATCGCGAATTACCTGAGGCTTGCGCCTGAAACGGTCAGCCGCATCCTGCGGCGCTTCCGGGACGAGGGGCTCGTCCGGGTCGAGCGCCGGGAGATCGAGATCCTGGATTCGGCGCGGCTCGAAGAACTTTCCCGGAACGTGCTCCGTACTTGATATGGATCAGGGCGCGGGTCGTGCCTCTCCGGCATCATGAGCTGCCGATGATCGAGTTTTATCCCCAAATAAAGTGGCTGCACGTCGCGGCGGTGATCGCGAGCGGCAGCCTGTTCCTGCTGCGCGGCATCGCAGTGCAGGCCCGGGCGCGCTGGCCGATGACCGCGCCCGTGCGCTACCTGAGCTACGGCATCGATACGATACTGCTGCTGGCTGCAATCGGGCTGGTGGCGATCCTGCCGGCGGCTCTCTACGCGAACGGCTGGCTCACGGTCAAACTCGTGTTGCTCGTTGTCTACATCGGGCTCGGCACGTTTGCGTTGAAGCGTGGCCGCACACCCGGCATCCGGCTGGCGTCGTTCGTGGGTGCGCTCGCGGTGTTCGGGTCCATAGTCGCCGTGGCCCGCGCCCACCACCCGCTCGGACCGCTGGCGGCGCTGGTGGATTGATGGCGCGGTTCGTTCCGTTCGCGTACGGTTTCCGGCCGTTCTTCCTCGCGGCAGGCTGGTACGCGCTGCTTGCGGTGGGCGCGTGGCTGCTGCTGTACCGGGCGGGTGCGGCGCCGTTCGGCTCGCTGCCGGCTTTCCTCTGGCATGCGCACGAGATGCTGTTCGGGTTCGTGGCCGCGGCGATCGCCGGCTTCATGCTGACGGCGGTGCCCAGCTGGACCGGCTCGCGAGGCTATGCCGGCCGCCCGTTGATCATCCTGTTCTGCGCCTGGCTGGCCGGCCGCATAGCGATAGCCGCGGCCGGCATGCTGCCGTTGCCGCTGGTCGCGGTGGCCGAGCTTGCGTTCCTGCCCGCGCTCGCCATCACCCTGGCGCCGGCCCTGTTCCGTTCGACGAATCGCAACCGGCCGCTGCTCTTCGTTATCTTCGCCTTGTGGGCAACCGATGCGGCCTTCGTTTATGCACTGGCGGAAGGCGACGTACTGCTTGCAAGCCGGGCTGTGCGCATTGCGCTCGACATCGTCTTGCTGCTGGTCACCGTCATCGGCGGGCGCATCGTGCCGGCGTTTACGGCGGGCGGGCTTCGCAAGCGGGGCGTCGCGGCGCAGGTGCGCACTTTCCCCGTGGTCGAGCGGCTGGCGATCGGCGGTATGGTGGCGGTAATCCTGTTCGATCTCCTGCTGCCTGCCCACTGGGCGACGGCCGTCGTTGCGCTGCTTGCTGCGCTGGCGCACGTTGCCCGCATGACGGGCTGGCAGACGGTACGCACGTTTCCCGAGCCGATCGTCTGGATCCTGCACGCGGCGTATGCCTGGCTGCCGGTCGGCTTGTTCCTGAAGGCGGCCTGGATGCTGACGGGCGCCGCCTGGGCCGTGCACTGGCCGCACGCGCTGGGTGCCGGCGCCGCCGCGACCATGATTCTCGCGGTGATGACGCGCGCGACCCTGGGCCACACCGGCCGGCCGCTGGTTGCCCCGAAGCCGATCGCCTGGGCCTACGGCCTGCTGGTCGCGGCGGCGGCGGTACGCGCTTTGGGCCCGGCTGTGCTACCGCTGGATTACACGCACGTCGTCGTCTGCGCCGGACTGCTGTGGATCGCCGCGTTTGCCTTGTATGCGTGGGTGTACACGCCGATCCTCCTGCGGCCCAGGGTGGACGGAAAGGCGGGCTGAACAGGGTTCCTCTTTACAGGAACATGTCGATCTGCCGCTCGTCGCCGATCGCCTGCTCGAAGTGCAGCCCAAGCACCGCAAGCACCGGCTCCGCCACCGGCTTGACCTGCTTCATCACGTAGTGCTCGCGATCGATCGGGTGCCGGATGTTGTCGATCGGCTCCGCGCCGTCGGTGGTCATGACATAGCTGATCGAACGTCCCGGGCGCTGTCCGGACTTGCGGGCCGCGGCGACGTGCGGCGGCGTGGTGGCGGTGTAGGCCGCCGCTGCCTTGCGCAGCCGCTTGCGGTAGACGAGTGCGTCGTCCAGCTTGCCGGCGCGCAGTTTTGCGACTACCCCGGCGAGATAATCCTCCACCGGCTCGTCGGCGAACAGGCGGCGGTAGAGCTCGCGCTGCACGTCCTTCGCGAGCGCGGTCCAGTCGCTGCGTACTACCTCCATGCCAACGAATTCGATGTCGCCGCCCGCGCGCTGGCCCACGTAGCGCTTGCTGGCGCCGCGGGCGCTGTGGCGCGCCGTCGAGAGGAACAGCCGCGCGTAGAGTTTTTCCAGCTTGAGCTCGAGACGGCTTTCGACGCCCCAGCGATCGCGGATGTACCGCGCGAGCTCGTCGTTCAGCTGCGCCGCGAGTTCAGCCCCGCGCGCCATTGCCGCGTCCTCCCCGGCAGCCGAGGCGACGAACAGGCTGTCCGTGTCGCCGTAGAGCACCCGGAGGCCCGCCTCCTCGAACCAGCGCTTTGACCAGAGCAAAAGCTCCTTGCCCGTGCCGGTGATCGAGTTCGCGAGTGCCGGGTTGTAGAAGCGGCAAGCCGGAGTGCCGAGCACGCCGTAGAAGGAGTTCATCAGGATCTTGATCGCGTGCGCTTTCACCTTGTCGCCGGCGTCGATGGCGGCCGCGCGGCGCGGGAACAGCTCGTCGAGCAGCCGCGGCAGGATCGCATGCGCGCGGCGGAACGCGCCGCCGGGCGTGCGGATGAGATCGTCTTCCGCCGCGGGTTCCGGCACGTAGGAGAGCGGATCGATGTTGAAGGTGCGGATAAGGCTGGGATACAGGCTGCGGAAATCGAACACCCAGACGTTGCGATGCAGCCCCGCCACGGGCTCGAGCACGTGGCCGCCCTGCTGCGCCGCGTGCACGCGCGAATCGCCCGAGCGCACGGTGGGCGCGACGATACCGAGCTTGCCGAGCTCGCCCAGGTAGACGAAATCGAACGAGGCGATGCTCGCCGCGACCCGGTCCGGCATCATGCCGGCAAGCTGGCTGCGCTCGAACGCGAGGCGCACGAGCGCGAGCTTGTCGACGATGTCGTACGCGAGCCGTGCATCGGTGCGTGCGTACAGCGCGAACGCGGGCAGGTCGTGCTTGTAGTTGTGCACGATCTCCTCGCCGCGGCCGTGCACGTCTCCTTTCAGTGCCTTCCCTTCGCCGAGCACATGACGGGCGACGCTCTCGAGCGAGTAGTCTTCCATGCGCATGAACGCGCCGCGCAAGAGGTCGATGCCGTCGAGGACCAGGCGCCCGGGAATCGTGGCCTGGCCGCTGCCGAAGTAGCCTTCGGCCTTGCGCAGGCGAATCGCCCCGGCGCCGCGGCCCAGCCGGAACGGATGCCGCAGGCGTGCCGCGATGCGCTCCAGCACCGTGAAATCGAAATCGATCGTATTCCAGCCCGTGATGACGTCGGGGTCGAACGCTTGTACGCGTTCGCAGAAGCCGTCCAGTGCGGCGCTCTCGTCGGCACAGCGGGTGGCTTTTTCCGGCATGGGCCGCGCGCTGCCGTCGACGATCAGCACCTCGTCCAGGCCCTCGCCGTAGAGCGAGATGGCGAGCAGCCGCTCGCCGTCGATGTCGGTCTCGATGTCGAAGGAGAGGATCCGCGGGGTGACCTGCGCATTCGCGGGCCGCAGCACGGGGTTGTCGAACACCCACGTGACGCCGTCCCCGGCCACTGGCTGTCCTTCGATTTCGCAGCCGCCCTTGATGCCGCGCTCGATCAGGTAGCGAGTCGCGAAACGCACATCGGCTTCGAATGTCTCGATGCCTTCCCGGTGCAGGCGGTCGCGCAGGGGCGGCACGTCGGAGGGCACTGCCACCGTCACCGTCGCTGCCGGCTCGCCGTCGAACGTGATCTCGCCACGAGCTTCGGCCGCCGGTGCGCCGAGGTCGCGAGCCCGCGCGGCATCGGCCTCGCGAATATGGAAGTGCGGCCGCTGCCGGTCGTCGCGAATGAGGAAGGTTGCGCCGTCCTCGAGCCGGCCGTAGAGATGCACTACGGGGACCCGGCCACCGCCGGGTTCGGTGACATTGCGATAACTGGCCTGCAGGAGGGCGCCGCGAAGAACGGTCATGCGGGCATTTTATACGGCCGGACCGGTTGCAACCGTCAGGCGCGGACGATGACGGCCTCCAGGTATTCACCCGGGATGACGAGCGGCCCGGGGTCGCTACGGTGGCGCTCGCCCAGCAGCTCGACGAGGCGGCGATCCAGCGCCTGCGGCTGCTCCGTGAGCACGGCGCCGAATGCGCGTTGCAGCGGTGCGCACCAGCTCCAGAACACGTCGAGGAAGTGCGTGACGGAGCGAAAGCGGAAGTTCAGGGTTCGGCGGGTCGCGGAGATGCTCGCCGCGTCCGCTCCGAACAGCGACCAGAGCGAGGCCTCTACGCCCCAGAGCCACGGCGATTGCACGCCCGAAAGCGCGCGCAGGTAACGCCAGAGGACCCGCAACATGCGCCCGATGAATCCCTCGGGGGTCCAGCTCGCGATCCCGATGCGCCCGCCCGGCCGGCACACGCGTGCGAGCTCGGAGGCCGTCTTCGCCGGGCGGCAGGAAAACATCACCCCGAACGTGGACACCACCGCCTCGAAGCTTGCGTCCGGAAACGGCAACGTGTCGGAAGAACCCGGGCGCGAGCTCCCGGCAGCCGGCCTGCGGCCGCCGGTGCCCGGCCGCAGGACCGGGGGCAGCGGGGCGGAAGTCACCTTGCAGCCGCGCCGCGCCGCGGCGAGTGCGACGCTGTCGTTGCCCGCCGCGATGTCGAGCACCGGCTCGTCCCAGTGCAGGTCGCAGGCGTCGGCGAGCAACTCCCCGACCAGCGGCAAGGTGGTGCCGATCACCGCATGATCGCCCGCGGCCGGCGCTTCCATCGGCAGGTGGCCGGGAAGCCCGGCAAAGCCTGCCGGGGCACTCGCGCGCGGGCGCTCGTGCACGAAGGCGAGAGCGAAGCGATTCCGTGCGAATTCGGGACTCAGCTCGATCGCCGTCTCCAGCTCGGTCAGTGCCCCGCGCTCGCCGCGCAATGACAGGGCGTGCCCCATTGCCCAGTGAGCGGCCGGGTCGCGGGCATCTACCACGAGCGCCCGTCCGGCGGCCTCGATCGCCCGTTCGACGGCGCCGGCCTCGCTCCAGCCCTGGATCGCGTCCTGGAAATGCGCAAGCGACAGGCCGGCGTAAACCCGCGCGAAGGTCGGGTCCAGGCGCAGCGCCAGCTCGAAGCAATGCCGCGCCCGCTCGTTCTCGGCCTGGTCGAACCGGTACAGGTGCCACAGGCCCCGATGGTGCGCCTCCCATGCGTCCACCGAGCCGGGCGGCTTCAGGATGGCGCGATTGCACTCCAGGCGCTCGATTTCACTCGCGACCGGCGCGACGATTCGGTAGCCGATCTCCTCCAGGCTCTGCAGCGCATCATCCAGCGTGTGGTGAAAAACGTCCGCCCAGGCGATCCGCCCGAGGCGCGTTTCGACCAGCTGGACCGCCACGTCGAGGCGCTTCGCCTGCCGCCGCAGCACGCCGCCGACGGTGTAATCCGCGTCCAGAGCGGCGGCGGTATCTTCGCCGCCGCGGGGGTGTGGCCGCGCGCCCGGCGCGGCAGGTCCCGCGAGGATGCGGAAGCTGCGCAGCCCGGTGAGCCTGGCGATCACGTCCTGCACGAGCTCACCGGCGCGCTGCGCCGTTCCCTCCGGACGCGGCCACTCGTCAAAAGGCAGCACGGCCAGCGACACCCGGTGCGCAGCCTCCGCGGCGGAAGCGCCGTTGTCCGGGCGCAGCGGCGCGGCGACTGGAGCGTCGCCAACCCGGGCCGCGAGATGCTCCCTGGCCCACGCTGCCCGCCAGAAGTTGCGAATGGGCCGTGGATCCAGGCCTTCGGCTTCGAACTGGCGAGCGGTCGCGGCGAGATGCTCCTCCGCGTCGCGCATGCGGCCGCGCCGCGCCAGCGCGGTCAGCAACAGCTCGTGAACCCGCGAATCGAAGGGAGCCAGCTGCATCCAGCTTTCGAGATAGCGGAATACCTCGTCGCCCGCGGTGCTGCTCGCGAGCTGTGCCAGCACTGCCAGGTGCCGGCTGTGGAAGCGGCGGCGCTCAGCGAGCACCCAGGCGCAGAAATCCGGGCTGCGGTTGAGCTCCATGCCTTCGAGGAACTCGCCGGTGAAGAGCCCGGAAAGGGCGCGCAGGCGCTCCGTTTCCAGGTTCTCGAAGCCCTGCCGCGCCGCGCGGGCGACCTCCAGCGCATCGACGAAGCAATCGGCGAGATCGAGCCTGATCGTGTCGCTGCCGGTCCGGACGCGGCGGCGGCCGGGTTGGTCGAGGACCCGCCTCAGCTTGCTGAGGCACCAGCGCAGCTCGCCGCGCGGGTCGTTCGGTACATCCCACAGCAGCTCGCAGAGGCGGCTGCGCGATACGGGCGCCGGCGAAACCGCGAGGAACGCGAGCAGTGCGCGCGCCTTGCGCGAGGTGGGTAACGGCAGCACCTGGCCGTGGCGGCTGAGCGTCATCGATCCGAGCAGGCGTACCCGTACCCCCGGCCGCTTGTCGATCGGATCACTTTCCACGAGCCCGCCCACGGCGGCTACCACGCAGCACCTTTACGGTTGCGAGCCATGGTCCTGGTGTGTCCCGCCATGCCATCCGGGACCGCGCGGGGTGCGCGCGGCCGCCACAACTCCTGCAATGAGAGGATTGCCATGAATGTATCCAGAAGAAAGACGAACAGAGTCAGCCGGCAAGGCCGGTCGAGGCTGTTTGCGTCGCTCGCCGGCGCCGTGCTCGTCATCGGTTCCGGCGCCGTTCAGGCCGAGCGGCCTTCCGATCTCCGCACGGTGACCGTCCGGTACTCGGACCTCAACCTCGCGACGCCCGCCGGGGTGGAAACACTCTACCATCGGCTTAACGTGGCGGCGCGCACGGTTTGCGGCCCGTCGCACGAACGCCAGCTGGAGATGCAGCGTTCGCAACGGGAGTGCAACGAGACGGCCGTCGAAGATGCGGTCGCGACCCTCGAGAAGCGGACGCAGCTCCCGCGGCTGCGAGCCCAACTCGAGTCGACCGCGCGAGGGGCAAGCAATTGATCCTTACAGAATAACGCCCGTCCGGCGCAACCGGCGCCGGGCGGGTGCGCCGGTTACCGCGGCAGCGCTCGGCCGGCGGCGGTGGAGATGGTGCGGGGGGCTCGAGGCGGGCATGGGCGTCGCTCGTAGCCACCCGCACACGCCGCTCAGACCAAAGCGGCATAATCGCGGCAAGCGCACAAAGGGTTCCTTCGCGCCATTTCGCGCATGCCGGGCGTGCACTAGAATCCCGGTAGCAAGCGACTTCGCCGGGGGACGCCATGGCAGTGACACTGAAGGTGAACGGGAGGCCGCACGAGCTCGACGTCGAGCCCGGAATGCCGCTGCTCTGGGTCCTGCGCGAGTACCTCGGCCTGACGGGCACGAAGTTCGGCTGCGGCATTGCGCAGTGCGGCGCCTGCACGGTGCACCTCGACGGCCGCCCGGTGCGCGCCTGCAGCACGCCCGTTGCGAGTGCCGCCGGCGCTGAAATCACCACCATCGAAGGGCTGTCACCCGACGGCGGACATCCCGTGCAGCGGGCGTGGGTCGAGCACACGGTGCCGCAGTGCGGCTACTGCCAGTCGGGCCAGATCATGGAAGCGGCGGCGCTGCTTGCACGCTCGCCGAATCCCGGTGACGACGAGATCGACGCGGCGATGGCCGGGCATCTCTGCCGCTGCGGCACCTATCCGCGCATCAGGAAAGCCATTCATCGCGCGGCGAAGCTCGCGCAGCCGAAGAGGAGCTCGTGATGCGCGCGCAGGCGACGGTTTCGCGCCGCACCGTGATCCGCACGATGGTCGGCGCCGGCGGGGGACTCATCCTCGGCTTTCACGTTCCCGGCACGTATGCGGCCGCCGTTGCACCGAAACCCTGGACCGCGCCGACGGACGGCGTCGAGATCAATGCCTGGCTGACGATCGATGCCGACGGCATCGTCACGATCCGGGTGCCGCATACCGAGCAGGGGCAGGGCGCGCTCACCTCGGTCGCGATGCTCCTCGCCGAAGAGCTGGACGTGCCCTGGGATAGCATCCAGGCGGTGTTCGCGGACATGAACCGGCACGTGAACGGCGGCAGGGAGTACATCGTGACGTCCACTCACGGCTCGCAGCTCGTGCGCGACCAGCACCCGCACATCATGCAGGCGGGGGCGTCGGCGCGCGAAAGGCTGAAGGCGGCGGCGGCAGCGGCCTGGGGCGTCGATCGCGCCGCCGTGACGGCACGGCAGGGACGGCTCAGCGCCGGCAACCGCAGCGCGCCTTACGCCGAGTTCGCGGCCGCCGCGGCCGAGGTCACGCTCGAAGCCGAACCGGCGATCAAGACGCCCGGCGAGTGGTGGCTGCTGGGCCGACCGATACCGCGGCTGGACGCGGCCGTGAAATCCGACGGCAGTGCACGGTACGCCATCGACACGCGGCTCGACGGGATGGTGTATGCCGCCGTCAAGTGCTGTCCCGTGCCGTGGGGCCGGCTCACAGGCTACGACTTTGACCGCGTCAGGAACCGCCGCGGCGTCATCGCCGCGGTCGAATTGCGTGCCGTCCCGGGGCGCCGCGACAATGCCGACCTGCAGGACGGCGTCGCTATCGTCGCCGATTCCTGGTATCGCGCGCAGTCCGCGCTGGATGCGATGCCCATTGAATGGGACGTTGGTCCGGACGGCGAGGTGAGCAGCGCCACGCAGGCCGCGCAGGCGCGTGAGCTGCTCGATGTGCCGGGCGAGGTGAGCTCGAATACCGGCGATGCCGCCGGCAGGCTTGCCGCGTCCGGCCGGGTCCTCAGCGCCGACTACCACCGCCCGTACGAAACGCACGCGCGGATGGAACCGATCAACGCCACCGTGAACGTGACGCCGGAACGCGTCGACGTCTGGTCACCCACCCAGGACCAGGCGACGGCATTGCAGCTCGCGGCCGACCAACTCGGGCGCGACCCGCGCGACGTGTACGTCCACACGGCGTTCATCGGCGGTGCGTTCGGCGGCAACGGCGGCGGCGCCACGGCCGTGACCCGGCAGGCCGCGGAAATCTCGCGCCAGGTCGGGCGTCCGGTCCAGGTGATCTGGTCACGCGCGGAGGACATCCGCCAGGACAAGCAGCGGCCGCCGGTGTACGCGCGCTTGAGCGCCGCGCTCGGCGAGGATGGATTGCCCGAAGCCCTGCTCTCGCGGTCGGTCGTGTTCACGCGCAATCCGCTCAGTATCCGGCTCGCCGATCGCGGGATTGCCGACATGCCCTATCGCGTGCCGCATCGCCGTCACGAGCGGCACGCCGCCCCGTCGCACATCCCGACCGCCACCCACCGCGCGCCCGGCACCAACCAGAACGGCTTCATCGTCGAGCAGTTCGTCGACGAGATGGCGCTCGCGGGCGGCCGCAATCCGCTGGAATGGCGGCTCGAGATGACCCGCGGGCTGGAACCGTGGCAGCGCGTGCTCTCGAAGCTGAAGGAGGTGGCGGGGTTCCGCACGGACCTGCCGCGCGGGCAGGGCATGGGCGTCGCCGTGATCGAGGATCACGCCTCCTACTGCGCGGCTTGCGCGACGGTTTCAGTCAGCCGCGAGGGCGAGCTCTCCGTGGACAAGGTCGTGCTCGTCATGAACAGCGGCTACGTCATCAATCCGCGCGCGGCGGCCGAACAGATGGAGGGCTCGGTCATCTGGGAGCTGTCGCACGCGCTCTACGGCGGGCTGGAGCTCGAGCAGGGACGCTTCGTCAACGACAACTTCGACACCTACCAGCTGATGCGCCTGCACCAGGCGCCCCGGATCGAGGTGCATTTCGCCCTGTCGGAGGCCGGTTGGTGGGGCGGCATCGGCGAGCCCGCCGGGCCGCCCGTACCGCCGGCGGTCGGGAACGCGATTTTCTTCGCCACCGGCAAGCGCATTCGCGCGACGCCCATCGCGAAGCAGGACCTGAGCTGGTCCTGACCGGCGCCTGGGGCCGGCACCCGGCACGGATAATCAGAACGCGGGAGGTAGGTAGTAGCGGTACCCGGCCCGGGGGCATTTGCCCGGCGACACGGGCACTGGCGTGGCGGCTTGATATTGCGCCGTCCGGGCGCATTACGGTTCGAACGCGCTACCGGAATTATCCATGAGCACGCCACGCCACATCGTCTGCCCCCACTGCGAAACCGTGAACCGTATACCTCCGGATCGGTTGGCCGACGAGCCGAAGTGCGGCAAGTGCCGCGAGGCCCTGTTCGACGCCCGGCCCATCGACCTGGGCGGCGAGGCGTTCCGCAAGCACGTCAGCCGCAACGACATTCCCGTGGTGGTGGACTTCTGGGCGGAGTGGTGCGGTCCGTGCCGGATGATGGCCCCCGAGTTCGAGCGCGCCGCTGCGGAACTCGGTCACGCGGCCCGGCTGGTGAAGCTGAACACCGAGAACGAACAGGACATCGCCGCGCAATTCTCGATCCGCAGCATCCCCACCATGATCATGTTCAGGAACGGCCGCGAGGTCGCCCGCCAGTCCGGCGCCATGCGATCGGCGGACATCGTGCGCTGGGTGCAGGCGCAAAGCGGGGCGGCGTAACCCGTTCAGGCTCGATGCTCCGGCTCAGGGGTGAACAGCGCCACCGCAAGGCTTTCCGGGACAACGATCGATATCGACGCGCGCCTGCCTCCAACCAGCCTTCCCGGCGAAAGCGCCGGGGCGCTATCCTGTAGCCATGGCCTCGAATAACTTCCACCCCGCTGTCCGCCGCTGGTTCGCGGGCAGGTTCGGGCAGCCGACGCCCGTCCAGGCCGCCGCCTGGCCCGCGATCCGGCAGGGCGGCCATACGCTTCTGGCCGCGCCCACCGGCTCCGGCAAGACGCTGGCGGCCTTTCTCTCGGCCATTAACGACCTCGTGCGCGAAGGCGACGAGCGCGGGCTGCCGGACGAGACCCGGGTGCTCTACGTCTCGCCCCTGAAGGCGCTGTCGAACGACATCCACAAGAACCTCGAGGAGCCGCTCGCCGGGATCCGCGACGCGCTGCTCGAGGAAGGCCGGCCGGACGTCGAGGTCCGCGCGCTGGTGCGCACCGGGGACACGCCGCAGCACGAGCGCGCGAAGATGCGGCGGACGCCGCCGCACATCGTCGTGACGACGCCGGAGTCGCTCTTCATCCTGCTGACGTCGGAATCCGGGCGGGACATCCTCTCGACGGTGCAAACGGTGATCGTCGACGAGATCCACGCCGTCGCCGGCACCAAGCGCGGCGCGCACCTGGCGCTCTCGCTCGCAAGGCTGGATGCGCTGTGCGCCGGGCCGCCGGTGCGTATCGGCCTGTCCGCCACGCAGAAGCCGATGGAGGCCGTGGCCCGGTTCCTTGCCGGCGATGAGGACTGCACGATCATCGACACCGGGCACCAGCGCGAGTGCGATCTCGCGCTCATCGTGCCGCGCTCGCCGCTCGAAGCCGTGATGGCGAACGAAGTCTGGAGCGAGCTCTACGACCAGCTCGCCGAGCTGGTCGCCGCGCACCGGACCACCTTGATCTTCTGCAACAACCGGCGCCAGTGCGAGCGCGTGGCGCGGCACCTCGCCGAACGCATCGGCGAGGAAAGCGTCACCTCGCATCACGGCAGCCTCTCGCGCAAGCACCGGCTGGATGCGGAGCAGCGCCTGAAGGCCGGCCGGCTGCGCGCGCTGGTTGCAACATCGTCGCTCGAGCTCGGGATCGACATCGGCGATGTCGACCTCGTCTGCCAGCTCGGCTCGCCGCGGGCGATCGGCGCGCTGCTGCAGCGCGTCGGCCGCGCGGGCCACGCCGTGCACGCGACCCCGAAAGGCAGGCTCTTCCCGCTCACCCGCGACGATCTCGTCGAATGCACCGCGCTGCTCGACGCCGTGAACCGCGGCGAGCTGGACGTGCTCGCGCTTCCGGACAAGCCGCTCGACGTGCTCGCGCAGCAGATCGTTGCCGAGGTGGCGGGCCGCGAATGGGGCGAGGGCGCCCTGTATGCACAGCTGCGCCGCGCCTGGCCGTACCGCGGGCTTACGCAAGCCGAGTACACCGACGTCGTGAAGATGCTGGCCGACGGCTATACCACGCGCCGCGGGCGGCGTGGCGCCTACCTGCACCGCGACGCCGTCAACGGTGTGCTGCGCGCGCGGCGCGGCGCGCGGCTCACGGCGCTCACCAACGGCGGCGTGATCCCGGACCAGTTCGACTACGACGTCGTGCTGCTGCCGGAAGGTTTGAGAATCGGCACGCTTAACGAGGATTTCGCGTTCGAGAGCATTCCGGGCGACATCTTCCAGCTCGGCAATACCTCCTATCGCGTTGCCAAGGTGCAGCAAGGCAAGGTCTACGCCGAGGACGCGAAAGGCCAGCCGCCCAATATCCCGTTCTGGTTCGGCGAGGCGCCGGGCCGCAGCGAGGAGCTGTCGCGCGCGGTGAGCCGCTTGCGCGCCGAGCTCGGGCAGCGGCTCGAAGGCGGCGAGGACCAGGCGCTCCGTTGGGCCACCGAAGAGCTTGGACTCGGTGAGGCCGCCGCAAGACAGGTGGTCGACTACACCGCCGCCTCGCGCGCCGCGCTGACCGTGCTGCCGACCCATGACACGATCGTGTTCGAGCGCTTCTTCGACGAGGCGGGCGACCAGCATCTCGTCATCCATTCGCCGTACGGCTCGCGCATCAACCGCGCCTGGGGCCTTGCGCTGCGCAAGCGCTTCTGCCGCAGCTTCAATTTCGAGCTGCAGGCGGCCGCCGACGAGAACACGATCGTGCTGTCGCTGGGCGCCACCCACAGCTTCGACCTGGAAGCGATTACCCGCTACCTGCACTCCGCCAGCGTGCGCGAGGTTCTCACGCAGGCGCTGCTCGACGCGCCGATGTTCGGCACGCGCTGGCGCTGGAACGCGA
>CAZSKQ010000017.1:0-41982 GCA_964607425.1 uncultured Woeseiaceae bacterium
GAGCGGGCCACGCATCGCCCTCCTTTGTCCGTGCCCGGAACGGCGGTGCCAACGAAACTTCGTTGAACGGCGTAGCGGTCGCCCGCATGGCGGGCTCCTACCGGTGCCGGGGCACCGGTCGAGGATGTTGGCCGGGTCACCGTCGAGGATGTTGGCCCGGTCAGAGGTCGAGGGCTTCGGCGATGTCGGCCCAGGAGATGTATTTGAAGTTCTGGCGTTCCTCGGGGGCAATGTTGCGGCCGTCCTGGACGACGAGCAGGCCCTGGGGGAAGCGCTCGCCTAAGGGGGCGCTGGTGACGTCGAGGCCGTCGGTTTCGGAGGCGCCGTCTATGCCCTCGGTGGCATTCGCGACGATATGAAAGTGGCCGACGTAGGCGTTCTCGCCGCCGCGCTCGTAGACGTAGTAATTGTCGGCGCCCTGGTTGGAAGCGATGAGGTAGCCGGTGCCGTCCTCCTGCGTCCAGAGGGCCAGGCCTTCGACATCGGCCTCGAGGCGGCCGTCTTCCGTGGCGTCGATGAACGTCCGCGCGTCCCCGCCGTCCGGCTCGGCGGCGTATTTCCAGATGCCGCGGTCCTCCTCCGCGACATAGAGGTGACCGAGCGCGTCGTCGGCGACGCAGCCCTCGGCCTGCGAGCCGACGGCAAATTCGCGGACGAGCTCCGCGGCCACGCGGCCGTTGCCGTTATCGAACAACCGCCACTGCCGGAACGTGCCCTCCCCGCCCTCGTTCACGAACACGTAGAACTCACCGGAGGCGGCGCTGCGATAGAGGCAGAGGCCGTACGGGTCGGTGAAGCCGGTCGGCAAGGTGCCGGCGGCCGCTTCGACCAGGCGCGCGGTGTCAGGCTCGATCTTGTAGACCGCGATGCTGTCATTGCTGCGGTTGCTCGCGGCGACGACGGTGACGGTTTTGCCGCCGAGGGAAAAGCCCTGGCGCAGGTCGACATTGTTCATGCGGCCGTCCGGCAGCGTCTGTACCGTGCGGCCCTCGAGATCGAACACGTACAGGCCGAGCTGCTTGTCCGTGCCAATAACGAGGCTTTTGGCCGGGTCTTCCGGGTGCACCCAGATCGCCGGGTCGTCGGCCGCGTCGCCGTAGCTCGCCGCGACCTCGGTTTCCAGCACCGGCCGCACCGAGGGTACCGGTTCGGGCCGCGCCGGCGGGCCTTCTGCCGCCCGCAGGACCAGCGCGTCGGCCACTGTCTGCCAGTCGATGAGCTTGATGTCGGTGCCGCCCGCGGATTCGTCTTCGTCCGCGACGGCAATCAGGCCCGCCGGGTACTCGCCCCCGAGCGCTACGGTCGTGACCGCCACGCCTTCGGCTTCGACGAGCTCGGGGATGACCGCCGCACCGAGCAGGCTCGCCGTGGCCGGATCGAACACCGCCAGCCGGTTCGCGCCGATGTCGGCGGCGATGAGGTAAGCCGTTTCCGGGTCGGCTTTGTAGATGCCGACGCCCTTGACCTCGTCGCTCAGCAGGCCCCAGGGCGCGATCAATGCCACCGGCTCGCGCGTCGTGTCGCTCTCCGGCTCCGCGCCGAAGCGCCAGATGCCGACGTTCTCCTCCGCGACGTAGAGCGCGGCGTTCGCCGGGTCGACGTCGCAGAAGCCGCTGCCCTTGCCCGATGGAATCGTGCGCAGCAGTTGCCCGCCGACCGCCCCGCCGTCCCTGAACAGCTCGAAGTGCAGGATCACGCCGGCGTCCGTGACGGCATACAGGTAATCGCTGTCGGAGAGCGGGCTGTGGTAATGGCACAGGCCGGTCAGCTCGTCGCCGAGCGGCAATGGTTCGGGCATGGCCGGGGAGAGCGTCAGCGCCTCGCGTTCGAGACGATAGCCCTTGAGCGCTGAGTCGTACCGGTCATACACCACGACGAGCGGCGCCCTCTCGCCGTACGGGTCGGGAATGACCGTGACGAAGCCGGCATCGACGTCGCCGAAGCCGCCGGCGCGCGTGCCGTCCGGACGGTACATCTCGAGGCCGGAGATGCCGGCGGCCCCGAGGATGAGCGCCGCCTCGGGTTGGGCCGGATCGATCCAGAACGCGGCATTCACCAGGGCGCCGAATTCGACCGGCTCCGTGACGGCGCTGGCCGGAATGCGGATCGGTGCCGGGCTGCCGCCGGCGAGCTCGGTGCCGGGCTCGACGCGCGCACAACCGGCGAGGAGCAGCAGCAAAGCAGTCCGGTAGATGGTTTTCATGGTTTCCCCGTGTCCAAACAGGCCGGGCGCGGCGCGCCGGGCAAAGGTGGAACATTAATTCTATTGTCTATTATAATCGAATGAAAATTTCAAAACCTTAAGGGTTCCTGAAGTCGGGGGCTGGGCCATTTTCCACAAGTTGATCGCGCTGTTTGCCACCGGGTCCGACCGGCCGTCAATCGATGACCGCGCCACGGTGGACCGCCTGTACCGCCGCCATCGCATGCGGGTCCTCATCGCCATCACCCTGGGGTATGGCATCGCCTACACCTGCCGGCTCGCGCTCTCGGTCGTCAAGCAGCCGCTGATCGACACCGGGGTCTTCACGCCGGTGGAGCTCGGGCTGATCGGCTCCGCGCTCTTTTATACCTACGCCGTCGGCAAGCTGACCAACGGCTTCCTCTCCGATCACGCGAACATGAAAGTGTTCTTCGCGTTCGGGCTCCTGATGTCGGCGCTCCTGAACGTCGGCATGGGGTTTTCCACCGTGCTGACACTGTCGGTCGTGCTGTGGGCCCTGAACGGCTGGTTCCAGGGCTTCGGCGCGCCCGCCGGCATCGTCACGCTCGCCAACTGGTTCAGCAATCGCGAGCGCGGCCGATATTACGGCATCTGGAGCACCGCGCACTCGATCGGCGAGGGCCTGACTTTCGTCGTGGTCGCCGGCATGGTTGCCGCCTGGGGCTGGCGCTTCGGCTTCTGGGGGCCCGGACTGCTGTGCATCCTCGTTGCGCTCGGTGTCTACGCCCTGATGCAGGATCGCCCGCGCACCTTGGGCCTGCCCGAGATCAACGACTGGCACAACGACCATTGGCAACCGGCGCGGCAGTCGTCGACGGCGAACATCTGGAAAACGCAGCTCTCGATCCTCGCCCTGCCCTCCATCTGGGTGCTCGCGCTCGCGAGCGCCACCAATTATGTCGTGCGCTACGCCATCAACAGCTGGGGCATCCTGTACCTGCAGGAGGCGCGCGGCTTTACCCTGGTCGAGGCCGGTACGCTGCTGATGGTGAACACGCTCGCCGGGATCGCCGGCTGCATCGCGTTCGGCTTCATCTCGGACAAGGTATTCGGTGCGCGGCGGCCGCCGGCGAACCTGCTGTTCGCGATCGTCGAGATCGTCGCGCTGTACCTGATCTTCTTCGGGCCGCGTAACCTGCCGATGCTCGTTTTCGCCTTCGCGCTGTACGGCATCGGTCTGAACGGGCTGGTCACCTCGCTCGGCGGCCTGTTCGGCGTCGACATCGCGCCGAAACGCGCGGCGGGCGCCGTCATGGGCTTCATCGGCGTATTCAGCTACGTCGGGGCCGGCATCCAGGAAAACATCAGCGGCTACCTGATACAGCAGGGCATGACGATGGTGAACGGCGAGCGCGTCTACGATTTCACCAGCGCGATCATGTTCTGGATGGGCGCGGCGGTCGTGTCGCTGCTGCTGGCGGCTACGCTCTGGCGCGTGCAGCTCCGCGACTGACTTTCGGATAGAGGTTTTCTCCATGCCTTCCTATGACGTCCTTACCATCGGCAATTACACCAAGGACACCATCGTGTCCGCTGCGGGCACGCGGCAGGTGCACGGCGGCGGCTACAGCTACGCCGCGCATGCCGCCGCGCTCAAAAACCTGAAGGTAGGTGCTGTCACGCGGCTCGCTAACGAAGACCGGGCTTCCACCGACGGGCTGCGCGCCAGGGGGGTGGAGGTACACGTCATCGAATCGCGGCACTCGACCCTGATGCGGCTGGAATACCCGACGGCGAATGTCGACGAGCGGCGGCTCATCGTCGCGGCCGTCGCCGAGCCGTTCGCGCCGGAGATGTTCGAGGATTTCAGCGCGCGCGCGTTCGTCGTGAACGGCTCGGCGCGCGGCGAGGCGCCGCTCGAGGTGCTGGAGACGCTGCGCGAAAAGGGCGGGCTGCTGTGTGCCGACGTGCAGGGATTCGTGCGCGTCGTCACGGGCGACGGCCAGCTCCGCTACGAGCCGTGGCCGGAGCAGGCGGCGGTGCTCGGCTTGCTCGACATCCTGAAAACGGACGCGGTGGAAGCCCATTACCTGACCGGGGAAACGGATATACGCCGGGCCGCGGCGGCGCTCGCCGAGTATGGCCCCTCCGAGATCGTGCTCACGCACCGCGACGGGCTGCTGGTGCTCGCCAACGGCAAGTACAGCGACGCGGGCTTTTATCCGCGCGAGCTGGTCGGCAGGAGCGGGCGCGGCGATACCTGCATGGGCTCGTACATCTCCTGCCGCCTGGATGCGCCGCCCGCGGAGGCGACAGCCTGGGCGGCGGCGGTTACGAGCCTGAAGATGGAGAAAGAGGGACCGGTACTATGCACGCCAGAACAGGTACGCGAACTGATCGCGGAGCGCTACACGACATGACTATCCGGCCACGGAGGCTTTTTGCCGCGGCGGCGGCGCTGCTACTCGCCGCCTGCGCAGTTGAAATGCCCGCGGCGGATGCGTTCCGGCCGGTCAGCATCCTCGCCTTCGGCGACACCGGCTACGATTACGATTACCTCGAAGCCGGGGATTACGAAGACGCCTTCACCGGGCGCGAGTTCATCATCCACGAGCTCGACGACTGGATCGAGGACCACCGGCCCATCGAGCAATTCCGCCTGCCGCCGATGCACTACGCCGAGCAGACCGGCGGCTGGGTGATGGCGAGCGGCATGTGGCCCGTCTCGAAAGCGGCGCAAGCGTGGTGCCGCCCGGAAGGCCGCTGCGACTTCGGCATCATGGTCGGCGACAACATCTACCCGGCCGGCGCGACTTTGGGCCGCGACGGTCGCCCGGATGCGCAGCGCTTCGACGACCTGCTGCACAAACCGTACGCACCGCTGCAGGAACAGGACCCGGATTTCGTCATCTATCCCGTGCTCGGCAACCACGACTGGGATACCTCGCGCGAGAGCGCGATGGCGCAGGTCGCGTACCTCGAGGAGTCGCCGCTCTACGAGCTGGACGGCATTTACTACCGCACGCGGCCGGCACCGGGCGTGGAGCTGTTCGCCATCGACACGACCGTGCTGCTCGCCGCTGAAACCGTGTACGACGATGCCCTCGCGTCCGACGGCACACCGATCGACACCGGGGTCGAAGACCGGGAGGAACCGTGGGCCGAGCCCGTCGGCGACGAGAAGCGGATGCTCGACTGGCTGACCCAGGCGCTCGCCGATTCCGACGCGCGCTGGAAGATCGTGGTCGGGCACCACCCGCTGTGGTCCTCTTCCGGCAGCAAGCAGGAAGAATCGAAGGTGCTGCGCCGCTTGCTGCTGCCCTCGCTCTGCCGCTACGCCGACGCCTACGTCTCCGGCCACGACCACACGCTGGAAGTGCACACGGATGACTGCCGCACCGAGGGCGACGCCTATCTCGACCGCCCCCCGCTCGTCACCGTCGTCTCCGGCGCCGCCGGCAAGCAGCGCCCGATCCACGGGCCGTTCATGGCCTGGCGCGACCGCAGCTACCCGCAGCTCGAAAGCTTCTACGTGGCGGGCCTCATCTGGGGCTTCGCCGAGCTCGAGCTCAGCGACAACACCCTCACCGTCACCATCGTCACCACCCCGAACTCCGCCACCGGCGCCCCCATCCCCGCCTTCACCAAGACATTCCGGGGTCGGACCAACGCAAGCGACTGATTCTGTTTAAGATAAGCCGAAAAAACCGTCTTTTGAAGGCCTTAATCAATCCTTTTTGAGCTCAAAAAACGCGGTTTGCGCTGAGGAAAGATGATCGATTGCAAGACGCCGGCCGATAGTCGGGCACGACGAACGTTGCTTCCGGGTGCCCGGGTGGACGTCGGCGGCTTAAACGCTTGGGACCTTCAGGCCGCTGCCGGCAGCTGCTCCAGCGCCGCTTCGACCACCGCAAGCCCTGCGCCCGGGCGATGCGCCTGCTCGCTCAGGTACCGCCGCCAGCCGCGCGCCCCGCGCACCCCGGCGAACAGGCCCAGCATGTGGCGCGTGATGTGCTTGAGTTCCGTGCCCGTCGCAAGCTGCGCCTCGATGTAGGGCAGCATGCGCCGCACGACGTCCTGCCGGTCTCGCGGCAGCGTGGCCGGTTCCCCGCCCAGCGCCCGCTCCAGTTCCACGAGAAACCATGGATTCTGGTAGGCCTCGCGGCCGATCATCACCCCGTCGACCTGCTCCAGGTGCCGCAGCGCGTCCGCCGTGCTCGAAATACCGCCGTTCAGCACGATCGTAAGTTGCGGGTAGTCCCGCTTCAGCCGGTAGACGCGCTCGTGATCGAGAGGCGGAACCGTACGGTTCTCCCTGGGGCTCAGGCCCTTGAGAAGCGCCTTGCGCGCGTGCACGAGGAAGGTGGCGCAACCCGCCTCTGCCACCGGTTCCAGGAACTCGCACAGGAACGCGTAGCTGTCGCGGTCGTCGACGCCTGTCCGCATCTTCACGGTAATCGGGACCTCCGTCGCGTCCCGCATCGCCCGCACACAGTCGGCCACCCGGTCGGGATGGTCCATCAGGCAGGCGCCGAAGGCGCCGCTTTGCACCCGGTCGCTCGGGCAGCCCACGTTGACGTTGATCTCGTCGTAGCCAAAGCGCGCGCCGGTGCGCGCCGCCGCCGCCATGCTCGCGGGATCGCTGCCGCCTAGCTGCAGCGCAACCGGGTGCTCCGCCGGATCGAACTGCAGCAGGCGCCGCGCATCGCCGTGCACCACGGCGGCGGCCGTCACCATCTCCGTGTACAGCCGCGCCCGCGGATTGAGCAGGCGCAGGAAGTAACGGCAGTGCCGGTCCGTCCAGTCCATCATCGGGGCCACCGCCACGATGGGCTCATGCCTGGCATGCGTCATGCGGCTATCTTCTCAGGATACGCGCGCCCGCGCGAACCCGGGAATATCAGCCTGCCGGCTCGAAGCGCGCCACGGCGCAGCCGACCGCAAAAATCGGCAGTTCGGCCGTGTAGAACCGCAGTGTCCCGGTCCCCCGCGCGGCCGCGGCCGCGGCGATGAGGGTACGGATCTCGAACCCCCCCTGGCCCGCGTCCCGATACGTTTCGGAGTCGGTGTAGCTGAGAAGCGCCTCCCGGTCCTTGCGCATCAGCCGGTCGAGAAACTCCCGGTCCCAGCTCTCGTTGATCTTTCCCGAGTCAGGCGTCGCCGGCCAATGCGAGATGCCGCCCGTACCGATGACCGCCACGCGCTCGGATACCGCCTCGCAGGCCCGCTGCAGCGCCTCGCCGAAAGCCCAGGCGCGATGCAGCGGCGTAAGCGGCGGCCCCTGGCAATTGATGTTGACGGGCACGATGGGTAAGTCGTAGCGCGGCGTGAGGAAATGCAGTGGCACCATGATGCCGTGATCGAACATCCATTCCTCGGCATAGGCAACATCGACGGCCTGCATGATCGCGGCTGCCAGCGCGAGCCCCAGCTTCGGGGCACCGGGAATCTCACGCCGCTCGATGCCGAGCCATTCCGTATCCTCGATCGGCCCTGCATGTTTCTCGCCGATGCCGATGCAATAGGCCGGCATATTGTTCATGAAGAAATTCGCAAAGTGTTCCGCGGCGATGACGACGAGTGCATCGGGCCGCGCCGCTTCGATGGCACGCCGCTCGTCGTCCAGGGCCGCGTAGAACGCATCGCGCAGCGTCGTGTTTTGCACCAGGTGAGCGCGGCCCGTGATGCCGGGTGCGTGGCTGCAGATGCCCGCGTACACGAGGCTCATGAGTTCTTCTCCTCGTCCGCGAAACTCGCGCCGCCGCCGGTCATGGCGTACACGCCGGCGCGCACGGGTCCATGGCGCCGCACGCCGGCGCGCATCATCTCCAGGTAGTCGAACCACTCGATGCCGAGAAATGCGGCATAGTGCATGAGAATCTGGCCGTTCACGCCGAGCACGTACAGGAGCCCGATGTCGCCGTTCGCCAGCGCCTCGCGCTCATCCGCCGCCAGCTCGTACTCATCCAGCAATCGCTCCGGTTCCTGCCGAAACCGTTCCTGGGCACCCGGATCCCGGTTCAGCGTGTAGAGATACTTCTGGACCTGGTAAAGACTCATGCCCCGCCCAGCACCGGCACCCGGTGAGTACCGAGCGCCACGCACACGTTCTTCGTTTCCATGTAGAAATCGAAACTGTAGTCGCCGCCGTCGCGGCCGATTCCGCTCGCTTTCATGCCGCCGAACGGCGCTGGCAGGTGGCGGTTGTTCTCGGAATTTATCCAGACCATGCCGGCTTCGAGCTCCCGCGCCAGGCGGTGGCCACGGCCGATGTCGGCCGTCCAGACGTAAGCGGCGAGCCCGTAGCGGACGTCGTTTGCGAGACGCAGGGCCTGCGCCTCGTCCGTAAAGCTGATGGCCGTCAGCACCGGGCCGAAAATCTCCTCCTGTGCGATCGCCATGTCGTTACGTGCGCCGGTGAACAACGTCGGCTGCACGTAATTTCCACCGCCGGCTGCCGCCTCGCCGCCGGCCGCGATGCGCGCGCCGCCGGCATCTGCTTGTGCGAAGTAACCGACCACCTTCTCGACGTGCCGGGGATGCACGAGCGGCCCGATCTCCGTCTCCGGATCGAGCGGGTGCCCGACCTTGAGGCGGCCGATCCGTTCGGTCAGCGCGGCGATGAATCGTTCCTCGATCGATTCCTGCACCAGCAGGCGACTGGACGACGTGCAGCGCTCGCCGTTCAGGCTGTAGATCATGAACACGACCGCATCGAGCGCACGGTCGAGGTCGGCATCATCGAATACGATGACCGGGTTTTTGCCCCCGAGCTCGAAATGCACACGCTTCAGCGTATTCGCGCCCTGGCGCATGATCCGGCTGCCGGTTACGGTTTCGCCGACGAATGCCACGGCCCGGATCGCGTCGTGTTCCGTGAGCGCCCGCCCGGCCGTTTCGCCGTAGCCGTTGACGCGATTCAGCACGCCGGGCGGCAACCCGGCTTCATGGCATATTTCCGTGAGGATAGCGGCACTCAAAGGCGTCCACTCGGCGGGCTTGTGCACCACCGTGCAGCCGGCGGCGAGCGCCGGGGCGATTTTCCAGGTCGCCAGCATGAACGGCGTATTCCAGGGCGTGATGACTCCGACGGGACCGATCGGCTGCCGCATCGTGTAGTTCAGGTGCTCGTCGGCAGGCAGCGCAAGCCCGTCGGCCGCCGCGGGGGCACGATCGGCGAAAAAGCGGAAATTGTCCGCACCCCGTGCCGCGGCCTTGTTCATGAAGCGGATCGGCTGGCCGGTGTCGGCGCTTTCCACCAGCGCGATCTCCCGCGCCCGCGCCGTGATGCCGTCGGCGATCGCCTGCAGGAGTTTCCGCCGCACCTTGCCGGAAGCACGGCGCCAGTCCGCGAACGCCGCCTCCGCCGCCGCGCAGGCCTCGCCGACCTCATCCACGCTGCCCGCCGCCACGCGGCCCAGCGAGGTTCCATCGGCGGGCGCGAGGTTGTCGAATCGTTCGCCGGACCTTCCGGCCACCGCTTCGCCGCCGATATAGTGCCCCAGCGTTTCGCCGGCGAAGCGTCGGAGAAAATATGCGCAGTCATCGCGATTCTTGCTGAACTCGTCGCTCATGCGCCCTCGCCTCCGCTGTTACGCTCGGCAAGATATCCGCGCAGGTTGTTGTGCTTGCGGTTGGTGTGCGGATCGATGTCCTGGATATCGAGCGAAATCGCGAGCGGCCGCGTTTCACTCAAGCTCGCGAGAAAATCGAACAGCGCCTTCGAAATGCTGTCGGCGGCGCGTTCCCTGTCGGCGAGTGAGCGGCCGAAGCGAATGCGCAGCAGCACGTGCACGAACGCGTTGTCGGGATGCCCGTCCGCGATGCGGTAGCAGTCGCGCCGCACGGCGCGGGTGCGCAACCCCGCCAGTGGGAAGAGGCCGGTTTCCAGCGCCGCGGTGTGCAGGCAGTCCACCAGCCCGCGAACGTCCATTACCCCGTCCAGGTTGGACGAATATTCGATTACCTGGTGCGGCACGCGCTCACCCGGGTGGGCCCCGCCGCAAATACCGATCCATTGTTCGTGAAGGCGCGCATCGTTTGACCCGATTCAATTAACATGTTAATTATTGATGGTAGCACTCACGCCGATCGGGTCAATAGCTTCCTGAGAGTTTATCGCCATGAACGATCCGAGCCGCCTGCACGGTTCCATCCCGCCCCTGGTGACGCCATTTTGCGGCGACAGCGTCGATTACGATGCGTATGGGCGCCTCTGCGAATTCCAGTACGAGCAAGGGTCCCACGGCATTCTCGTCAACGGCACGACGGCCGAGCCCTCGACCCTCACGATCGATGAGCGCAACCGGCTGGTCGACGTGGCGATTGCCGCGGTTGGCGGCCGGCTGCCGGTAGTCGCGGCTACCGGATCGCAATCGCTGGCGGAGACGGAGGCGCTTACGCGGCACGCCGTGGACGCCGGCGCCGACGCCCTGCTGATCGTCACTCCTTATTACCTGCGCCCGCCGCAACGCGGCCTGGTGCAGTATTACCTGCGCCTGGCCGCCATGCACGAGACGCCGTGGATGGTCTACCACATTCCCGGCCGCACCGCCGTCAGCGTCACGCTGGACACGCTCGCGGAGCTGCGCGACAAGTCGCGCACGTTCGTCGGCATGAAGCACGCGGTAAACGACCTGGCATTCGCTTCCGCCGCACTCGCAAGGCTGGGGACGGACTTCCGCATTTTCGTGGGCCTGGAGGAACTTTCTTTTCCCATGATGGCCATTGGCGCCTGCGGCCTGATGAACGCCGTCGGCAACCTGAGGCCGCGCGCGCTGGCCGCACTGTGCGATGCCGTCGCTGCCGGCGACCTGCCGCGGGCGCGCGAGCTGCACGAGGCGCTGCTCGAGGTGAACCAGGCGGTGTTCTACGATACCAATCCGATTCCCGTGAAATACATGATGAAGCGGCTCGGGATCCTGCCCGAAAACAGCCACCGGCTGCCAAACGTGCCGGCAACCGGTGAGCTGGAGGAGCGGCTCGACGGCGTGCTGGAACGCGCCGGGATGTTCGGGCCGGACACGCGGGCATGAAGCTCGCGAGCTTCGTCCACGACGGGCGCGCGAGCTTTGGCGCAGTCCGGGACTCCGGCATTGTCGACCTCGGCCGCCGCTTGCCGGCCGCTCCCGACCTGCGCGCCGCGCTGCGAGCCGATGAGCAGCACGCGCTCGCCCGGATCGCCGAGTCCACCAGCGCCGATTACGCGCTCGACGATGTCCGCTTCCTCCCCACGATCCCGAACCCGGAAAAGATCGTGTGCATCGGGGTGAACTATCCGGACCGCAATGCCGAGTACAAGGACGGTTCCGCGGCACCGCGTTACCCGAGCGTATTCATGCGCGCCCGCGAGTCGTTGACCGGCCACGGGCAACCGATTGTCAAGCCGCCCGAATCGGAACAGCTCGACTACGAAGGCGAGATCGCCCTCGTGATCGGCCGCGAAGGCCGGCGTATCCCGGAAGAGCGCGCGCACGAGCACATCGCGGGGGTCACGCTCATGAACGAAGGTTCGGTCAGGGATTGGCTCCGGCATGCGAAGTTCAACGTGACGCAAGGCAAGAACTTCGAGCACAGCGGTGCGCTGGGACCGTGGCTCGTGACCGCCGACGAGCTCGATCCAATGGGCAACCTGCACCTGCGTACCACGGTCAACGGAGAGCTCCGCCAGGAGGACACGACGGCGAACCTCTTGTTCCCGTTTCGCTACCTCATCCATTACCTGTCAACCTTCTACCGCCTGCAACCCGGCGACGTGATCGCCACCGGCACGCCGAGCGGCTCCGGGGCGCGGCTCGACCCGCCCCGCTACCTGGCGCCGGGCGACACGGTCACCGTCGAGGTCGCGGGCATCGGCCTGCTGTCGAATACCGTCGCGGTCGACGAGGAGCCATGACGGCACGGGAGCGGGCAGGCGCCAGGCGGCGGCCGGTGGATACGGATACCGCGGCGGGCACGGAACTGCGGCCGCTCCGGCGTTCGCTGCCCATGACACTGCTGCGCGCACGCGAGGCGGTCATGGAACGCTTTCGCGGCATGCTGCGCGACCACGGCCTGACCGAGCAGCAATGGCGCGTGATCCGTGTCCTCGCCGAACGCGAGACACTGGAAGTCACCGACCTGGCCGCCCGCAGCTTCCTGCTGCCGCCGAGCCTGTCCCGCATCCTCAGGTTTCTCGGGGAGCGCCGCCTGGTTACGCGCCGTGCCGTGAACGCCGACCAGCGCCGCCACGCTGTGCGCCTGACCGCTGCGGGACGGCGCCTGTTCCAGCGCATCGCCCCGGCCTCCGAAGCCATATACCGCGACCTGGAGGAGGCTTTTGGCGAGAAAAGCCTGGAACAGTTATATGCTTTGCTTTCCGAGCTCGAGCAGGCTCTCCATACGCAGAACCAGAAATCATGAACGACCTGTCCACAACCCGGGCGAAGAGCGGCGAGGTATTACACGCAATCGAAGGCGCGAGCGTGGACGAGCTGCGCGCGCTGCAGCTGGAGCGGCTGAAATGGTCGCTCGCGCACGCTTACGAGAATTCCGCATTCTACCGCGCGCGCTTCGACGCACACGGCGTGCACCCGGATGACCTGAAAAGCCTGGATGATTTAGCGAAGTTTCCGATGACGACGAAAGCGGATCTTCGCGATACCTACCCGTTCGGCATGTTCGCGGTGCCGCGCGAACGTATCGCCCGCATTCACGCATCGAGCGGCACGACCGGCAAGCCGACCGTGGTGGGCTACACGGCGAAAGACGTCGACACCTGGTCGGAGGCCGTGGCCCGTTCGATCCACGCGGCCGGCGGCCGGCCCGGCGATACCATCCACGTCGCCTACGGCTACGGTCTCTTCACGGGCGGGCTCGGCGCTCATTACGGCGCCGAGCGACTGGGCTGCACGGTGGTGCCGATGTCCGGCGGCCAGACCGAAAAGCAGGCGATGCTCATCCAGGACCTGGACCCGGACGTCATCATGGTCACACCCTCCTACGTCCTCAACATCGCCGACGAGCTGGAGCGCCAGGGCGTGGATCCGGCAAACCTGGCGTTGCGCTGCGGGATCTTCGGCGCGGAGCCCTGGACCGACCGGCTCCGCGGGGAGATCGAGCAACGCCTGCAGATCGACGCGCTCGACATCTACGGCCTGTCCGAGGTCATCGGCCCGGGCGTTGCGCAGGAATGCCTGGAGACCAAAGACGGGCCGACGATCTGGGAAGACTGGTTCTACCCGGAAATCGTCGATCCGGACACCGGACGCGCGCTTCCGGACGGCGCGGAAGGCGAGCTGGTGTTCACCAGCCTCACCAAGGAAGCACTCCCGATCGTCCGCTATCGCACACGGGACCTGACGAGCCTCCTGCCCGGTACCGCCCGCCCAATGCGCCGCATGGCGAAAGTTACCGGGCGCAGCGACGATATGCTGATCATTCGCGGCGTGAACGTGTTCCCGACGCAGGTGGAGGAGGTACTCCTGGGCATGCCCATGCTCGCGCCGCATTACCAGCTCGAGGTACGGCAGGAGGGTCACCTCGACGCCGTCACCGTGGCCGTTGAGCTACGGCCCGGTATCGGTGCCGCCGAAAGCGCGGCGATCGAGCGCAATACGCGTGGCCGCATCAAGTCCATGATCGGCATTTCCTGCGACGTGCGGGTCGGCCCGCCCGGTTCCGTTCCGCGCTCGCAGGGCAAAGCGCAACGCGTGCTGGATTCCCGCGAGAAGTGAAGAGCGCTGCAGCACACGGCTTGTACAGGAGTGCACCACGAGGTCGCTGCCGCCGGGTAGCGGTGGAATACATTTTGACGCCTGTGCTATACAGCTGTTGTTAGCCGCGCCGCGGCGCGCGTTGAGGAGGAGCCGGTATGGCAATGAGAATAATCACCAGCTTCGCATTTAGCCTGTTCCTCGCCCTGCCGGCCGCGGCGGAAGTCCCGCTCGACCGACCGCACGTGGAAACCCTCGGTGAGCCGGGCCCGCACTGGTTCTGGGCGGACGACGTCGCGTTCTTCAACATGGCTGACGGGCGTGCTTACCTGTACGACGCCGACAGCGGCCGGATGCTCGGCATGATCAGCACGGGCATTTTCTACGCGAAGTTTGAAACGCCCGAGGACTACAGCATCATCTACTCGCCGGAAACCTATTATTCCCGGCACACGCGGGGCGAACGCACCGACGTCATTACGTATTACGATGCGCGCACCCTCGAAATACTCGGCGAGACGCTCATCCCGCCGCGGCGCCATTCAGGCGTGCCCAACATGGGCTTCAGCACGCTCACCGATAACGAGCGCTTCCTGACCATCTACAATTTTTCCCCGGCGCAATCGGTGTCCGTGGTCGACGTCGAAGCGCGCAAGTTCGTCGGTGAGCTGGAGACGCCCGGCTGTGCTCTCACTTACGCCTCCGGTCCGCGAAACTTCTTCATGATGTGCGGCGACGGCAGCCTGCTCACGATCAACCTGGATGAAGCCGGCAAGGAAGCGTCGCGCGAGAAGAGCAAGCCGTTCTTCGATCCCGCCGAGGATCCCGTCATGGAAAAACCAGTGCGCCGCGGGAATACCTGGTACTTCGTTTCCTACGAGGGCGACATCTACGAAGTCGATGTCTCGAAAGAAAAGCCCGAACTCTCCGCAACGTGGACCCTGAACGACGAGAATCAATCGGAGTGGCGGCCCGGCGGGCTGCAGCTGCTCGCCATCCACCCGCAACGGAACGAGCTGGCCGTCCTGATGCATGAGGGCGGCGAGCCGGGCTCCCACAAGAACCCGGGATCGGAGATCCGGGTGTACGACCTCGAAAAACGTGAAGAGCTGCGGAGCATCGAACTCGTGGCACCGGCGGTCTCGATCAACGTCACCCGGGACGACAACCCGGTCCTGGTCGCATCGCACGGTGAGCCGGTGATAGACGTTTACGATTTCGCAAGCGGCGAGCACCTGCGCACCATCGAAGGCGTCGGACAAACGCCCTTGTACCTGCAGGTGCCCTGATGCACGCCGTCGCGCTGCCTGCGCTCGACCCCTTCTACTGGCACAGCGTCCGCTGGCTCCTCGCTGCCGTATTCGGCATGGCCCTGGTGCACAAGCTGCTATCGATGGCGGCGTTCGAAGCGGTGCTGGAGGATTACCGGATGTTGCCCGCGGCGGCCGTGCCGGCGGCAGCGCGCCTGGTCGTGGCGCTCGAAGCAGCGGTTGTCACGGGGCTGGTCACCGGCATGCGGCTGGCATGGGCGGCCGGCCTGGCCGTGCTGCTGCTGGCGGTTTATGCCGGCGCCATCGCCCTCAACCTCGCGCGCGGCCGGCGAAACATCGACTGCGGCTGCTTCGGCCCCGCGGCGGGCTCGGACGACCGCCACACGCTGAGCGGCTGGCTGCTGCTGCGCAACGGCGTGCTCGGCGGGCTGGCTTTGTTGCTGTTTCTTCCCGCGGGCGGCCGCGAGCTCGGCATGCTCGACCTCACGGGCATCGGCGCCGCCGCGGCAACGGGCTTCCTGCTGTACGCGGCGGCGGACCAGCTGATGGCGAACGCACCGCACCTCGCCGGGAGCCGGCGATGACCGCGGCCGTGGTCGCTTCCATTGTCGTGCTGTGGCTCGCGGTGATCGCGCTCGCGGCCGTCGTGGCGGCACTCGCACGCCAGGTCGGTGTGCTGCACGAGCGTGTCATGCCCGCGGGTGCCCTGCTGATGAGCGGCGGTGCGCGCATCGGCGAACCGGCGCCGGAGCTTGCGCTGAAAGATATCAAGGGAGAGGACGTCCGGATCGGCGGCCGGCGGGAGGATGGGCGGCACACGCTGCTGTTCTTCCTGGCACCGACCTGCCCGGTCTGCAAGACACTGCTGCCGACGCTGCGTTCCGCACAAAAATCGGAAGCGGCATGGCTCGACATCGTGCTCGCGAGCGACGGCGAGACGCAGGAGCAGCTGCGCTTCGTCGAGAAGGAGAAGCTCCACGCATTCCCCTACGTCGTCTCGCGCACGCTCGGCGTGAGCTACCGCGTCGGCAAGTTGCCCTACGCGTACCTGATAGACGACCAGGGCGTGCTCCGAACCGGCGGACTCGTCAACTCACGCGAGCACCTGGAAAGCCTTTTCAACGCGAAGGAGCTTGCCGTCGCCTCGGTGCAGGAGTACCTGGGCCGCGAACAAGGCTCGAAACAGCACGTCGCCTGAACCGCATAACACGACGCAAACCGGACAGGAGCGAACATGAACTGGTTGGATCGTATGATCGAAGACTCTACCCGTCACGTGGCGCGGTCGAGCTCCCGCCGCAGCTTCCTGACGCGGCTCGGCACCGCGATCGCCGGCACGGCGGCGGCCGTGCCGTTGCTGCCCGTGGCTCGCGGCGCGGAGCAGGATACCGGCAGCCGTGCCGCGGCGCCGGATGAAACGGGCAAGACAGGCGACGAATACGACCCGACGAGCTGCGCCTACTGGCGTCACTGCGCCATCGACGGCTTCGCCTGTGCCTGCTGCGGAGGGTCCCAGTCGAGTTGCCCGCCCGGCACGGAACTCGCCGGCATGACCTGGATCGGCACCTGCCGCAACCCCGACGACGGCAAGGATTACATCATTTCCTACAACGACTGCTGCGGCAAAGGCAGCTGCGGCCAATGCCTCTGCAACCGCAACGAAGGCGATATGCCCATGTGGATGCCGCCCAAGAACAACGACACCAACTGGTGCCAGGGCGTGACCAGCCGCAGCTATCACTGCACGATCGCGGCAGTGGTGGGTGTCGCGGTGGAGGAAAGCTGAGGCAGCGCCCGGAGAATATCGTGTTGCGTCCGCTAACCCTTCTCCTGGTGTTTTCAGCCTGCGCAAGCGCGCCGGCCGGCGTGCGGGCCGAGCAGCCGGCCGACGTCAACTACAAGCTGCACTGCATGGGTTGCCACCTTGCCGACGGTTCCGGGGGGGCTCCGGACGTCCCGGACATCCGGGGTGAAATGGGCCGCATGCTGGGCGTCGAGGGCGGCCGCGAGTACCTCGTGCAGGTGCCTGGAGCGTCGCAGGCGCCGATCTCCGACGCGGAACTCGCCGCGGTCGTGAACTTCATGCTCGAAACCTTCAACGCGCACACCCTGCCCGACGATTACGTGCCGCTCACGGAAGAAGAGGTGGCACGCTGGCGTGCGGACTGGCTCTCGGAGGTGGCCGCGGTACGGCGGGATCTCCTGAACCGGATCCGGACCGATGCAACTCAGAAGTAGATCTGGATGCTCGGCAGCGCCGCATCGCAGTTGACCAGCTCGACCTTTTTCATCCTGATCCTGAAGCTCTTCCCGGCGCCCTCGAGCTCGTGCGTCACCGCACCGCCATAGGTCTGTTGCTCGTTGCGCCGATACTCCAGCATGATGAAGCGGGAGTTCACGACCGAAACTCCGGATTGCTCGTCAAAACGGTCGAGCATCACGTTTGAGATGAGGTGCACACTGTGCGGCATCGGCTGCAGCGACATGGCATTTGGATGCCGATAGCGCTTCAGGCGCACGTCGCGTAGCAGCGCCGTTTCGTACATCAGCGACACGTGGTTTTTGGGGTCCGGCTGGCCGCGCGTCGCCGGCACCCAGTACTCGCCATTCTCGGTGAACAAGGCACCCCATTCGTCCCAGCGTTGCTCGTCAATCAGGCGCGCTTCGTGAAACAGGAACTGCTCGAGGTCCCGCAGTGCTGGTTGCGTTGCCACGGGGCTACCCTGCGCTCGCCGCATCCGCGGTCATGTATTGCCGCCATGCTTTGAACTGGTTGCGGAACACCATGTCGCTGCTGCCGGTGGCTGAATGGCCGCCTTCCCCGTTCGGTTCGTCCGCACCGACATAGCGCGCATTGGATACCCAGCGTTCCCCCTGCGTGGTGAGGCCGTGCTGCAATCGATGATAGGCCTCGCGATCGTCCGGCCCGACCAGGTTCGCGGATGAGTTGATCAGGTTACAGTAGAGGATCGACCGCTGCAGCAACTCGTCCGGCGCTCCAACCAGCCGGAAAGTCCAGGATTCGATGATGGTTTCGTCCACAGCAACGGGCTTGACGACCCGGATAGTCTGGATCGCTCCCTTGCAGGTGAAGCTCGGGTAGACGACGGTGTTGTGCCGGTTGATCGAAAGGATCTGTTCCATGCGATCTTTCCCGTACGCCCTCTCCAGCGCCGCTTCGTATTCGGGAATGCCCGAATACGAAGCATGAATGCTGGTTTTGCCGCCGGAATAGCTATGCCCGTTGGCAAATGCGTGCACGCCCATCTTCTCGAAGAAATCAGGGTCCTCGGCAAACGGAGCCAGTATCTGGATCTCCGGCGGCTGGATCCCGCCCCCGGCGACGATCTTTTTGCCGATGATCCGCGCGGTCTGCGCCGACGACTGGTGCGCAATCATGGCGTGCATCATGTCGTTCAGGTTCTCGACGAAAAATTTCCAGTTCGAGTCGTGGTGGTAACGCAGCACGCCACCCGCGACCTCCAGCCTGCCTTCCGGCGAACGATCGATCATGTTGTCGATCGATGCCGCGGTCGGCCCGAGCCACGCAGCGAGATCCGGCGCATCCGGGGCCAGGCTGGCGAAGATGAAGCCACGATAGCTCTCTACCCGAGGCACCTTCTGCAGGTTCATGCAGGCACTGCCCTTGCCCAGGCCCGCGGCCTCGTAGGCTTTGTCACCGCCCGTGATGTGGTGACAGACGCCATCGGTGCGATAAGTCCAGCCGTGATAGCCGCAGCGGAGCATGCGTGCCCGCCCTGATTCCAGCTCGACGACCTTGGCGCCCTTGTGCGCGCAGCGATTGAAGAAAAGATGAAAAGTATTCTCGTCGTGGCGCACCAGCAGCACCGGCTGGCGCGCGAGATCCGTGGTATAGAAATCGCCCGGCGCCGGTATCTGGCTCTCGTGGGCGACGTAAATCCAGGCACGCCCCCAGATACGCTCGATTTCGAGATCGAACACTTCCGGATCCGTGTAGACCCGGCGATCTACCGCGTCATCCCGGACGAGGTCGCGTAAGCCTTCAACGCTCCAGCTCATTGCCATTCCCTCCTCACAGCGCAAGCGAGCCGAGGCTCGCTCCGCCACACACAAACAGATTCTGGCCCGTAATGAAACCGTTGTCGGGCGACAGGAGAAACATCACCGCCCGGGCCACGTCGTCCGGCTGTCCCAGCCGCTTGACCGGTATCGATTCGGCGAGCCGTGCTGCCTGGTCGCTGTCCTCGGGCACGACCTCGGTGAACATGTCGGTGACGATCGGGCCGGGCGAGACCGCATTGACCGTGATCCCGTAGCGACCGAGCTCCAGCGCCCACGTGCGCACGAGGCCGAGCTGCCCGGCTTTCGTGGCCGCGTACCCGGTGCGGGTGGCAAGCCCGAGGAGCGCCCGCGATGCGATAATCACGACCCGGCCGAATTGCGCGGCCTTCATTGCCGCCAGCGTTTCCTGCATGAGCGTGATGCCGGCGTGGATGTGTAACCGTGCGAGGTACTCGACGTCGCTGAGCTCGACGTCCTCGATCAGCGCGGGTTTGATCACACCCGCATTGTGTACCAGGTTGGTTACAGGATAACGGGACGAAAGCTCGCGAATCGCCGCTCGCGTCTCGTCCACGTTCGAGAGGTCCACCGGAAAATCAACGAGGTGTTCGTGCGTGCGAGGAGAGGCACGGCGCGAAAGATTCAGCACCAGGTAACCGGCGTCCAGCAGATGCCGGCTGATACTGGCACCGATACCGGCACTGCCGCCGGTAACCAGGGCGACACGTTCCGAGCTAGTCATACCTGCTCCCTGTTCGACATTCGACCCGCCTGCTTGCGCTCAATACGCTCCCGCCGGCCGGTCCGTACGGGGTGCCCGCTCCTGTCGTCACGCACGCGCATCAGGAATGTTCCTCTCCCGCCGGTTCCGGGCGTCTTGCCACAAGCAGGCATCGCTGCTCGCCGTACTTTTGATCGTGTATTGCAACCGTAGCACCCGGCTGGATGCCGTCGTCGGCAGTGAAGGCCAGCACGCGCGGCCCGACACCAAGTACCACCGAACAGATGCGCCACATCCCGTGCTCCCTGAATTCCTTATGCAGGCTCGCATGCACTACCGCGGTTGCGATCACCTGTCCCGTGGCCGGTACCTCGGACCACGAGAGTGCCGCGGACAGGCAGTTCGCGCACACGCTGCGCGATGGATACTGCACCAGGCCGCAGTCGTTGCAGGCCTGCAGTGTGAGCGCGCCGTTGCTCGCGTGCCGCGCCCTTTCGCGCGCCAGGTCCGTGGTTTCGACTTCCGGCACTTCAAACATCGGCGCGCTCCAGGATCGCCGCGCTCGTGCACAGTCCGCGATCGTAATTCACGTAGCCAAAGCCGCTCACCAGCCCCAGCGATGCATCCGGGACCTGCCGCCCCAGCGCCGTTCCAGTCAGCTGCCGCAGCGCCTCCACCAGCCCGAGGTACCCGCCTGCGAAGCCGGCCTGCCCGCTCGACAGCTGTCCGCCACTGGTATTGTGCGGCAATCCGCCACGCCCGACGACACCGGAATTCATGCGGACGAACTCGGCTGCCTTCCCCTTCTCGCAGAAGCCCAGATCCTCGAGCTGCATGAAGGAGATGACGGGATAGTCATCGTACGTCTCGATGAAGTCCATGTCAGCCGGCCGCGCGCCTGCCTGCTCATACAGCGCGTCCCGATCCTGCTCCCAGCCGCCGCGCAACTGCACGGCATCATCGGGGAACGCGTTGTGCCGTTCGATGATCCCGCGGATGCGCGCATACCGGAGCCCAAGGGACGCGGCATGCTCCTCGCGCAGGACCAGGAAGCCCTCGCCTCCGGCACAGGGCATGACGCAGTCGTACAGGTGCAAGGGTTCGACGACCGGGCGCGCCGACAGGTAGCCATCGAGCGTAAGGGGGTCGCGCAGGAGCGCCAGCGGGTTTGCACTGCCGTTCTCCCGCTGCTCCACGCAGAAGCGACCGAAGTCTTCGCGCACGACTCCGAAGCGTTCCATGTAGGCCGCGGTAATGAGCGCGAAGGCGGCGTTCGGGCCACCCGCGCCGTACGGCCATACCCCCTCCATCGCGAAGCGGCTGAAGCGGCTCACCTGCCCGGCGAACACGCCAGGGCCCATCGTGTCCCCGGCAATGCAGGCCACGATCCCGGCATCGCCGCATTGCACCGCACGCGCGGCTCGCTGCAGGGCAATAACACCGCTTGCACCGCCGTACGGGACCGATTCCAGCCAGCGCGGCGAAAGGCCGAAATGTTCGACCATTGCCGGTACCGTATCCGGGGCGAGCGACATGCTCGTGACGGCCAGGCCATCGATTGCACTCTTCTGCAGGCCGCTGCCTTGCAGCACACCCGCCAGCGTGCGGCCCAGGAACCACGGCGCGGCCTCGCCTGAACGACGAACGTAAGGTTCGGTATACGGCTGCGCTACCGCGATGTTTGCGTAGTTTCTGGGTGCGGGCATCATCCGGCCTTCGTTCGGGGACGTTGCTTTAACTCCCTGAGGTCCATGCAATCGCCGTTTTCGAGCCGCCGGCGTGCCTGCTTCGTCACTTCCGCGCGATTCACTTTTTGCGAAGCGGTCACGGGCAGCTCGTCGACGAACGCGATGTAGCCGGGCACCTTGAAATAGCTGAGCCACTCGAGGCAGTGGCGGACGAGTTCCGCCGCGTCTTCGGGTATTTCCGGATCTCGCGGCATCACGAAGGCGAACACCTCCTCCCCGCGAAGCTCGTCCGGTACCGCCGTAACGGCACAGTTCCGCACAGCGGCATGCGCCAGCAAAGCGGCTTCAACTTCCACGGCCGCGATGTTCTCGCCACTTCGACGAATGATGTTTTTCCGCCGATCGACGAAGAACAACGAGCCATCGGCACCTTCCCGTACCACGTCCCCGGTGTGAAACCAGCCTCCTGACCACGCGGCTTCGGTCGCCTCTTCGTCCTTGTAGTACCCACTGAAAAAGCCTTTCCGCGGTTCCGGACCACTCGCTCGCACCCGCAACTCACCCGGCTGGCCGGGATCGACGTCAGCACCGTTCTCGTCGACAATGCGATATGCGACTTGTTGCCCTGGCCTGCCGATGCAACGCTGGCCGACGTGGCGGGGCTCTTCGTCCGCAATGGTGACGGCGCCCGCGCCGGTTTCCGTCATGGACCACGCTTCCAGCAAAGGAAACCCGAAGCGCCGCTCAAACATTTCGTGATGGCGCGGATCGCAGCCCGCACCGAAACCAAAGCGTACCTGGTCGCCGACGTTGTCGTCCGCGGCCGGACGGAGCGTGAGCAGGATCGCGGGCATCACACCGAGATAGTGGATAACCGTTGCGCGTTCCTCGCGCACGGTCTGCCACCAGGATGACGGGTGAAAACGATCGAGCTGCACGACACACGCACCGCTCATGAGCGCGCCCATGAAGGAGACGCAGAGCGCGTTCATGTGATGCGGCGGCAGGGGTGTGACCAGGCGGTCTTCGGCGCATAAAGGTTGGCCCCGGAGGCTGCTGTACCAGCGTCCCATCGCCAGGAAGTACTCGTTTGCAAGCATGCAACCTTTCGGGTGCCCGGTCGTTCCGGACGTGTACAGCAGCGCCGCTTCACGCGCCAGGCTGCCGGGGGCGGTTAACGGATCCGCTTGCGCACCGGCTTCGAACTCCGACTGCGACAGGACCGGGGCCGCGGCGTGCCCCGGCAGCCTGTGCAAGCGTTGGCCGTGGACATCCGCCGCCACGGCCAGGACGCAGTCGCTGTGTGCGAGCAAGTGCGCGATCTCACGATCGGTAGCGCCCATGTTGAGCGGCACGAGGCTCACGCCGAGGCCGTTCAGAGCCAGCAGGTGCAGGTAGGTGTCCAGCCGGCTGTCAAAGGCAACCGCCACCCGCTGGCCAGGTGTGAGCCCCTGCCCCGCATACAGGCGGCGCAAGCGTTCTACCGCGACGGCGGCCTCTGCGTACGTCCATCCGATGGCGCCAGCCGCATAGTCGCGCGTGCTCGATGCAGGTGCCTGTAAAAACGCCCGCTCGCCGCCCGCGCGCGCGGCTTCGGTGAACAGGTCGTACACGCTGTCTGCTTTCAATTCAGGCTCCAGGTCCGGAAAGACGATACTAGATGGCCGGCCACGCCGGCAAACCCACGGGCAGGTCATGCGTCGATGCGACCCTGTTCATCCGGGCCGGATATCGCATACCCGCGAGTGGCCGATCTGCTATTGGTTCGCTGTCGGCACCTGTTATGGGTCGACCTCGCCGCGCGGGCGTTCCGGGAGGCGCAGCCCGGCCGATGCCGGCGGCCTTTTTTTCGGCAAAAATTGCGTTACGCCCCGATCGCCGTAGAATCCTGTGCATCGGATCAATATCCGTCCGGGCGCGAGGAATCGCCGCATGTACCGGTCCTATGCAATTGGCACGACCCGCCGGGAAGAACGATTCGACTACTTCCTGAGCGTCATCGACGACGTTTTCTGCCCCATGCACTGTGCGCCGGGCGGCAGCGCCGACCGCTTTATCGCCCAGCTCGACGCGGCCGATCTCGGCGTGCTGCGGCTTGCCCGGATCAGCACGTCACCCGTGGCGGTGACACGGCGGCCGCGCGACATCGCGAGAATCCAGGATCCACCGTACCTCCTCAAATTCCAGACCCGGGGCGAAGCGCGCTGGTCGCAGCGCGGGCGCGAGGTGCATCTTCGCCCCGGCGATTTTGTGATTGCCTCCACCGCGGAGCCCTACCGCCTTGACCTCTTCGCCCCGCACGAGATGCTGGTGCTCGCGGTGCCGGGCGTCACCATGCGGCGCCTCGCGAGCGATCCCGAGCAGTTCCTGGGGCGGCGGATGCCCGCCGACGATGCCGCCTGCGGCCTTTTGAGCAATTTCGTCGTGCAAGCCGCGCAGCGCCTGCCGCGCCTGCCCGAGAGCATGGCGGAACGCGTCCAGAGCAACGTGCTCGACCTGCTGGGCGGCGTACTGGATGCGCACGCCGAAAACCCGGCCCATCGTTCCCGCGAGGTGCAGCTGCGGCGCGTCAAACACTTCATCGCCGGGAACCTTCGCGTGCGGCAGCTCGGCCCGGAAATGATCGCCGGGGCGTTCGGTGTCAGTACCCGATATATTCACAAGCTGTTCGCGCACGAAGACCAGACGATCACGCGTTACATACGCTCGGAGCGCCTGCAGGCCTGCCATCGGGCACTGGCGGATCCGGCGTGCGACGGCTTTTCGATCACCGACATCGCGCTGCAGTGGGGCTTTTACGACCTCCCTCACATGACCCGCTACTTCCGGGAGACGTACGGCATGACACCGCGGGAATTCCGCCGTGCGCGCGGCCAGGGCGTCGGGTTCGCTCTCGTACAAGCGGACGTTACACGCCGGCAATAACATTGCCTGGAGGACCCCGCGGACTGCCGGTTGTAAAAAGCCGGCCTTCCGTGCATCCGGGTCCCTCACCACGGGGGAAGGCAATATGTCACGTATCGTTTCGATCGTACCTGCAGTCGTATTCATTGTCGTAGGCGCGCATCCGGCATGGGCACAGACCCGGCCCGCGGGCACACTCGAACAGATCATCGTCACCGCGCAAAAGCGCGAGCAGAACCTGCAGGACGTCGGCGTCGCGGTCACCGCGTTCACCGGCGACCAGATCCAGCGCCTCGGGTTTACGAACACTACCGACGTCGTGGCCATGACGCCTGGTCTCAACTACACGGTACCGAACGCGGAATCGAGCCAGATCAACTTCTTCCTGCGCGGCGTCGGCTTGAACGACTTTGCGGATGCGAACGAAAACCCGGTGGCGGTTTACGTCGATGAAGTCTACCGCCCGGCGATGGGCGGCTTGAGCTTCCAGCTTTTCGACATGGAGCGGGTGGAGGTGCTGCGCGGGCCCCAGGGCACGCTGTTCGGCCGCAACACGACCGGCGGCCTCGTACATTACGTGAGCCGGCGGCCCACCGATGAGCTCGATGGATACGTCAACGCCACCTTCGGCGAGTTCAGCCAGGTGAAACTGGAAGGCGCGATCGGCGGTCCGATCGGCGACACGGTTTCCGGCCGACTTTCGTTGGCAACCAACAAACATGACGGCTGGACGGAGAATCGCGCCGGGCCGGATTACAACGAGACCGATTCGCAGGCGGCGCGGGCGCAGCTCCTGTTCACGCCCTCCGACGAGGTCGGCATCCTCGTGAGCGGCTGGTGGTCGGATAACGATGCCGCCGTCGGCGCCTGGCAGCACCAGGCGACCAAGTTCAACGCAGCAGGCGAAGCCGTGCCGCTCGGCCCGAACGAACAGGACATGTCCGTCGACTGCAACGCCGACGGCGCTCTCGATGCGGGCGATTTGCGACCGGCGCCGGGCACCGACTGCTTCGGCTACCGCGATACGGATGGCAACCCCTGGGCCGGTGCCTACGACCGCGACGGCAGGGTCGAGGTCGAAACCAGCGGCGTTGCGGTAGATCTCGACTGGCAATTCGGGGCGTTCGCTCTCACGTCCATCACCGCTTTCCAGACCGTCGACCGCCTCCAGTCCGAGGATACGGAGGCGAGCCCGTTCCCGCTCATCATGCCGACCTTCGCCGCGGAAACGGATACCTTCACGCAGGAACTCCGGCTCGACGGGGGCAGCGAGGATTTCCAGTGGGTCGCGGGCCTGTACTACTTCGACAACGAGGTCGACGGCCACTACACCCTGGACCTCACCAACCTGGGTTTTGTCTTCTTCAACGCGAATTACCTGCAGGAAACAGAGTCTCTGGCAGTGTTCGGGCAAGTGGAGTTCGCGCTCAACGAGCGCTGGAGCCTCATCGCCGGCGCGCGGATCGCGAACGAGGAGAAGACGCTCGATTACCTGAACGTCGATGAATCCGGGCTGTTCGAGTTCCTGTTCAACAACCCGATCGCCTTCAACTTCGGTCCACAGTCGGTTGGCGACCTTGCGCGGCACGATAAGGATTCGGTCAGCGGCAAGCTGGAGCTCGACTGGCGACCGACGGAGGACCTGCTGCTCTACGGCTCGATTTCGCAAGGCACGAAATCAGCCGGCTTCAACGTCGGCTTCCTCGACCAGACGTTCCTCTTTGCCAGCAACACGCCGGAGACGATTCCGTTCGGCGATGAAACCCTCTTAAGCTACGAAGTGGGCTTCAAGTCGATGCTCTTCAACGGCCGCGCGCGGCTGAACGGCAGCGCCTTCTATTACGACTACGAGGATTTCCAGACTTTCCGCTTCGAGCTGCTGAACCAGATCATCTTCAACACCGATGCCGAAGTCAGCGGCGCCGAGCTGGAATTGCAGGCATCGCCGGCCGACGGCTGGGACGTGGCCCTGGGCGTCTCGGTTCTCGATGCCACGGCCGACAACATCCCCGACCCGGCCGGCGGGCCGCCGCGCGAGCGCACCATGGTTGCCGCCCCCGACTTGTCGCTGAACGGGCTGGTGCGGTATGCCTGGCCGGCATTCGGCGGCGAGATGGCCGTCCAGGCGTGGGCGAACTACACGGGTGAGATGTTCTACGACATCCAGAACCAGCCGGTGTCGAGGGAAGACGGCTACACGGTAGGTAACCTGCGCGCATCGTACACGTCCAGCGACGGCCGCTGGGAGCTCGCCGCCTTCGCGCACAACATCACCGAGGAGGAGTACCTGAGCTACACCTTCGACTTCACCGGCTCCTTTGGCTTCAACCAGCAGGCTTTCGGACCGCCGCGGTGGCTCGGCGTCAGCCTGCAATACAACCTGCTGTAACCGAAGGGCGTGCTGGCAGAGGTCATTCCCGCAAACGGCGCGGCCGACACCAACTCCTTCCGGAGCCTGTCGGCCGCCATCCTGATGGGCGTGATCGGGCCCGAGGTCTTCATCGTCCAGCCCGGCTTCGTGCAGGGGCTCGTCGTCCAGCTCGGCTTCACCGACAGCCAGGCCGGTTACACGGCATCGGCCGAGATGGTAGGCATTGCGGCAACGACGATCCTGCTGACCTTCATTGCGCATCGCGTCAACTGGCGCGTGGTGTTTACCGGTTCTCTCGCGGTCATGTTCCTGGCAAACGCGCTGTCCACGCTCACCGTCGACTTCGAAGCGTTTACGACGCTGCGATTCCTCGCGGGCTTCGGCGCCGGCGGACTCGTGTCGCTCAGCTTTGCGGCTATCGGACTTACCGAGAACCCGGACCGGAATTTCGGCTACCTCATCATGTGGGTGCTGATCTACGGCGCGCTCGGGCTCATGCTGATGCCGACCGCCTATGCGCTGGGCGGCATGGACAGCGTATTGTGGTTCTTCGCGCTGTTTCCCCTGCTCGGCCTGCCGTTCGTGAAATACCTGCCAGCCACCGGTGAGAACGCGGTGGCCGTGGAACAGGACGCCGTCACCCTGTCCGCGACCATGCGTAGTCTCGCCTTGCTGGCGATGCTCGCTTACTTCCTTGCCCAGGGGGTCGTCTGGGCCTACCTGTTTTTGATCGGCCTTGCCGGCGGCCTGGGCGAACAGGCGGTTGCCAACGGCCTCACGATGTCCCAGTTTGCGGGCATCGCGGGTGCCTTCCTTGCCGCCATAACGGGCAAGCGTTTCGGCCGTTCACTGCCGCTCACCGCGGGGATAGCGGGTGGCGCGCTCTGCCTGTACTTCCTCGTGGGCGAGTTCCAGTTCCTGGCCTTCGCGCTGGCGGTGTCGATCTACAATTTCGCGTGGAACCTCACGCACCCTTACCTCCTCGCCGCGATGGCGAGCTTCGACCGGCGCGGCCGCGTAGTCGTTTACGCCGTCGCCATGCAAATGGTCGGCCTGGCTGCCGGGCCGAGCCTCGCCGCCTCGGTCATCGACGGCGGCAGCTATGTCAACGTCAACGTGCTCGGCGCCGCGCTGTTCGGTGCGAGCCTTTGCCTGGTACTGCCGCCCGTCCTGTCGCAGGCGCGGGCCGGTCGATCGGAGAGAGCAGATGTTCGCTGACCTGAGCGGAAAGATTGCCATCGTCACCGGTGCCGGACAGGGCATCGGCAGCGCTATCGCCGAGGTCTTCGCCCGTGCCGGCGCGAAGATAATGATCGCTACCCGCACCGCCAGCCACGGTGAAGCCACGCGGCGGCGGATCGAAAAGGCCGGCGGCACGGCAGAGCTTTGTGCCACCGACATCGGCGCGCTCGAGAACGTGCAGGAAGTCGTGCGCCGAACCACGGAGGCCTGGGGCGGGATCGACATCCTGGTTCACAACGCCGCTTCGTTCCTCGGCGCGCCGGTTGAACGCTATTCCGAAAGCGACCTGGAAACCGTGCTGTCCGTGAACCTGAAAGCCTGCTTCCGCTTCTCCGCCGCCTGCATCCCGGAATTTCGCAAACGCGGCGGCGGCCGGCTGCTCTTCACATCGTCGGTGACGGGTCCCCGGGTGGCAATGCCGGGCACTGCCTATTACGCGGCTTCGAAAGGCGGCATCAATGCTTTCATACGCACCGCGGCCCTGGAGCTTGCGGCCGAGAACGTGACGGTCAATGGCGTCGAGCCGGGGTACATCCGCACAGCGGCCATGGACCTGCTCGCCGACGCGGAAGGACTGGCGCGGATGACCCGTTACATTCCCGCCGGCTACATGGGTGCGCCCGAGGACATCGCCCATGCCATGCTGTATCTCGCCAGCGACGAAGCGCGCTACGTCACCGGCCAGACCCTGTGCGTCGACGGCGGGTCGACGCTGCCCGAGAGCCCCGTATTCCTGGACGAGCTGGAGGGTATCAGGGAACTTGCCGGTTCCTGACGTCCTCCCCACTACATTGTTGAGAGAATTACGATGAGCACGAAATACGACATGACGATCGGCGGTGCAACCGTGGCGGCGGATGATTATCGCGAAGTCCGCAATCCCGCGAACCGGGAAGAGGTGGTCGGGCTCGCACCGCTCGGCACGGTCGCGCATCTCGAGCAGGCCGTTGCCGCCGCGCGGAATGCCTTTGCAGGCTGGCGCCGCTCTAGCGAGGCGGAGCGGGAGAACGCCTGCAAGACCATCGCGCAGGTGGTAAGCGACAACGCCGCCGAGCTGGCGGTATTGCTGACCCGGGAACAGGGCAAACCGCTCAAGGGTTTCGGTGCCGAATTCGAGCTCGGCGGCTGCGCGGCGTGGGCCGGCTACACGGCTTCGCTGAGCCTGCCGCCGAAAGTGCTGGAGGAGAGCGACAAAAGCCGTATAGAGCTGCACCGGGAGCCACTCGGTGTCGTCGGTTCGATCACGCCGTGGAACTGGCCCCTGATGATTGCGATCTGGCACGTAGTGCCGGCAATTCGTACCGGCAACACCGTTGTGATCAAGCCCTCCCCCTTTACGCCGCTCGGCACCTTGCGGATGTTCGAACTGGTGGCACAAGCGTTGCCGCCCGGCCTCATCAACGTGATCTCGGGCGGCGACGAGCTGGGTGCCGCGCTCGCCAGGCATGCCGACGTCAACAAGGTCGTGTTCACCGGGTCGATCGCGACGGGCAAAAAAATCATGTCCGGCGCCGCTCCGACGCTCAAGCCACTGACCCTGGAACTCGGCGGCAACGACCCCGCCGTGGTGCTGCCGGACGCCGAGCCCGAGAAGATCGCCGAAGGCCTGTTCTGGGGCTCGATGATCAATTCCGGCCAGACCTGCGGGGCGCTGAAGCGGCTGTACGTGCACGACAGCCTTTTCGACCGGACCTGCGAGGCACTGGTTGCCTTCAGCCGCAAGATTGCGATGGGCGACGGGATGGTCGAATCGAACCTGCTGGGGCCGTTACAGAACGAACGGCAGTTCAACCGCATCGTGGAGCTGGTGGAGGATGCCAGGGCGCAGGGCGGCACGGTGCTGTGCGGCGGCGAGCCCGCCGCCGGCAACGGGTACTTCTATCCCGTGACCTTCGTCACGGATATCAGCGACGGCACGCGCCTGGTCGACGAGGAGCAGTTCGGACCGGTGCTGCCGATCGTGCGCTACACCGACGTGGACGATGCCATCCTGCGCGCGAACGGCCTCGAGTACGGCCTCGATGCCTCTGTCTGGGGAAGCGATCCGAAGGAGACGAGCCGCGTCGCGGCACGGCTGGAGGCCGGCACGGTGTGGGTCAACAAGCACGCGGAGATAGCACCGCATGTGCCGTTCGGCGGCATCAAGTGCTCCGGGCTGGGCGTGGAGTTCGGAGAAGAAGGGCTGGCCGCCTATACCTCCATCAAGGTCATCAACGCGGCGGCATGAGCACTGCGGCAGAGCCCGTCGACGAGAGTGAGCCGCCGGTGAATGCTCGCTGCGAACTGCTGGAGGATCCCGACTTCAAGCGGCTGTTGCGCCGCCGCGGCCGCCTGCGCTGGGGCCTCGCCGGCCTGCTTTGCGTCGTCTACCTGGCCTACGGCATGGCGGGGCTGTACGCCCCGGGCCTGCTGGAGCGGCCGTTCCCCGGATCGTCGGTCGCCGCGGGCTTCGTTGTCGGCTACGGCATCATCGTGCTCGGGATCGGCAGCTCGATCTTCTACGTCTGGCAGGTAAACCGCATCATCGCCCCGCTGCAGAAGCGGCTGGCCGGGGAGTACCGGTGACCGGGAGCGTCAATGCGACCGCGGTCTGGGTATTCGCGGCCTTCATAGTGCTGAGCCTCGCGGTCACGTGGTGGGCGGCGCAACGCACCCGCTCCGCGGGAGAGTTCTATACGGCGGGCAGCCGGATCAGCGACGTGCAGAACGGCCTCGCGCTCGCCGGCGACTTCATGTCGGCGGCAACCTTCCTCGGCCTGACGGGGCTCGCCTTCATGGGCGGGGTGGACGCCCTCCTTTTTGCCATCGGCGGCACCGTCGGCTGGGCCCTCATCCTGTTCATCTTTGCCGACCGCCTGCGCAACCTCGGTCGCTACACCTTTGCCGACGTCGTGGCTTTCCGACTGCACCCGGAGCGGCTGCGCGTGCTCGCCGCCGTGGGCACGCTGATCGTCGCCATCCCCTACCTGATTGCACAGATGGTGGGCGCGGGCGGCCTGTTCCAGGCGCTTTTCGACCTGCCTTACGGGCTGGCCGTCATCATCGTCGGGACGCTGATGACCGTGTACGTGGCGCTTGGCGGCATGCTCGCCACTACCTGGGTACAGGTGATCAAGGCCGTGTTGCTGCTGGTCGGCGGCAGCCTGCTGGCGGTGCTGGCGCTGATCCCGTTCGGGTTCGACCTGGGCGAGATGCTCGCCCGCGCCGCGGCCCTGCATCCGCTTGGCGAGCGCATACTGGCTCCGGGCGGCCTGTATACGGAGCCGGTGAGCGTCATTTCGCTCGCTCTCGCTTTCATCGGCGGTACCGCGGGCCTGCCGCACGTCCTCATGCGGTTCTTCACCGTGCCGGACGCGCGCCAGGCGCGGAAATCGATCGGCTACGCCGTGACCTTCATCGGCTACTTCATGGGATTGACGGTCATCATCGGCTTCGCCGCCATCGTGCTCCTGGCAGGCGAAGCGCAATACGTCGATGCTTCCGGACGCGTGGCCGGCGGCGCCAACATGACGGCGGTGTACCTCGCGCGGCAGGTCGGCGGCGAGGTGTTCTTCGGCTTCATTGCCGCCGTCGCGTTCGCCACCATCCTCGCGGTCGTATCGGGTATCCTGCTGTCCGCTTCGGCGAGCGTCGCGCACGACCTCTACACGCGGGTGATCCGCCGCGGGAAGGTATCCGACCGCCATGAAGTGAGGGTCTCCCGGATCGCCACGGTCGCGATCGGTGCTACCGCCATCGCGCTCAGCCTGTTGTTTCGCAACCTGAATATCGGCGTCATCTCCGCCCTTGTTCTCGCGATTGCGGCAAGCGTAAACTTTCCGGTACTGGTACTTGCGCTGTTCTGGCCGGGACTCACGACGCGCGGCGCCGTCCTCGGCGGGTCGGCTGGGCTCGTCATCGTCATCATCCTGACCGTGCTCAGCCCGACCATCTGGGTGGACGTACTCGGGCACGCGGAAGCGATTTACCCGTACGCCTACCCGACACTGTACTCCATGCTTGTTGCGTTCCTCGTGACGATTACCGTATCCATCGCCGATCGCAGCCGGCGCGCCGAGCACGACCGCGCCGCCTACCCGGCCCAACTGTTACAGAGCGAGCTCGGGCAAACGATATGAGCAAGGAATCCGGCACGCAGGCATTGCTGGAGCGGCGCTACCGGCTGCTGGGCCGAAACGCGCCGCTCTTCTACGAGCAGCCCCTGCACATCGTCCGGGGAGAAGGCGTCTGGCTGTACGACGCCGACGGGCGCCGCTACCTCGACGCCTATAACAACGTGCCGCACGTCGGCCATTGTCATCCGCGCGTCGTCGAGGCCATCGCCCGGCAGGCTGCTACCCTGAACGTGCACACGCGCTACCTGCACGAGAATATCCTCGAATACGCCGAACGCCTGACGGCCACCTTCGATGCGCCGCTCTCGACGGCGCTGTTCGCCTGCACCGGCAGCGAGGCCAACGACGTCGCCATGCAGATGGCCCGCCTGTGCACCGGCCACCAGGGATTCATCGCGACGGATTTTGCCTATCACGGCAATACCACCGCCGTCTGGACCATCAGCTCGTTTTTCACCGGCGTCGAGGACCGCGGCCGCGCAATCCGCACGGTACCGGCGCCGGATTCCTACCGGGTGCCGGCCGGGCTCGACTCCGCGAACCTCGCCGCTGCCTATGCCGGCACCGTGAAAGAGGCGGTAGACGCCCTCAACGCGGAAGGCGTGGGCGTTGCCGGCATTATCTTCGACACCATTTACTCGAGCGAAGGATTGCCGCGGGTGCCGCCCGGCTACGTGGAAGAGGCAATCGCGCACGTCCGCGCCGCGGGTGGCCTGTATATCGCGGACGAGGTACAGCCGGGCTTCGGCCGCATGGGGGATCACCTGTGGGGCTACCAGCACTACGGTGTCGTGCCGGACATCGTCACGCTGGGCAAGCCGATGGGCAACGGTCACCCAATCTCGGGCGTCGTCACCCGCGCGGACCTCCTGGAGCAATTCGGCAGCTCGAAAATGTACTTCAACACCTTCGGCGGCAACCCGGTTTCCTGCGCCGCGGGCCTGGCCGTGCTCGACGTGCTGGAAGACGAAGGGCTCGTCGCGCACGCGCGCGAGGTCGGCGCTTACGTCCAGCAGGGCCTTTCCGGGCTGCAAGCGCGCTACCCGCTCATCGGCGACGTCCGCGGGCGCGGCCTGTTCTTCGGCGCGGAGCTGGTGCGCGATCGGCAGACGCTGGAGCCGGCGACCCGGGAAGCCGGCCGGCTGGTCAATGCGATGCGCGAGCGCGGCGTCCTCATCAGTCGCATCGGCAAGCACGACAACGTGCTGAAGATGCGGCCGCCTATGCCGTTCGCGAAGGAGCACGCGGACCTGCTCCTGTCCGTGCTCGACGATTGCCTGGCCGACCTCGTATGAGCGTGGCAATGCAACCGGATCGCGACGAAAAGCTCCGCACGATGGAGGACATCGCGCACCGTGCGCTGCCCCACTGGGATCTCGGCGGCGCGGAGCTCGAGCTGCTCAAGTACCGGGAGAACGCGGTTTTCAAGGTGAGCGCGGATCACGGGCGGCGTTTTGCGTTGCGTGTCCACAGGCCCGGTTATCACAGCGATGCGGCGCTGCGTTCCGAGCTGCGGTGGATGGAGGCGCTCCAGGCTGCCGGTATCGACGTCCCGGGAATCGTGCCGACGAAGGCGGGCGCTTCCTTCGCTGTCGTCGACGGCGGCCAGTCCGCCCCCGTGCAGGTAGACATGTTCGAATGGATCGAGGGCCGGCAGCTCGGCGCGGTGGAGACCGGGCTCGCGGGCGAGGCGGCCTCCCTTGGTGACCTGTACCGCACGCTGGGTGTGATCGCGGGCCGCCTGCACAATCACGCGCAGGACTGGCAGCCACCGGTTGGGTTCGTGCGCCATGCGTGGGACGAGCACGGCCTCGCGGGCGAGCGGCCGTTCTGGGGCCGCTTCTGGGAGCACCCGGCGCTCACGCCGGACCGGCGGCGCCTGCTCACGGCCGCGCGCGAACGGGTTTATGCCGACCTCGCGGCAACCGCCAAGTTGCCGCATTCCTACAGCATGATCCACGCCGATTTCTGCCCGGAAAACCTGCTCGTGGACGGCACGCGGGTGCGCCTGATCGACTTCGACGATGCGGGCTTCGGCTGGCATCTGTTCGAGCTGGTGACACCGCTCTACTTCCTGGTGGACCAGCCCGGTTTCGGCGCCATCAAAGATGCGGTGATAGACGGCTATCGCTCGGCGCGGCCGCTCCCCGACAGCGAGCTCGAGCAACTGCCGCTGTTCATGCTGGCGCGCGGACTGACCTACGTCGGCTGGGTGCATACCCGCCCCGAGACGGAGACGGCGCGCGACATGACGCCGGCGCTGGTCGACCGGGCCTGCACCCTGGCCGAGGACTACCTGGGGACCCCTGCGACACGCGGGTACCCTTGATTACCGTCAAGGCAACGTGGCTGACAGACGGTAGAAGACGGGAGAGTACGATGGAAAACGAAGAGCCGATATTCCTGAAGAATTGCTGGTACGTCGCCGCCTGGGATCACGAGCTGCTGGACGGCAAAAAGCTCGCGCGGACGATCCTCGAAAAGCCGATCGTCCTGTTTCGCGGCGAAAGCGGCCGCTACGTGGCACTGGACGATCGCTGCTGCCATCGCGGCGCGCCACTGTCGATGGGGCGCATCGAAGGCGATTGCGTCCGCTGCATGTACCACGGCATGAAATACGATCCGTCGGGCACCTGTATCGAAGTCCCTGGCCAGGAGCGCATTCCGAAGACGCTCAGGGTTCACAGTTACCCGATCGTGGAGAAAGGGCACCTCCTGTGGGTCTGGATGGGCGACCCGGCGCTTGCGGACGAGGACCTGATCGTCGACTACCCGCCTCTGCACGATCCGGAATGGCGCGGCCTGCCGGCCTACCTGCACTATGACGCGAACTGGCTGCTGATCGTCGATAATCTCAGCGATCTCGGACACCTCGCCTTCGTGCACACGAACACGCTCGGCGGCTCCGAGGAATACGCCTACAAGTCCAGGCCGCCGGCCATCGAAAGGCGGGAAAACGGCTTCTTCATGGAGCGCTGGCACCGGGAGAGCGATCCGCCGCCGTACCACAAGAAGGTAATTCCGGCATCGGAGCATGGCCAAAAGCTCGACCGCCGTAACAGCGTCACCATGCTCATCCCCGGGATCTTCCTGATGGAGACGTTGTTCTCGCCGGCCGGGTCCGGGCTGGAAGACGGCGTGCGCCAGTACCGGAATGCCCAGTACATGACGCCCGAGACACGGCGCACCACGCACTTCTTCTGGAATTACCTGCACAACTACGATCTCGACAACCCGAACATTGCGATCTCGCTGCGGGACAGCCTGTTCGAAGGCTTCTACGAGGACAAGGCAATTATCGAGGCCCAGCAGGTGCTGCTCGACCGCGATCCGGATTTCCGGCTGCGGGCGCTGGAAGCGGACGTAGCGCTGACGCACTTCCGCCAAACGCTGAAAAAGCGCATCAGGGAAGAGAACGAAGCAGCGGCCGTAAAGACGCCGCCGAAACCCGCTATCAAGACCGCCTCCGCCGGCTGACGGCAGCGGCCAACGCGTACGCGCACCAGGGAGCCGGTATCGCGGGCCGGGACCGTGTGCCCGGACGGCGGCCCTCAGTGACGGCTGTAGTAGCGGAACTTGCCCGAGCGCTCGCGCGGCACGGTTGCAACCGGGTGGATCTCGACCGCGCAGCTCCTGCCGAAGGTTGCCTGCACCAGTTCTTCCAGTTGCCTGGCCAGCGCCTCGCCGAACCCGTCGCCGGTTTCCACGAGCACCTCCCAGTGCAGCGGGTCCACCTGCCGGAACAGCACCTGCCCCACCGCGCCCGCCGGAGCCGTGGCGAGGAAGGTCTTGAGCCCCGCGCCCAGCGCCGAGCCGTGCACGAGACGACCATCGGCGGCCGCGAACAGGTCGGCCGCGCGTCCCTCGAGCTCGGCCAGCACCGGCTGCGGCAGGCCGCAGGGGCACGGCTCGGGTGACAGCGACCCGCGGTCGCCGACACGGCAGCGCACCAGCGGCATCGCGCGGTTGGTCAGCGAGGTAATCACGAGATCGCCCTTCTCTCCCGCCGGCAGCACCTCGTCACCCCGCATTACCTCGACGTGCACGAGCTCGCTGAAAACGTGCCGCGAGCCGGCCGGGCATTCGGCCGCAATCGCGCCGACTTCGGTGCAGCCGTAAAACTCGACCACGCGCGCACCGAGGTAACGTGCGATCTCCTCGCGCTGGAAGGGATAGATCTGCTCCCCGCCCAGCTTCGCGAACCGGCATAGCGATGTCCCGGCTTGCGGATAGTGTGCGCGGACGTGACGCGCAAGGCGCGCCACGGCGGACGGCAGTCCCATGCACACGTCCGGGGCCTCGTTGACGAGCCAGCGCGCCGCCTCGTCGAGACGCGCCGCGTCCAGTTCCCTTGCGTTGAACACGCGGCTGTTCTTGATCCAATCGAGAATCGTGTGGCTGTGGCCCCACATCATCAGCATCTTCGCGCCCAGCGGGACGCCGTGCCACAGGGCAGCGCGATGTTCACCGGCCCAGCTCCACGCCGCCGCCTTCGGGTTGTACGCCACGGATATCGGCGCGCCGGTGGAGGCGGAGCTGTGGCGATAGAACACGCCCTGGGGCGGGGTACGCACCAGGAGATCGCGTCTCTCCGTTCGCACGACATCGCGCTCCAGGACCGGCCAGGCACGGATGTCCTCCGCCCGACGTTGAGCCAGGGCCGTGCGCCATTTGCCGGTGCCGTAGAGCGGAACTTCCGCGGCCGCCCGTTGCAGCGCTAGGCGCAGCCGCTCGGCGGTGAGGCGGCCGAAGCGCACGCGATCGAGTTGTTCCCATTCGCGCAGCTGGCGCATGCACGCGCGGACCGGCCGGCCTCGCGCGGCCTGCAAGCCGAGATAAAGTGCTTCATGGAATCGTTGCCTCCGGTTGTTGACGCTCAGCGGAGGCAGAGCCGCTGTTGTTGTTCCCATCCCTTAGCTCTCGTTGATGTGAAGGAGGCGCCTCGCAGGACGCCCGTGCCGTTATGCAATGGATATGCCAGTGGCCGCGCGCGCGGTTATGCGCGCGTTCGACGTCGGATTACCGCTGGCGGCTCGTAAATTGCGCCTGGCGCTTGTAACGATTACAAGCACACTTGATATAACTTAATGGAGTCTTCGTGGTTTCCTGCGCGCAAGCGCGGTTCGGCCAGTGGGTATCAATATTGCATATGCAGCAGCGGGCGCGGCGGCGACACGCGCTCACAAGAACGGAGAATACTGCCGGCAGTTTTCTAAACTTTTGGAGGTGGAGCCGCGCGCCGCCGCCGCACTCCGCAAATACCAACTAGTCACCTGAAACCGGAGGGGACATGCATCATCGCACGATCGGCGTCATGGCACGCACCCTGGACCAGGACGATGGTCTCGGCATTTACGCAAGGCGCCTGCTGCACGAGTTGTTGACGCAGGATACGGGCAGCCGCTACGTGCTCTTCCTCCAATCCGGCAAGTCGCGCGAGCTGTTCAAGAATTTCGGCAACGTCGACGCGTGCGTCCTGCCCTCGCGCTACAAGTTGTACTGGGACCAGGTCCTGGTGCCCATGGCGGCGCGCAAGTACCGGGTGGACCTGATCTTCAACCCGAAATTTTCCCTGCCGCTGTTCACTCGCCGTCCCTGCGTATTCGTCCAGCAGGGATCGGACTGGTACGTGAATCCGGGGAACTACCCCTGGTGGGACAACCTGTACATCCGGCTCATGCTGCCGCTGTACAGCCGCAAGGCGGCGCGCATGATGGCCATTTCGCGCGCCACGGTCGACGACCTCTCCCGTTATACGAACATCGACATGTCCGGGGCCGTTGTCAGCGGGGCGGGCGTCGGCCCGAACTTTCATGCCCCCCGCGACTCCCGGGCACTGGCAGCATTCAGGCAGGCCCACCGGCTGCCCGACGAGTACATCCTGACGCTGGCGCGCGTGCATCACGGCGCCGACAGGCGGATGCGCCGCTATCCCGGTGCGAATACGCCCCGGCTGGTCCGTGCGTGGCTTGCTTATCGCGAAGGCGGCGGCAGCCTGCCGCTGGTAATCGTCGGTCGTGGCATCGATACGTTCCTGCGCCAGCAGGGCTTTACCGATCGCGAGCTCCAGGGAGTGCACTTCACCGGATTCCTGCCGAACGATCGGGTGCATCTCGCTTACCAGGCCGCGCAGTGCGTCGTCATCGCAACCTTGTGCGAGAGTTTCGGCATCACGATCCTGGAAGCGCTCGCCAGCGGCTGCCCTGCCATCGTGCCGAACACCTGTGCGAGCCCGGAAGTGGCGGGCGGCGCCGCGCGCCTGGTGAATCCGCTCGATGAAGGCGACATCGCCGCGGCGTTGCACGAAGTTACGGGCAGCGAGCGCCTGCGCGCCTCGATGCGGGAGCGCGGTCTCAAGCGCGCTCACGCGTTGAGCTGGCAGGAATGCGCGCGCCGTACGCTGCGGGTCTTCGACGGCATCATCGAATGCCCGAAGCGTTACGGGGTGCCTTACGCGGAGACCTCGCCGCACCTGTAGCAGCCACTCTCACGGGCCACACGGAGCCTGCCCCCTCCACGATCGACCAGCTGCTCGCCGGTACTGCCGTTTCGCATGGCCTCGCGGCGGCGAGCGCTTGCCGCGTACCCGCGATAGCGGGACAGGGCTCATACCCCGGGTACAGGCCCGGGCCGCCATGCGCTACACTGGCCGCAACATTGGCACCGGCAGTTCCCGTCGGCTTGCTCGGCGCGTGCAGCTGCCGCCCTCAACCGCTTTTGACGAAGGAATCCACGCAATGCCATTCACGCGCCTTTTCCTGCTCTTTGTCGTGCTCGGCCTCGCCGGCTGCTCCGAACCTGCTGCCGATCCCGTCGCGCACGACACCGGCAGCTCGACGGCCGCCACGGCTTCGACCGAGAACCCGTTTTTCACCGTCAGCCCGCTGCCCTATCACGCGCCGCCGTTCGACCTCATCGAAGACGAGGACTTCCAGCCCGCCATCGAGGAAGGTATGCACCGGCAGATCGTTGAGGTCGAAGCGATCGCGGGCAACGACGAACCGCCCACGTTCACGAACACAATCGAGGCGCTGGAACTGAGCGGCGCGCTGCTCAGCCGCACGATGCGGGTGTTCTCCGCAGTGGTCCAGGCGAATACGAACGACACGCTGCAGGAGGTCCAGAAGGTGATGGCACCGAAGCTTTCGGCGCATCGCGATGCGATCTACCTGAACGATGCCCTCTTCGAGCGGATCGCCATCCTGTACGGGCAGCGGCAAGAGCTCGGTCTTGATCCGGAACAAATGCGGCTACTGGAACAGCTGCACACGGATTTCATCCGCTCCGGCGCACAGTTGTCCGCCGCCGACAAGGAAACGCTGAAGGAGCTGAACCAGCAAGAATCGAAGCTCACGACCGAATTCCAGAATCGCCTGCTCGAGGGCACCAAGGCCGGCGCGGTGGTGGTAGGCGACGTCGCTGAGCTCGAGGGGATGAGCGAGGCGGAGATCGCCGCGGCCAGGCAGGCCGCCGAGGCCCGGGGGCTGGAGGGTAAGTGGCTCTTGACGCTGCAGAACACCACCCAGCAGCCGGCGCTCGCGTCGCTGGCCAACCGCGACCTGCGCCGCAAGCTGTTGGCGGCGTCGGAGCAGCGCACCGACCAGGGCGGCCCCAATGACACGCGCGAGCTGATCCAGCAGCTGGTCGAGATCCGCGCCAACCAGGCGCGCCTGCTCGGCTTTCCCACCTATGCCGATTACGTCCTGGTTGAGCGCATGGCGAAGACGCCCGCGAACGCGATCGAGCTCATGACCGACATCGTGCCCGCGGCGACGGCGAAAGCGCGCGCGGAGGCGACCCGGATGCAGGAGGTCATCGCGGCAGAGGGTAAGGACTTCGAGCTCACCGCCTACGACTGGGACTACTACGCCGAGAAGGTGCGCAAGGCCGAATACGATCTCGACGAGTCGCAGATCAAGCCGTACTTCGAGCTGGACCGGGTGCTGCATGACGGGGTCTTCTACGCGGCGAACCGGCTCTACGGACTGACGTTCAAGGAACGCCATGACTTGCCCGTCTACCATCCGGACGTCCGGGTATTCGAGGTATTTGATGCCGACGGCGAGCCGCTTGCGTTGTTCTACGCGGATTATTTCAAGCGCGACAACAAATCCGGCGGGGCTTGGATGAGCGCATTCGTCTCACAGTCGGGATTGCTCGAAACGAAGCCGGTCGTCTATAACGTGGGGAACTTCACCAAGCCGGCGCCGGGCAAACCCGCCCTGCTGACGTACGACAACGTTGAGACGATGTTCCACGAGTTCGGGCACGCGCTGCATGGCATGTTCTCCGACGTACAGTACCCGAGCCTCGCCGGCACCAGCGTTCCGCGGGATTTCGTGGAGTTTCCGTCACAGTTCAACGAACACTGGGCACTGGAGCCGGAAGTCCTTGCGAGTTATGCGAAGCATTACGAAACGGGGGAACCAATGCCGCAGTCGCTGGTGGAGAAGATCCAGAAGAGCCGGACCTTCAACCAGGGCTACGACACGACCGAGTACCTGGCCGCCGCCCTGCTGGACATGGCCTGGCACACGCTGCCTTCCGACGCGCCGACCCGGGACGTCGGGGAATTCGAGGCCGCGGCACTCGCGCGTTACAACGTCGACCTGGCCACGGTACCGCCACGCTACCGCAGCACCTATTTCTCCCACATCTTCGACGGCGGCTACGCCGCGGGTTACTACTCCTACCTGTGGAGCGAAGTACTGGACCATGACGCGTACTACTGGTTCGTGGACAACGGCGGCATGACGCGCGCAAACGGCCAACGCTTCCGCGACATGATCCTCTCCCGCGGCAACACCGAAGACCCCGCGACCCTCTACCGCGAGTTCGCGGGCCACGACCCCAGCGTCCAGCCCCTCCTCATCGAGCGCGGCTTAGGGGTCGGACCAACCTAAGTGGCTAATATTCAAGAACAACGCAGCAGAACATCGTAAAATTTCGGCCTTAAATTCCGGTTTTTAAGGCCGAAAACGCGATATAGGCACCTGCAGGCTCGTTCAGGCAGCTCGCATCACCGACCTGCCGGATATGCCTGTACCGCCCGCTCACACCGAGTTCCTGCTGCAGGTTCCGGAGGAACGCGTCGTCACCCACCGCAACGCTTTCCGTCCACGCCGGATTCCGGCAAGGCCGCTGTAATGCTTCTTCCAGCCATTGACTGTGGGCCCTCCGGAGCACGTCGGCGCTGCGGACTTCCACGAGTTCGCAAAGGCGCCCGCGATCTATAATTCGCTTGCGCAGCGTCGGGTCCTGGATCTCGTGGTAGCCGCTGTCCGCCCACTCGCGGGGGTGCTGCACGACCCCGGCGCGGACCATGTTGAGATCGATGTAACTCAGGCAGCGAATCAGGTGATCGCCCGTCTGCACCGCCGTGGCATGGTACCGGTCCTCCCAGAACGCACCGTTCCTGCTCTTGCGCCGGTTGTATTCCTGCGCGGTCTGGCTGGCGATCAGCTGCATCGACGCGGCTATCTCGCGACGGCCCTGGTCTGCCACCAGCAAGTGAATGTGATTCGACGTGGCGATGTAGTTCAGCACGCACAGCCCGTAACGGCGCCTGGCTTCGAATAGCCAATGGCGCCAGCGCCGCCGGTCGCGCGCGAATCTCAGCAGGAAGGATTTTTTATGGCACCGATGCGTCAGGTGCCAGACCATACCGCGGCAGTAAACGCGATGCGCGCGTGGCATGTGCTTTGCTCCATCCGCCCGGAAAAAGATGCCATTCAGGCGCACGGCCCATGCCAATTCAATTGTCGTTACC
>CAZSKQ010000018.1:0-40547 GCA_964607425.1 uncultured Woeseiaceae bacterium
GAGTGCGGGCGCAACCGCGGAAAATATCCGCGCCGCGCGCGAATACGTGTCGGGGCTTGCCGCGAACGGCGGCACCGAGATGCGCCCCGCGCTCGAGCTTGCGCTTTCCGGGCCGCCGGTGGAAACCCACCTGAAGCAGATCGTCTTCATCACCGACGGCGCCGTCGGCAACGAGGCCGCGCTGTACGCCTTGATCGAGTCGAGGCTCGGTGCCGCGCGCCTGTTCACCGTCGGTATCGGCTCGGCACCGAACGGCTGGTTCATGGAGAAGGCGGCCGAGATCGGCCGCGGCACCTCGACTTTCATCAGCGCGCTGCACGAGGTGGACGAGAAGATGGGCCGGCTGTTCGCGAAACTGTCACGCCCGCAGGTCACGGGCATCGAGGTCGAGTGGCCGGGGCAGGCCATGGCCTACCCGGCGGTCGTCCCCGACCTGTACGCGGGGGAACCGATCGTGGTGACCGCGCGGATGCCCGGACCGCCGCGCGACGGCGACCTGCTCCGGATCGGCGGCCATGCGGCGGCCGGGGCCTGGAGCACGGAGCTGCCCTTGCGCGGTACGCGCTCGCACGCGGGCGTCGCCGCCCTGTGGGCGCGCTCGCGGATCGCCGACCTCCTGGACCGGCAGCGCCGCGGCGCCAACGCCGAACAGGTGCGCGCCGCCGTCGTCGAAACGGCGCTTGCGCACCATCTCGTGAGCCGCTACACGAGCCTTGTTGCCGTGGACAAGACACCGGCCAGGCCCGGCGCGGCGGCGCTCGAGCGCGAGCAGGTTCCGAACCTGTTGCCGTACGGCCAGAGCCAGCGGGCGATCTTCGGCTTTCCCGCAACCGCGACCGGCTGGCAGCGGCAGGCGGCAGCGGGGCTGGTGCTGATCCTGCTGGCCGCGCTCCTTGGCGCCTTCATCGCACGCCTGCAGCGCGGAGTCTCCTTCGATGTCGCGGCGCGGCGTTAGTGCCGGCGCCGGTGCGCTGCTTGTGAGCTGCGTCCTGGCAATGGGCTTCTGGAAGCTTTCCCAGGGGGCGTATATCCCGGCCAAGGCCTGGGTGGCGCAGGAGATGATGCAGCGTGCCTGGCGCCGCGCGGCAGCCGGCGCGGATGCACCGGCGCCCTGGCCCTGGGCCGATACCTGGCCCGTGGCGCGCCTCTCGGCGCGCGGCGGCGAAGTCAGCCTGATCGTGCTCGAGGGCGGCTCGGGGCGCACGCTGGCGTTCGGGCCGGGGCACATGAGCGCCAGCGTCCTGCCCGGCGAAACCGGCAACAGCATCGTGGCCGGCCATCGCGATACGCACTTCGCTTTCCTGAAGTACCTCGACAAGGGCGATTCGATACGGATCGAGCGGCCGGATGGCCGTGAGCACCTGTTCGCCGTAACCCGCATCGACGTGGTCGACTCGCGGCGGGGCAGCATCGTGCTGGATACCGACGAACCCATGCTGAGCCTCGTAACCTGTTACCCTTTCGACGCGCCCACGCCGGGGGGGCCGCTGCGCTACGTCGTCACGGCCGCCGGTGTCTACTGAAAACGAGACCAGCGACAAGGAGCGGGCATGGTCAAAGCTTCCACATCCTCCGCCGCCGTGCTCGGCGGCTTCATCTTTGCGGGACTCCTGGGGTTTGCCCTGCTAGCCGGCAATGCGGCCCTGGAGGTAAAGGCACACGAGCGCACGGTGCAGGTGAAAGGCCTGGCGGAGCGCGAGGTGCCGGCCGACACCGTGATCTGGCCCCTGTCCTACCAGGTTGCGAGCAACGATCTCGACGAGCTGTACCAATCCATTGCGGAGAAGAACGAAATCATTCACCGCTTCCTCGCCGATCACGGCTTGGACCTCGCCGAAACCACTACTGCCGGGCCGGAGGTCGTGGACCGCCACGCGCAGGCCTGGGGAAATACCGCCGAGATCGAGTATCGCTACGTCGGGACTTCGACCATCACGCTCTACTCCAACGACGTGGACAGCGTCAGGGAAGCGATGGCGGACGTGATCGCGCTCGGGCGCGAGGGCATTGCGCTGTCGGGGCCGCAGTACGGGCACCAGGTGCAGTTCCTCTACACGAAGCTGAATGACATAAAGCCGGAAATGCTGGAGGAGGCGACGGTGAACGCCCGCGCGGCGGCGCAGGAATTCGCGCAGGACTCGGACAGCACGCTCGGCAAGATCCAGAGCGCCCGCCAGGGCGTATTCACGATCGCCGACCGCGACAGCACCACCCCGCACATCAAGAAAGTGCGGGTTGTCTCGACGATCGTCTATTACCTCTCGGATTGATCCCCGCGCATGGCTCACCTCGTGCGCGGGCGCGCGGCGGGGCGGCTCCGGCCGCGGCGACCGCGGGCTGGCTCCTACGCCTTGTCCGGAAGGAGGTGTTGCAGGCTTACCAGCGCCGCCACGCTGATGGCGTCCGTGATGTCGCCGCGCAGGGCCATGCCCACGGCTTCCGTGAGCGGGAGCTTGCGGACTTCGATGGCTTCCGTTTCCTCGAATGCCGTTTCGCCGTGGGTCAGCTCCTCCGCCACGTACACGATGCCGGTTTCGTCCGTGATGGAGTTGCTCGTGTGCAGGGACATGATTTTCGTCCAGCGTGCGGCCAAAAGGCCGGTCTCTTCCTTCAGCTCCCGTTGCGCCGCCGCCAGCGGGTCCTCGTCGAACGGTGCACCGCCCATGGGGACCTCCCAGGAGCGCCGCCCCAGCGTGTAGCGGTCCTGCCCGACGAGCCAGGTGTTGCCTTTACCGTCCAGCGGGATGATCGCCACCGCGATGTTTTTGAAGTGAATGCGGCCGTAGATGTTGCGTCCGCCGCCGGGATTTACCACCTGGTCCTCGAAGACGGTGATCCAGGGATTGTCGTAGACGGTTCTCGTTTCCAGGGTTTTCCAGCTCATCGTCTCTCCCGGTGCTGAGCGCTTCATTCATTATTCGGCATTTCACCGCGGGGCGAAATGTCCAATAATCGCGTGCCGTTCTCCTGCTGTCCCGGATAGCCGATGGCAAACAAAGAAGCCCGCCTGACGCAGGGCCCCGTCGGCCGGCACCTGGTCGGCATGACCCTGCCCGTGCTCGTCGGCATCTTCATGATGATGCTGCAAGGCTTTGTCGATGCCTACTTCCTCGGTCGGGTGGGCGACCGCGAGCTAGCCGCACTCGGTTTTGCCTTTCCCGTGCTGATGGTGGTGACCAGCGTGGCGATCGGCCTCGGCGCCGGCACCTCGTCGGTGGTCGCGCGCGCTATCGGGGCCGACGACCACCGCCGTGCCAGCCGCCTGGCGACCGACAGCCTGCTGCTGTCGTTCGGCATCACGGCGGTAGTGGCAGTGCTCGGGGTGCTGGCCATCGATCCGCTGTTCCGGCTGCTTGGCGCGCCGGAGGACATGCTGCCCCTGATCGGCGGTTTCATGAGAATCTTCTACGCCGCCGTGCCTTTCGTCGTCGTCGGCATGGTCGGCATGGCGAGCATGCGGGCGACCGGGGACACCCGGTTGCCGAGCCTGCTCATGATCATCGCGTCGATCGCAAACATAATTCTCGATCCGATCCTGATTTTCGGGCTGGGACCGGTACCGGCAATGGGCCTGAACGGTGCGGCCTGGGCGGCGCTGATCGCCCGCGGCGCCCTGTTCGTGGGCGGGGTCTTCTTCCTCCGCCGGCGACTGGAGATGCTGACCTTCGAACGGCCGCGAGCCGCCGAGCTCCGCCGCTCCTGGGGCGCCATTTTGCACGTCGGCATTCCGGCCGCCGGTACGAACGCGATCGTGCCGATCGCCACCGGCGTGATTACGGCGATGCTGGCCCGCTACGGACCCGAAGCGGTCGCCGGCTTCGGCGTGGCGAGCCGCATCGAAGCGCTGATGCTCGTCATGTACTACGCGATGTCCGCGATCATCGGGCCGTTTGTCGGGCAGAACGTTGCGGCGGGGAAAGCGGATCGCATTCACCGCGCGCTCTGGCTTTGCACCGTGTTCTGCCTCGCGTCCGGGCTGGGGATCGCGCTCATTCTCGCCGCGTTCAGCACGTCGCTGCCGGCGCTGTTCAGCGACGATCCCACCGTAACCGGCGTCACCACGACGTTCCTGCTGATCGCGCCGGTCGGCTACGGCGCTTACGGCATGGTGATGGTGATGAATGCCGCGTTCAACGGCATGGGCAAGCCGCTGCCGGGCGTCATCATCAGCGCGGCGCGAACGGTGGCGATCTATATCCCGCTGGCCTGGGTCGCCGACCATTTCCTGGGCATCGCCGGCATCTTCGGCGCCTACGCGGTGGCTAACATCGTCACCGGCCTCTCCAGCTATACCTGGGCGCGGCGGGCGGTGCAGGCGCAATGCGATCGCCACCAGGTGCCTCTCATGGCGACCGGCTGATTTTGCAATGCACTTTGCAAAATTTGCGACGCGGGGCGGTTTGGTCCCTCGGGCGTGCGCCGGTGCGGCTATGGCAGGAGACTTGCATGGTTGCTATGGCTCGAAGCGAGACGAAGGAGCCAATCCGAGGACTGCCATGAGAAATGCACACGCACGTCAGCTCGACGACGCGGTCGACCACGTGGAGTCGGCCCTGAAAAACCTGTCTGACCGGCTGGAAGACATGCTGCCCGGTAACCGCCAGCGGCGGCGCCTGGCGCGTGCCCGCCGCGCCATCGGCCGCACGACGAGCTCCGTCGTGGAGCGGGTGCCGGGGCAGGCTTCCGCGCTTCTTGCCGGAACCCGGCGAGGCGTCGCGGATCACCCGCTGCGGGTCGCGCTCACCGCCACGATCGCAAGTATCTGCGTCTGGTCCCTGTTCCGGTTGCTGTCCAACGGAAAGTCGCCCGCGCGCCATAACGGGCGCTCGATCGTCGATCGCTTCCGTTCCGCGCAGGCCGCGCAGGAGGAAGGCGTGCTGCGTCATTGAGCGGCCTCGAAGGCTTCCTGCAGGCTTTCGAAAAGGCCCGGGTTTTTCGCTGGATCGGCGGAGACATCCAATCGCCCGCGTGGCCTGCACGGCGGGCCGCTTACGGTGCGCCGGCTACGCGTCTTGCGTAGCAGTAATGCATACCAAGCCCGCGGCTCGCCATGAACAGGAGGAACGCGAGCCACAGGCCGTGATTGCCGAGCGGCTGCAGCAACCAAAACGCCGGCAGGAACACGAGAAAGGCGGAAACCACCATGATGTCGCGCATCTCGCGCGCCCTGGTTGCGCCGACGAACACGCCGTCGTAGAGGAACGACCACACCGACACCAGCGGCGAGACCACGATCCAGGGCAGGTAGCGCAGCGCGGTCTCCCGCACGTCCGCGAGATCGGTCAGGACGCCGATCAGCAGCGGGCCGCCGGCGAGGAACAGCAGGCAGAAACCGAGCGCGACATACAGCGACCACTGCAGCGCGAGCGTGACGGAGCGGCGCAGCGCCCGGCGATTGCCGGCGCCCACCGCGCGCCCCACCAGCGCTTCGGCGGCGTGCGCGAAACCGTCCAGCGCAAAGGAGAGCAGGTACTGGAGGTTGATCAGGATCGCGTTGGCCGCGAGTATAAGCCCCCCCTGGCGCGCACCCTGCGCGGTCACGAAAGCGAACGTGAACATCAGGGCCAGCGTGCGAACGAACAGGTTTCCGTTTATCGCGAGGAACGCCGTGTACGCTCTGGGCGTCGCCAGCCGGGCGAGGTCGAAACGTCCGCCCCGGCGCTTGAGCTCGGCACCGGCAAAGCCGAGCCCGACGAGTAATCCGCCGTATTCCGCGGCGACAGTGGCGGCGGCCACGCCGTCCACCTTCATCCCGAAGGCCAGCACCAGCACCAGGTCCAGCACGATGTTGATCGAGTTGGTGACCAGCACGATGACGAGCGGTATGCGCGCATTCTGCAGCCCGATGAACCAGCCGATCAGCGCGAAGTTGGCAAGGGTCGCGGGCGCGCTGTAGATGCGGATCCCGAAGTATTCGCGGGCGTACGCGGTCACCTCCGGGCCGGCGCCGATGATCCCGAGCGCGATCTCGCCTAGCGGGCGTTGCAGCACCAGCAGCAGGAGCGCTACCGCCATGGCCACGACCAGCGCCTGGCCGAGGCTCGTGCGCACGCCGTCGTCGTCGCCCGCGCCGAAACGTTGGGCGGCGATGCCCGTCGTGCCCATGCGCAGGAAATTAACTCCGGTGTAAAGGAAGCCGAAGATCGTCGCGCCGACGGCCACCGCGCCGAGGTAGGCGGGGTTCTCCAGGTGACCCGTGACGCCGGTGTCCACCATGCCGAGCAGCGGCACGGAGACGTTCGACAGGATCATCGGCAGCGCGATGCGCCAGACATCGCGGTGCCGGGGCAGCTCCCTGTTATCGGCCAGCGTCGTGCCGGTGCACCGCCGTGCCTTCAGAACGCGCTGGTGCCGGTCAGCTCCTTGCCGACAACGAGCTGGTGCACCGTTTCCGTGCCTTCGTAGGTAATCACGCTTTCGAGGTTCAGCATGTGGCGAATCGGTACGTGCTCCGCGGTGATGCCGGCGCCGCCGAGCAGGTCCCGCGCCTCGCGCGCGATGTCTATCGCCATGCGGCAGTTGTTCCACTTCGCGATGGACACCTGCGTCGGCGTCATGCGTCCGGCGTCTTTCAGCCGCCCGAGCTGCAGCGCCAGGACCTGCGCCGTGGTGATGCGCCGCGCCATGTCCGCGAGCCGCAGCTGCGCGGCCTGGTTGTGCGACAGCGGCCGGTCGAACAGCACGCGCTCCTGCGCATAGCCGAGCGCCTCTTTCAGGCAGGCCTGGGCGGCGCCGATGACGCCCCAGGCGATACCGTAGCGTGCCTGCGTGAGGCAGCCGAGCGGGCCGCGCAGGCCGTTTGCCCCGGGGAGCACGTTTGCCTCGGGCACGCGCACGTTATCCAGGAACAGGGCCGACGTCACCGACGCCCTGAGTGAAAACTTGTTCTCGATTTCCTGCGCGCTGAACCCCGCCATGTCCTTCTCGACGAGAAAACCGCGCACACCTTCGTCGGTCATGGCCCACACGACGGCTACGTCGGCGAGGTTGCCGTTGGTAATCCACATCTTGGAGCCGTTGATGACCCAGTCGCCGCCGTCACGCTTTGCATGCGTCTTCATGTTCGCGGGGTCGGAGCCGCCGTGGGGCTCGGTCAGGCCGAAGCAGCCTATTGCCTCGCCGCGGGCCATCGCGGGCAGCCAGGCCTGCTTCTGCTCCTCGGAGCCATAGGCGTGGATGGGGTACATCACCAGGCTGCTTTGCACGGAGACGAAGCTCCGCAACCCGCTGTCACCGCGCTCCAGTTCCTGGCAAATCAGCCCGTAGCAGATGCTGTTGAGCCCCGCGCAGTCATAGCCCTCGATCGAGCTGCCGAGCAGCCCCAGCTCGGCCACCTGCGGGATCAGCTCGCGCGGGAAGTAGTGCTGCTCGAAGGCTTCCTGGATGACCGGGAGCACCCGCTCGTCCACGAATCGTGCCACCGATTCCTGCACCATGCGTTCCTCTTCGGTCAGCTCGGCGCGGAGGTCGTACAGGTCCAGAGGATCCAGCTTCCGCTTCTGCGGGCGCGTCTTGTCGATGGGGGTGGGACTTGCCACGTTGTCTCCTGAGATTGCTGGGCAAGCGGATTGTAGCGGACGACACGGCCGCCCGTTTGCCGCCTGGGACCTGAAACTGTACCGATTAAGTCGTCGTTCAGGTAGGGCGCCGCTACAATATGCGATCGGCTTACGGGGCTGGCCGGGGCAGCAGCCGGACGGCGGGGCGCCGGGCCGCTTGATTCGATTGGGCAGCAAAGGGAACCACAATGAATAACCGATCAGCACTAACCGCCTTACTGGCCGCATTTGCGACCATCGCGCTCGGCGGATGCCAGACGCTCGACGCCTACACGCAGGAATCCAAGACCAGCAGTGCCACCAAGGGCGCCATGATCGGCGCGGCCGCGGGTGCGGTAGCCGGCCTGGTTTCGGGGGACGACGCCGTCGAGCGGCGGCAGCACGCGCTCATTCTCGCCGGCGTGGGGGCACTTGCCGGCGGCGCGGTCGGCTACTACATGGACCGGCAGGAAGCCGAGCTCCGTGCAGAGCTCCAGGGCAGCGGTGTGAGCGTCACCCGGCAGGGCGACAATATCACCCTCAACATGCCCGGAAATGTCACCTTTGCCCACGACAGCGCCGACCTCAGCCCTGCGTTCTTCGATGTGCTGAACTCGGTATCGAAGGTGATGGACAAATTCGACAAGACCGTGGTGGAAGTCGCCGGCCATACCGACAGCACCGGCAGCGACGCCTACAACCAGCGCCTTTCCGAGCGCCGCGCCGCCTCGGTCGCGAGCTACCTGAGGTCGCAGGGGGTCGACGGCCAGCGGCTGATCACCGTCGGCATGGGCGAGGCATTGCCGGTAGCCGATAACTCAACCGCGGCGGGCCGCGAAGCGAATCGCCGGGTCGAGATCACCATGGTGCCGGTGACCGCGGGCTGATGGCTGTCGCACGCGCAGCGGGGCCGCATCCCCGCTGCGCATCCCGGGCCATGTAACAAGAACACCGGGGAGCCGCTTGCTACGCCGCTACGGCCAGCAGGACACCGGAACCTGGATCGAAGGTGCGGGGATCGTGCGGCGGCTTCTGCCGGACGATAACGACGGGGCACGCCACCAGCGTTTCGTCCTGGACCTGCGCAACGGCCAGACGGTGCTGCTCGCGCATAACCTCGACCTCGCGCAGAGAGTGCCGCTGGGGCTCGGCGACAGGGTCCAGTTCCGGGGCGTGTATGAATGGAACGACCTCGGTGGCCTGGTGCACTGGACGCACCATGACCCGCTCGGTGTCGAGGAGGGCGGCTGGATCAAATACCGACGACGGGAATACCGGTAGAGGCGCGGATTGCGAGTGTGGGTTCGTTCGCGATTGCGGCCGGCCGGGCTTGCGCCTGCCACGGCGTGCAAATGCGGCACAGGACCCGTAGGAGCGCGCATCGCGCGCTCCTGCAATTCAGGCTTCCATTGCGGTGCGGAGCTTGCGGATGGCGTTGCCTTCGATCTGGCGGATGCGTTCGGCGGATACGCCGTAGCGCTCGGCCAGTTCGTGCAGCGTCTTCTTTTTCTCTGCCAGCCAGCGCGTCTCCAGGATGTCGCGGCTGCGCTCATCGAGCTCATCCAGGGCGTCGGCCATGCGCGAGGTCGCGTCCTCGTGCCAGTCGAGGTCTTCCGTGAGCGTGGCCGGGTCGGAGTGAGGGCTCGGCAGGTAGGCGGCCGGCGTGAACGCGGCGGTGTCGTCGTCGCCGACGTCCGGTGCGGGATCGAACACGGCGTCGCGCGAGCTCAGGCGACGTTCCATTTCCGTCACCTCGTCGGGAGTCACCCCGAGATCGTCTGCAACGGCCTGTGTTTCGTCCTGCGACAGCCAGGCCAGCCCCTTCTTCGCCTTGCGCAGGTTAAAGAACAGCTTGCGCTGTGCCTTGGTCGTGGCGACCTTCACGATGCGCCAGTTCCGCAGCACGAATTCGTGGATCTCCGCCCGGATCCAGTGCACGGCGAAGGACACCAGCCGTACGCCGAAATCGGGATCGAAGCGCTTGACGGCCTTCATGAGACCGATATTGCCTTCCTGGATCAGGTCGTTCAGAGGCAGCCCGTAACCCGTGTAGCCCTTCGCGATGTGTACCACGAATCGCAGGTGCGACATCACCAGCTCGCGCGCGGCGTCGAGATCCTCATGCTCGCGAAAGCGGCGGGACAACGCCTGCTCGTCTTCCTTGCTCAGCACGGGGATCGAGCCCACAAGCTGGATGTAGGCATCGAGACTGCCGACCGGCCCCGCGAGGGCCAGGTCCCGGTTCATCGCTGCTACTGCCGTCGACATGTGCCTATCCTCCTTAAACACGCAGATCATTTTAGCACTCTACCGGTGAGAGTGCTAAATTGGCGGGTAGTTCCCGCCGCCAGGCACCAAAAATAACAATAAAAACAGAAACTTGGGGTGCAGCGCCCGTTCCCCGCTTCGCGCCCCCCGGCGGCAAGTGCTGCGAAGCCGCGCGCTACCGCGGCTCGATCCGGCGCATGTGCCGCGCCGCCGCGAGCCAGGATCCGGCGAGTCCCAGGATCACCCCGATGGCCACGATCGCCACGCTCTCGCGCAGCGTGAGCGTCAGGATACTGAACGAACTGTCGTATAGACCCGCCAGCCGACTCGCCGGTTCCCGCAGTTCCATCAGCCCGTAGGCGACCAGCAGCAGGGCCAGCAGCCCGCCGCCAAGCCCGTACCACAGGCCCGAGTACAAAAACGGGCGCCGCACGAAGGCGTTGGTCGCGCCGATCAGCTTCGTGACCTCGATCTCGTCGCGCCGGTTCTGGATGTCCAGCCGGATGGTGTTGCCAATGACCACCACGATCGCGGCGCCAAGCAAGGCCGCGCCGATGCCCACGGCCCGCTCCAGCATGTCGAGAATGGCGTGGAAGCGGCGCACCCATTCGGTGTCCACCTGCACGAGCTCCACCTGCGGCAGGTTCGCGAGCTCCTCGTGCAGCAGCGCCATCGACAGCTCCGTGTTGGCGGCGCCCGGTCGTACTACCAGCGTGTGCGGCAGCGGATTCCCGGAAAGCTGGTCCAGCGCAGGCCCGAAGCCGGACAGCGTCTTGAATTCCTCCAGCGCCTGGTCGGCGGGAATGAGCGTTACCTGCTCGACATCGGCGCGCTGGCCTATCAGCGCCGCCGTCCGCTCGGCCTCCTCGACCGACGTGCCCTCGGCCAGGTATACCGAGAAATCGAGCGCGTTGGCCCAGCTGCCGCTCACCGTCTGCACGTTCTTGATCACGAGGTGCATGGCCGCCGGCAGCGCCAGCGTCACGGCGATGACGAGGATGGTGAGGAAGCTGGCGAAGGGCTGCCGCGCGAGCCGTCCCAGCGCACCGACAGAGGTGCTCGCGTGGCGGGCGAGCCAGGCGGCGCCCGGGCGCGAAGGCCGGGCCCGTGCGTAATTCTCGGGCGTCGGCCTCAAAGCCAGGGCTCCCTGGCCGGGGCCGCCGATTCCAGCTCCGCCGCGTACTCCGCGACCGCGTCCTCGTCTTCCTCGGGCGCCAGCGAGCCGTTCTCCAGCGCGATCCGCCGGCAGCCGAGCTGGTCGATGAGCATGAGGTCGTGGCTCGCGATGAGCAGCGTGACACCCACTTCATTGAAACGCCGGAAGATGCGCATGACCTCCAGCGACAGGTCGGGATCGAGGTTGCCCGTGGGCTCGTCCGCGATCAGGAGCTTCGGGCGGCTGGCTATTGCGCGCGCGATGCCGACGCGCTGCTGCTCGCCGGTGGACAAAGTCTCCGGGTTGCGCTTTTCCTTGTGCAGCAGGCCGACCTGGTCCAGCGCCGCGCGCACCTTGCGCGCCGCGTCGCGGTGGCTCACGCCGGCGATGACCAGCGGCAGCGCCACGTTGTCGAACACCGGGCGGTCGTACAGGAGCTTGTGATCCTGGAACACCATGCCGATCTGGCGGCGATAGCGCGGGATCTTGCGGCGCGATACGCGGCGCGTGTTCTGCCCGTCCACGATCACCTGGCCGCTGGTAGGACGGTCGATGAGCGCGATCAGGCGCAGGAGCGTGCTCTTGCCGGCGCCGGAATGGCCGGTGACGAAGGCCATCTCACCGCGCTCGACGCTGAGGCTCAGGTTTTTTAGCGCTTCCTGCCCGCCGGGGAAGCGCTTGGTCACGTTCTCGATACGGATCAAGGCGCGGCCTCGCCGGCGTCCGGAGCCGGCCGCAGCATGGCGTCGACATACTCCTCCGCCACAAACGGCTGCATATCCTCCAGTGCTTCGCCGATCCCGATGTAGCGCACCGGGATGCCGAAGCGGTGCGCCATGGCGATGAGAATGCCGCCCTTCGCGGTGCCGTCCAGCTTGGTCACGACAAGCCCCGTGACGCCCAGCGCGTCATTGAATTTTTCCGCCTGCACGAGCGCATTCTGGCCCAGTCCCGCATCCAGCACGAGCAGCACCTCGTGCGGTGCAGCGTCATCCCGGCGGCCGAGCACGCGCTTGATCTTGGCCAGCTCGTCCATGAGCCCCTGCTGGCTCTGCAGGCGGCCCGCGGTGTCGGCGAGCAGCACGTCGACCTGGCGCGCTTTTGCGGCGTCGAAGGCATCGAACACGACGGCAGCCGGGTCGGCGCCGCGCTCCTGCGCCACTACCGGCACGCCGTTACGCTCGCCCCAGGCGCGCAGTTGCTCGATCGCGGCGGCGCGAAACGTGTCGCCGGCCGCGAGCATGACGGAGAGGCCCTGGTCCTGGAAACGCCTGGCCAGCTTGCCGATGGTCGTGGTTTTGCCGGCGCCGTTGACCCCGACCACGAGAATCACGAACGGCGCGGCCCTGGTCGGGTCGAGCGGCTCCTCGACCGGCTGCAGCATGCCGACGAGGATGGACTTGAGCCCCTGCTCGAGGGCCGCCATATCCTTCAGCTCCCGGCGGGCGAGCTGCTTGCGCAATTGCCCGAGCACGCGCTCCGTCGCATCGATGCCGACGTCGGCAACGATCAGGCGGGACTCGAGCTCCTCGAGGACGTCGTCGTCGATCCGGCCGCCGGGCGCGAGGTTCGCGAGATCGTAGCCGAGCCAGCCGCTGCCGCGGTTGAGCCGTTCCCGCAGCCGCTTGACGAAACCCGCGCGGGCGGGCGCCGCCTGGTCCTTGTCCTTATCTTTCCGTTTGAACACGGGCAAAAATCTGCGGTGTCGATACCATGTCGGGGAGGAGGGCGGCGAAGCGAAGATCGAGCATGGCGAGTAGCAAGGCTCCTGTCCCGGGCCACGGACGATCCGGCGCGCGAACGCCGCCGGGACGGGTGCGTATTGTAGCGGGAAAATGGCGCGGTCGCCGGTTGCCGGTGCCCGATGCGCCGGGCCTGCGGCCGACCTCCGATCGCATTCGCGAGACCTTGTTCAACTGGCTGGCGCCACGCATCGAGGGTGCGCGCTGCCTCGACCTCTACGCCGGCACCGGCGCGCTCGGTTTCGAGGCGCTGTCGCGCGGCGCGGCCGAGGTGCTGTTCGTCGACAACTCGAAGATCGCCGTACGGGCACTGGAGGAGAGCGCGCGCCTGCTCGCGGCCGCAGGCGCCGCGATCCACGCCGCCGATGCCGTGCAGTTCCTGCGCGAGGCCGATGTCCGGCAGCGCGATGTCGTGTTTGTCGACCCGCCGTTCGGGGACGCTCGCTTGACGGAATTGTGTAGACTTCTGGCTGCAAGGCCGTGGCTCGCCCCCGGCGCCGCCGTCTACCTGGAGCAGGACCGCAACGCGGGGCCAATCGAGTTTCCGGACGGCTGGCGCACGGCGCGCGAAAAATGCGCCGGCAACGTGCGTTATACGCTCATGATCGTGTGAGCCGATGGGCGGACGCGCCGGGGCGTCAGCTAGCGAGGATCAGTGCATGTCAGTCTCCGCGATGTACCCGGGCACTTTCGACCCGATCACACTCGGCCACGAGGACCTCGTCCGCCGCGCCTCGAGGCTTTTCGACCGCGTCGTGGTGGCGATCGCCGCCAACCCGGGCAAGGAGCCGATGTTTTCGCTCGACGAGCGGGTCGCGCTGGCGCAATCCGTGCTCGCCGACCTGGACGGCGTGAAGGTCACGGGTTACGACGGCCTGACGGTGGAGTTTGCGCGCGAGCATGGCCTGCAGGTGATCGTCCGCGGCCTGCGCGCGGTCTCCGATTTCGAGTACGAGTTCCAGCTCGCCAACATGAACCGGCACCTGACGGACGAGGTCGAGACTGCCTTCCTCACGCCGACGGAAACCTACACCTACATCTCGTCCAGCCTCGTGCGCGAGATCGCGAGTCTCGGCGGTGACGTCTCGGAGTTTGTCTCGCCCGCCGTGAAACGGGCGCTGCTCGAGCGCGTCGGCCGGCTGTAAGGCTGCGCTACCGCTGGCATCGATTGCAGTAGAACGTCGAACGCTGGCCCACGACGGCAGCCGTGAGGGGATGCCGGCACACCGGGCAGGCGCCGTCCTCCCGCCCGTAAACCTTGAGTTCCCGGCTGAAGTAGCCCGGCTCCCCGTCGCCGCCGTGAAAGTCACGTAGCGTGGTACCGCCGGCCTCGATGGCACGGGTCAGGACCTCGCGGATCGCCTCCGCAAGGCGTCTCATGCGCGGGAGCGCGATACGCTCGGCGCGGCGCATGGGGTGAATCCCGGCCTCGAACAACGCCTCGTTGGCGTAAATGTTGCCGACACCGGCGACGATCGACGCGTTCATGATGAACGACTTGATGGGCGCCCTGCGCCCGCGCGCGGCCCGGTGGAGGTACTCACCGTCGAACTCCCCGCCCAAAGGTTCCGGTCCCAGGTGTTTCAGCAGCGGGTGATTGTCCGGATCGGCGCTCCACAGGAGCGAGCCAAAGCGCCGCGGGTCCCGGAAGCGGAGCGCCTTGCCGTTGCCGGCAACGATGTCCACGTGATCGTGCGCGCCCGCCGGTTCCGCGGGATCGGTAATCCTCAGGCTCCCGGACATGCCGAGGTGCAGCATCAGCGTCCCGGCATCGGTGTCGAACAACAAGTACTTGGCGCGGCGGCGCACCGATCGAATGAATTTTCCAGGCAGCTCGCGGTCAATAACCTGCGGGACGGGCCAACGCAGCCTGCGCTCCCGCACGGTCACCGCTACCACCCGCTGGTGTTCGAGCCACGGGGCGATCCCGCGGCGGCTGGTTTCGACCTCAGGTAGTTCTGGCATAATTGCTGGGCTGTGACGGGGCGCACACTTTATATCCCGCACGGTGTACGCGCGCCAGCCTGAAGGCGGAAACCGGCGATTCGTTCCGGGATCGGGACGCGGGGCTCATTATACTCGCCGGATATCGAGGAAATCGGATACATGGAATACCTGTACGGCCTGCTGAATCTTTCCTTCTGGGGCTATTGCATCGCCACGGTCGTCATGGTGCAGGTCACGATGATGGCGGTGACCTTGTACCTGCACCGCGACCAGGCGCATCGGGCTCTCGACCTGCATCCCGCCCTGCGCCACTTTTTCCGCTTCTGGATCTGGTGCACCTCCGGCATGCTGACGAAAGAGTGGGTGGCCGTGCATCGCAAGCACCACGCCTTCTGCGAAACGCCGGACGACCCGCACAGCCCGCAGATTTATGGCCTGAAGAAGGTGCTGCTGGAAGGTGCGGAGCTGTACCGCGCCGAGAAGGACAACAAGGAAACGCTGGAGAAGTTCGGCCGCGGCGCACCGGATGACTGGATCGAACGTAACGTGTACCTGCGCTACCCCTGGGGCGGGATCGGGCTCACCGTGGTCGCGGACCTGCTGCTGTTCGGCATCCCGGGCATCACGATCATTGCGGTCCAGATGGTGTCGATGCCGTTATTCGCGGCCGGCGTAATCAACGGGCTCGGCCATCACACCGGCTATCGCAATTTCGAGTGCGACGATGCCGCCACCAACCTCCTGCCGTGGGGCTTCCTGGTCGGCGGTGAGGAATTGCACAACAATCACCACGCGTTTCCGACCTCGGCCAAATTCTCGGTACGCCGCTGGGAGTTCGATATCGGCTGGCTGTACATCTCGGTGTTCCGGGCGCTGGGACTTGCGAAGGTGAAGAAGGTCGCTCCGAAGCCGATCCTGCAAAAGACGCCCCGGCCGCACGTCGATCTCGACAACCTGCGGGCGGTGATCGTGAACCGCATGCACGTCCTCAGGGATTACACGCGGCAGGTGACGCTGCCCGTGCTGCAGGGGGAAAGCGCGAAAGTGCCCGGGCGCGATTCGGCGCTGAAGCGCGCACGCAAGCTGTTCATCCGCCAGCCGCAGCTCCTGGACGAGCAGTCGCGGCATCGCCTGGGCGAACTGCTTTCCGACAACGCGGCACTGCGGACGGTGCACGAGTTCCGCGAACGGCTGCGGCGGCTCTGGAGCGGTGCCAACGTCAGCAATGAGAACCTGCTGCAGCAGTTGAAGGACTGGTGCGCGGAGGCCGAAGCGAGCGGTATCAAGGTGCTGGAGGATTTCGCCATGCAGCTACGGTCATACCGCCTGGCAGGGTAGTCGCAGGGGCTACGGGCGCCGGAATGCAGGAGCGCGTATTGCGCGCGATCCCACGTTTGCTCACCCCGCCATCGCGCGCGATACGCGCTCCTACTTGATTTTTGCTTCCTTGTAGAGCACGTGCTTGCGTGCTTTCGGATCGTACTTTTTCGTCTCCATCTTTTCCGGATGCAGCCGCTTGTTCTTGGTCGTCGTGTAGAAATGGCCGGTGCCGGCGCTGGAGACGAGTCGAATTTTTTCACGCATGGCGTTGTACCTCGCAGCCCGTCAGACGCGCTGTCCCTGGGCGCGCAGGTCGCTCAGCACCTTCTCGATGCCGTGCTTGTCAATGATGCGCAGGCCTTTGCGTGACACGCGCAGGCGCACGAAGCGCTTCTCGGATTCCACCCAGAACCGCTTGTGCTGCAGGTTCGGGAGGAAGCGGCGGCGCGTCTTGTTGTTGGCATGGGAAACGTGGTTGCCGCTCTGCGGCCGTTTACCCGTTACCTGGCAAACCCTTGACATCTCAAGTCTCTGATTTCACGCAAAAGGCGCCCGCGAACCCGGGCGAAGAGCCGCACTTTATACCAGTCCGCCCGGTTCCGATCAAGATGCGTTGGCCGCTACCGCTCCGGCCGCAGGTAACGTCGCTCAGATCATACCCCGGCTCGCCAGTGACGTACTGGAGCCGTCGCCGATGACGAGATGATCGAGCAGCCGGATGTCGACCAGCTCCAGCGCAGCTTTGAGGCGGCGGGTGATGCGCTCGTCGGCCTGGCTCGGCTCGGCGACCCCGGAGGGATGGTTGTGCGCCAGGATGACGGCCGCGGCATTCGCCGCCAGCGCCTGCTTCACGACCTCCCGGGGATAGACGCTGGTGCCGTCGATGGTGCCGCGAAACAGCTCCTCGAAGCCGATGACGCGGTGCCGGTTGTCGAGGTAAAGGCAGCAGAACAGCTCGTGCGGCAGGTCGCGCAGGTGCGCCATCAGGAACGACTCCGTATCGGCCGGGCTGCGGATAGCCTGCCCGGACGGCAGCGCCTGCGCGAAGTAGCGCCTCGCCAGCTCGGGCAGCGCCTTGAGGATCGCGAGCCGCGCGGGCCCGACGCCCTGCTCGGCGGCCAGCACCCCGTCGTCGGCATCGAACAGCCGCCGCAGGCTGCCATGGCGTTCCAGCAGGCGCACGGACAGCGCGAGAGCTTCCCCGGGCCGGCGGCCGCCGCGAAAAAACACCGCGAGCAGTTCCGCCTCGGACAGGGCGGTGACCGGTTGGTGGCAGTGCCCGGCGGCACCGGCGTGATCGAAGGGACTCATGGACGCTCCTTGTCCTGCGACGGCAGGGTCGCCACGTTCAACCAGCGCGCCTTCGCGCGCAAGCCGCAAAACAGGTGGTCACGCCGCGAATTGGCCCGGGTCTGGCAATCCGACCGCACGGCACGCTAAGCTCTGGCGTCCTTTCACCACGGCACGTTATGGCAGCCCCCAACATAATTCTCGGTGTTACCGGCAGTATCGCCGCCTACAAGGCGCCCGAGATCGTGCGGCGGCTGCGGGACGGCGGCGCCGCGGTGCGGGTCGTGATGACCGACTCCGCCACGCGCTTCATTACGCCGACCTCGCTGCAGGCAGTCTCGGGGCCGCCCGTTCGCCGTGATCTCTGGGACGAAGCGGCTGAGGCGTCGATGGGTCACATCGAGCTGGCGCGCTGGGCCGACATCGTGCTCATCGCGCCCGCCACCGCCGAGATCATGATGCGGCTCGCGGCCGGTTCCGCCTCGGACCTGCTCACCACCTTGTGCCTTGCGACCGAGGCGCCGCTCGTTATCGCGCCCGCCATGAACCGCGTCATGTGGGCCCATCCCGCCGTGCAGGCCAATCGCGAGACGCTTGCCGGCCGCGGCGTGCGGGTGCTCGGCCCCGGCAGCGGCGGCCAGGCCTGCGGCGAGTTCGGCGAAGGGCGGATGCTCGAGCCGGCGGAAATCGCCGCCGCCGTGCTCGCTGCCGGCGATACCGCTGCCGCCGGACGCCTGCGCGGCCGCAAGGTCATGATCACGGCCGGCCCAACGCGGGAGGCGATCGATCCCGTGCGCTTCATCAGCAACCGCAGCTCGGGGCACATGGGGTATGCACTGGCCGAGGCGGCGCGCGATGCGGGCGCGAAGGTCGTGCTGATCAGCGGGCCGGTCTGCCTGCCCGCACCGTACGGCGTCGAGCGCATCAGTGTCGAAAGCGCGGAGCAGATGTTCTCCGAATCGCAGAACCGGATCGATGGCGTCGATATCTTCATCGGCGCGGCGGCGATTTCCGATTACCGGCCGACGGTTGTGGCCTCGCAGAAGATAAAGAAAACGCAGGGAGAAATGCAGCTGGATCTCGTCAAGACCCCGGACACGCTGGCCGCCGTGGCCGGCCTCGAAGCCGGTCGCCCTTTTACCGTCGGCTTCGCGGCGGAAACGGAGCGCCTGCGTGAGCACGCGCTGGCAAAGCTCAAGGGCAAGCAGCTCGACCTGATCGTCGCGAACCAGGTCGGCGAGGGTCTCGGTTTCGAGACCGCGAACAATGCGGCCGAGGTGTACTGGGAGGACGGCCAGCAGCCGTTTCCGCTGATGGACAAGAAGGCTTTGGCACGCGAGCTGATCGGCTTCATCGCCGGGCGGTTCGAGTCGGCGCGCGCCGCCGCCGGCACCGGTTGACGGTTCGGCGCTTGCGCTCCATCCAGCTGAAAATACTCGATCCGAGGATCGGGGAGTCCATTCCGCTGCCGGAATACGCCACGGAAGGCTCGGCGGGGCTCGACCTGCGTGCCTGCATCGACGAAGCGCTGGCGGTCGCGCCGGGGCAGACGGTGCTCGTGCCTACCGGGATTGCGATTCACATCGGGGATGCCGGGCTGGCGGCGGTGCTGCTGCCGCGTTCCGGCCTTGGGCACAAGCACGGCCTGGTGCTCGGTAACCTGGTCGGACTGATCGATTCGGATTACCAGGGGCAGGTGTTCATTTCCTGCTGGAATCGCAGCCAGGCGGCGTACGAGGTGCAGCCGGGTGAGCGCATCGCCCAGCTCGTCTTCGTGCCGGTCGAGCAGGTGAGCTTCGAAGTCGTATCCGAATTCAGCGACAGCCGGCGCGGCAGCGGCGGCTTCGGGCACTCCGGCAGGGCCTGAAAATGCCGGCCTGAACGGCTACTCCAGTCCCTTCAGCATCTTGAACCGGTCGATATCGGTATTGAAGCTCGCGACGATGCTCTGTTCGTCGTCCTTGAAGCGCTGGAGGTTCTGCTCGTGCCGGGCGATCGCCTCGCGGGTGTCGGCGATGTCGGTCGATATCGCGGGATCGATCATCTCGGCATTCGGATCGTCGCTGTAGGGGCGGTAGCGCGTCGCGATTTCCCTGAGCTTGTCCAGCCGCCGCTGCAGGTTACGCAGGTAGAGCTCGGTGACGCGTGCCTGGGCCTGGAACAGCTCGACGCGCCGGTCCCGGTGCATGATGATCTCTTCCACCGACAAATAGGTTGCGAGCAAGGCCCGGTCCTGCCGGCGCCGCCGCTCCCGTTCCGCCTCGAGCTCGGCCAGCCGACGTTCTTCCGCCAGCTCCTCCTCGGACTTCTTGCCGCTGACGACGTCTATCGTGATGCCGTGCTCGTTCAGGATCTCTTTGTCGGCGTCCGCGTACTCGGCCGGTACGCTGTCGCCGTAGTGCACGATGCCCTGCTCGTCGACCCAGCGATAGAGCTTCTGCTCCTGCTGGGCGGCGGCCGGCGACGCCCAGGCAAGCGCCGCAAACGCCGGGAGGGCGGTCAAGCCTATGATTGTGAGCCTGCGTTTCACGCCGCGACTATCACACATTCCCCAAAGGCGGCAACAGGGACTGGTTCGCGAATTTGACTGCCTCAACTGTCGCCAACAGCATCCCCGGGTTGCCCGCCCGCGTCTGTCGAAAGGCTGTTTTCGCGGCCCCCCGCGACGTCTCCGGACGGCGCTCCGTACTTGCCGCGATAGGCCATGACGGGCTGCAGGTAGTCGCCGAATTCCTCGGAATCCTCGAGCAGGTCGATGAGATCGTCGAGCTGGACGATGCTGATCACCCGGATACCCAGTTCCCGCTCGAGGTCCTGCACCGCGGACAGGTTCGTGTTGTTGCCGATCTCGCCGCGGTCCAGTGAAATCGCCAGTCCCGCGACTTCCGCGCCGGCGGAGGTAATGAGGCGATGCGCCTCGCGGGCAGCGGTGCCCGCGGTAATGACGTCATCGACAATGAGCACGCGGCCGCTCAGCGGTGCGCCGACGATACTGCCGCCCTCGCCGTGCGCTTTGCTTTCCTTGCGATTGAAGGCGTAGGGCACGTCGACGTCGTGGTGCTCGGCCAGCGCGGCGGCGGCGAGCGCGACCAGGGGTATGCCTTTGTAGGCAGGCCCGAACAGCATGTCGAATTCGATCTTCGAGGCCGCGATGGCAGAAGCGTAGTAACGGCCCAGCTTCGCCGCCGCGTAACCGCTGCTGAACAGCCCCGCGTTGAAGAAGTACGGGCTCATGCGGCCGGATTTGAGTGTGAACTCACCAAACCGCAATACGCCTATCTCGAGCGCCAGATCGAGAAACTCCTGTTTGTATGCACGCATGTTCCTGAACCGGGCGGATGCTTCTGTATGATTGCGGAAAAATCCAGTGGTCGCGAGCCGCGTCAAGTATGACACAGGCGTTGTGGCGATGTGTAACCGAGGGGAGAAGCGTTGTTCCGTGTAATCAGCTTGAATGTCAACGGTATTCGCGCCGCGGCCCGCAAGGGACTTTTCGAGTGGCTGGCGGCGCAGGACGCCGACGTGGTTTGCCTCCAGGAAACAAAGGCGCAGCAGCACCAGCTCACCGACGCGTGCTTCATGCCGAGCGGTTACCACTGCTACTACTACGATGCCGTTCGCAAGGGCTACAGCGGCGTCGCCGTGTATTCGCGTCACGAGCCCGAGGCGGTGATCCGCGGCTTCGGCGTGCCGGAATTCGATGACGAAGGCCGCTACCTGGAATTGCGCCTGGGGAAAATCAGCGTCGTTTCCCTGTACCTGCCGTCGGGATCCGCCGGCGACGCGCGGCAGGAATCCAAATGGCGCTTTCTCGATGCGTTCGTGCCGCACCTGCAGAAGCTGCGCCGCCGCCGCTGCGAATACATCCTGTGCGGCGACTGGAACATCGCGCACAAGGAGATCGACCTCAAGAACTGGCGCGGTAACCGGAAGAACTCGGGTTTTCTGCCGGAGGAACGCCAATGGCTGGACGAGCTGTTCGGCAAGCACGGCTTCGTCGATGGCTTCCGGGTCGTAAACCAGGAGCCCGACCAGTACACCTGGTGGTCGAATCGCGGCCGGGCGTGGGAAAAGAACGTCGGGTGGCGCATCGATTACCAGGTGGTCACCCCCGGCCTGAAAGACCTCATCCTGCGCTCCGACGTGTACCGTGCCGAGCGCTTTTCGGATCACGCGCCCCTGATCATGGATTACGACCTGTCGGTCGGCCCGCGCGCGGCGGCGCCCTCAGCCGCGGTCGCCATTGACTTTCCCGGCCGTCCCGAGCGCGCGGTCGACCAGGCCCCGGCGCATCATGTACCAGAACAGCAGAATGCCAGGAAGCGCCAGCAGCGTGGTTAGCAGGTAGAAATTCACGTACCCCATGACTTCGATCAAGCCGCCCGCGGTGGTGCCGGTCAGGATCCGCCCGAGGACGCTGGCCGCCGCGGAAATCAGTGCGTACTGCGCCGCGGTGAACTGCAGGTTGCAGAGCGCCGAGAAGTAGGCCACCACGGCCACGCCGCCATAGCCGCTCGCGAAGTTCTCGAAGCCGATGGCGGCGGCCAGGCCCCAGTTGCTGTGCCCCGCGGCCGCGAGGATGGCAAAGCTCACGTTCGAGACGCACATCAGGACCAGCGCCAGCAGCACGGAGCGCTTCAGCCCCAGCCGCGCGTACAGGATGCCGCCGACGAAAATGCCGACAAGGAAGGCCCAGAATCCGAAGCCGACGTCGAACACGGCTATCTCGTCGTTGCTGTAGCCGAGGTCGTCGAACAGCAGCCGCAGCGTCAGGTTTGCGAGCGTATCGCCGATCTTGTGCACGAGGATGAATACCAGGACGAGCCACGCTCCGGTGCGCCGCAGGAACTCCGTGAACGGCTCGACGATGGAGGTCCAGAGCGCGGTAAAAGTCTGCTTCTCGCTGATGACGACGTGCCGCGCGGGCTCACCGACGATCAACCCGGTCAGCATCGCCGGCAGCGCGAACGCTGCGCAGGCCAGGTAGGCCGCGGACCAGCCCAGGCGTGCCGCCACGATGAGGGCGAGCGCGCCTGCCGCCGCCGAACCGATGCGCCAGCCGTACTGGGACATGCCGGAGCCGACGCCGAGCTGGTAAGGCTTCAGCGTCTCGATGCGATAGGCGTCGATCACGATGTCGTAGGTGGCGCCGGCGATGCCGACGAGCACCGCCGCGACGACGGTGGCGCCGATGCTGGCGGCGGGATCCACCAGCGCGAGGTTCACGACCGCCGCGATCACCAGGGTGCCGGCGAGGAGCAGCCAGGACACGCGCTGCCCGAATACGCCGAGCAGCGGAATGCGCACGCCGTCGACGATCCAGGCCCAGAACATCTTCAGGTTGTAGACGAGGAACGCGAGGCTGAATGCAGTGATGGTCTGCTTGTCGATGCCGTCCTGGGCGAGGCGGGTGGTGAGCGTCGCCCCGATCATGGCGTAGGGAAAGCCGGAGGAGATGCCGACGAAGAACGCCGCCAGCGATTCCTTTTCGACGTATGGCCGGATGGCCGCGCGTACGCCGCTGCTGCCGGACACGAGCGGCCGCCGTGCCTCGTTCAAAGCGTGTTTCCTGAGTGGCCCCCCATCCGGCACAGACCGTACGCGATCCCTGCCGTCTTAGCCAGAGAAACCCTCGCCTGCACCGCCCGTCATCGCGGGCGCCGGGCCACCGCGGCCTGCTAGGGCTGGTCGAGGAAGGCGAGCGGGTCGTGCCAGCCCAGCGGCAGCTCGCCGTTGGAAGCGCCGGAGTAGTTCTCCGGGTCCATGTCCAGCGACCCGGAACAATCCTCGGGCGGGTCCACGGGTTCGATCAGGGTATCGGTCCAGCCGTCGAGCTCGACCTCGTCCAGCGTGCCATCGAAGTGCTGGAGCTCGACGGTTGAGGCCTCCTCGTCCACGGCGACCACCTCGAACAGGCGTCCGTCCGGGTAACGATACCAGCGGCCGATGACCGGATTTTCGACAGTCATGTTGCCACCCCGAAGACATCCCTGGGAGTCTCGTTCCTAGTTATAGATCATCGATCCGGATGCGCAAGACCGGGCGCTCCGTCCGGCGCGCGCGCAATGTTCCAGTCGACGATGCGATGGCCTTGCCGCAAACCGCGGCGCTCGAATTTCGTGACCGGCCGGTCCAGCGGCGCATCCCCGGCGTGCTCGCGCCGCTCGAGGACCCGCAGGTCGGCAGAGGCCGCGACCACCTCGTCGATGTGCTCGGCATAGGGCGACCAGTCCGTGGCAATCCGCAGCGTTCCCCCGGGTGCCAGCCGCGCTGCCACGAGCTCGAGGAACGCGGGCTGCAGCAGGCGCCTTTTGTGGTGCCGCTTTTTCGGCCAGGGATCCGGGAAGTAGATATTCACCCGGTGCAGGGCGCCCTCCGGCACCTGCTCGCGCAGCACCTCGACGGCATCGTGGACGATCACCTTCAGGTTTTGCAGGTCCACCTTTGCGGCCGCCAGCAGGCAGTGCCCCACCCCGGGCCGATGCACCTCCACTCCCAGGTAATCCCGCTGCGGATCCGAGGCGGCCTGCTGCACCAGGGTTTCCCCGTTGCCGAAGCCGATCTCCAGCACGCGCTGCGCCCGGCGGCCGAAAACCGTGTCGGGATCAAGGGGCGCGGCGGAGAAATCGACGCCGAACCGCTCCCACAGGCGATCGAAGGCCTGTTGCTGGGCCGGCGTCATCCGCCCCTCCCGGCGCACAAAGCTGCGAATTGTCCTGCGATGCGGCGTTTCGGCCATTGGTACTTCCCCCCTGGCCGCCATGTTCGCACGGATGCCCACCCGGAGGCGCATCCCGGATAGCGCATCGCGGCGCCGCTGCCGGGCGCTCTGCGGGCTCCCGCAGGCACCTGGCTGTGGCGCAAGCCTCCAGGCATCGGCATCATGCGCCCCATGAACCTGGGCTTAGCTGGCAAGCTGCACATGCGTCATCGCTTCCTCCGATGCCGCTACAAGTCGGAAGCGCCGAGCATCCGCTTCCTGCTGGAGGCGCCGCTCGCGGGCGGTACGCTGGTGGACGTCGGCGCGAACGTGGGCGTATTCGCGTATTACCTCTCGCGGGTTGCGGGTCCCTCGGGGAAGGTGTATGCGTTCGAGGCGCAGCCGGAGCTTGGGCCACACCTGGAAGCGGTGGCCGCGAGCTTCGGGCTCGCCAACGTCACCGTGGTGAATCGCGGGCTGTCGTCCCGGGCCGGAATGCTCAAAATGCAGAGGACGAAAGCCGGTTCGGGGCAGGCGAGCTTCCATCACGCTGCCAGCGACGACCTGGAGGAGATCGAGATCCCGGTGATTACGCTGGACAGCTTTTTCGCCGACACGCCGCACGCGCCGATTCGTTTCATCAAGTGCGATGTCGAGGGCCACGAACTGGAGGTCTTTCGCGGTGCCGAGGGGATACTGCGGGAAGACGGGCCGGTGCTGCTCTTTGAATGCCATGACGCCCAGGCGAGGCAGGGCGAGCTGTTCGGTTTCCTGGCCGGGCTCGGCTATGACGGTGTGTTTTTCCACGTCGATCGCGCTGATCACGCCAGCGTCCTGCGCAACACCCGGGGCAGTTACCAGCCCTATACGGCCTTCGATCGCTTCGAGTACGTGCGCCCGAGCGTCCATCACCGGAACTACATCTTCATGAAAGACGCGGCCCGGGTTGCCGAACTGCTGGAGGAAACGCGGTAAGGCTGCCGCCGTGCCCGCCATTGCCGGCGATGGCGGTCTCCGGCGGGCCTTATGCGCGCGGGCGGCCGGCGATCAGGGCGGCGGCGCCCGCCGCCAGTGACAGCCAGCCGGCTATCGCGGCGTCGGCGAGGCTCCATACCAGCACGCCGGAGACGACGCCGGTGAAGCCCAGCGTGAGCCAGAAGCGCTGGCTCCGCGCGCGGCGCAGGCCCCGCTCGACGCGTTCGAGTTCCGGCGCGCGCACCTCGAAGCGCAGCTGGCCTTTGCCTGCCTGTTCCGAGAGCAGGCGCACCGCTCCCGGCAGCTCGCGCAGCGCTTCGCGCAACTGCGGCAGGTTTTCGCGCATGCTGCGCAGCACGGCGCGCGGGCCTATTTGCTCGTCCATCCAGCGCCGGAGCACCGGCCGCGCGGTTTCCCACAGGTCCAGCTTCGGGTAGAGCTCGCGGCCCAGGCCCTCCACGTTCACCAGCGTTTTCTGCAGCAACAGGAGCTGCGGCTGTATCTCCACGTCGAAGCGGCGTGCCGCCTCGAACAGCCGTGAGATCACCTGGGCAAAGGAGATTTCCTCCAGCGGTTTGCTGAAGATCGGCTCGCATACGGTGCGCACGGTGGATTCGAGCTCGTCGATCCGGGTGTCCGGCGGCACCCACCCGGAATCGACGTGCAGCTTCGCGATCTGGTGGTAATCGCGATCGAAGAACGCCATGAAGTTGCCGGCGAGGTATTTCTTGTCCTCCTCGCTCAGGCTGCCGACGATGCCGAAGTCCACGGCCGCGTACTTTGGATGCCCCGGCTCGTCGACCTGCACGAAAATGTTGCCGGGGTGCATGTCGGCGTGAAAGAAATTGTGCCGGAAAACCTGCGTAAAGAAGATCTCGACGCCGTTTGCGGCAAGTCGCTCGATGTCGGTGCCGGCCGCGCGCAAGCTTTGCATGTCGCTGATCGGGATGCCGTAGATCCGCTCCTGCACCAGGACCTCCGGCCGACAGTACTCCCAGTACACCTCCGGCACGTACAACAGGTCCGATCCGGCGAAATTGCGCTTGAGCTGCGCGGCGTTCGCTCCCTCGCGCAGGAGGTCCAGCTCGTCGATAATGGTTTTTTCGTATTCGGCCACCAGCTCCAGCGGGCGGAAGCGGCGCGCGCCGCGCCAGTAACGGTCCGCGAGCTCCGCCAGTGCGTACAGCACCGCCAGGTCCTCTTCGATCTGCTCGCGTACGCCCGGCCGCAGCAGCTTGACGATGACTTCGTTGCCTTCGAAGAGACAGGCAGTGTGCACCTGCGCGATCGACGCTGCGGCGAAGGGCTCGCGATCGAAGCGGGCGAAGACCTCCCCTACCGGCCGGCCGTAGCTGCGATCCAGGATATCGATGGCGATCTCGGCCGGGAACGGCGGCACGCGATCCTGCAGCTTGGCAAGCTCGTCCGCGAGATCCGGCGGCAGCAGGTCGCGCCGCGTGGAAACGGCCTGGCCGAACTTGACGAAGATGGGTCCCAGCTCTTCCAGGGCGAGGCGGATGCGAACCCCGAGCGGCGACGAGCGGTCTGCCTCGCGCGGTGTGAAATAGAACAGGTAGCGGAGCGGCCGCAGGAGATGCGTGGCGGCGATGATGTCGTCCAGGCCGTGGCGGACCAGTATGCGCTGGATACGGAACAGCCTCCGCCATGTTGCCCTGCGCCAGACCACCTGGTGGCCTGCCCGGTTATTGGCGGAACGTGACACCAGGTCAGCCGGATGCGCCGGTACCGGCGAGCGACTCGAGTCGCTCGAGGCGCGCGTGGAGACGCGCCGCGTCGTCGCGCAGCGCCTCCACGCGCTCGCGGAACTCCTCGACCTCGAAGCGGGTGGGCAGGGCGCGGCTTTCCTCCTGCAGGTACTCGGACAGGTTTTGCCGCATTGTCTCCCGTGCCTCCTGGCCCCAGCGGCCGAGGCGCCTCGCAAACCGTCCGATCTCGTGCGCGGCGACGTCGCCGACCAGCCCGGAAAGCTCCTCCTCCAGGTCGGGCTTCCCATAGCGCAGCAGCCGCTGGAAATCGCGTGCCACCGCGGCGTCGCCCGTGAGCTCGAGGGATCCCTCGCGCACGGCGGCCTCGCCCGATTCACCGCCGATCTGGGCCAGCGTGAGCAGCGACCCGGTGATCGCCGCATCCGGTTCCGAATCATACGACCCGAGCAGCGCCAGCTCGCTCGCGTCGACGCGCACGTACATCGCGAGCGCCGTATTGCGCACGCGCACGGCGATGACTTTACCTTCCAGCTGCTCGCACAGCTCGCGTGCCGGCGTCGTCATGGCGATCCGGCGGTTGATCAGCCGGGTCAGCGGGCGCAGCAGGCTTTCGAGTGCGTCCATCGCGGTGCGCCTCTCAAAGCCGCCAGCCGACGTGCAGGGCGACGATACCCGCGGCCAGGTTGTAGTAGCGGCAGCGCTCGAAACCCGCGGCCTGCATCATCCCGAGCAGCGTTTCCTGGTCCGGGTGCATGCGGATCGACTCGGCGAGGTAGCGGTAGCTCGCTGCGTCCCCGGCCACGAGGCGGCCGAGCCGCGGCAGCACATTAAACGAATAAAAGTCATAGGCGGGCTGCAGCAGGTCGAGCGGTTTCGAGAACTCCAGGATGAGTGCCTTGCCCCCCGGCTTCAGCACGCGCTGGATTGAGCGCAGCGCGCTCTCCTTGTCGGTGACGTTGCGCAGGCCGAATGCCATGGTGACGCGATCGAAGCTCCGGCTCGCGAACGGCAGAGCCTCCGCGTCGACCTGGGCCGTGGAAAAATTGCCGGCGATCCCGGCATCGATCAGGCGCCGCCGGCCGCGCTCGAGCATGTTTGGGTTGATATCGGCGAGCACCACGTGGCCGCTTGCGCCGACTTGCCGGGCAAATGCCAGCGCGAGGTCGCCGGTACCGCCTGCCAGGTCGAGCACCACGTGGCCGGGACGCACGCCGGCTTCTTCGATCGCGAAACGCTTCCACAGCCGGTGCAGGCCGCCCGACATGAGGTCGTTCATGAGGTCGTAGCGGTCGGCGACGGAGTCGAACACGTCGCGCACCTTGCGGCTCTTCTCCCGGAGAGGCACGGTCTGGTACCCGAAGTGCGTCGTTCCGGACCCCTCGTCCGCATCCTGCGCTGCAGGAGCCCGCATTGCGGGCGATGCCCCATTGCGCTCAGCGGCATCGCCCGCAATGCGGGCTCCTGCAGCCGATTTTTCCGGCGGTCTATTCACGTTCGCGAGGATAACCCGCGGCCGCGAGACGGTCGAGGTAGCGCTGCCATTTGCGGTCGCGCTCCCGGCCGAGTTCGTACAGGTATTTCCAGCTGTAGAGCCCGGTGTCATGGCGGTCGTCGAAAATGAGCCGGATCGCGTAATGCCCCACCGGCTCGATCCGCACGATGTTCACGTTCTCCTTGCCGGTGACGAGCACGCCCTCGCCGCCCCCGTGCCCCTTGACCTCCGCGGACGGCGAATGCACGCGGAGGTATTCGAATGGCAGCTCGAAGCGGTTGCCGTCGTCGAACTCGATCACCAGCACCCGGGAGCCCTTCCGGATGCGGATCTCGAGGGGCGCGTGGTCCATCGTCTGTCCGCCGGTCACAGGATGTAGCGGCTCAGGTCCTCGTCGCGCGCGAGTTCCGCCAGGTGCTCATCGACATAGCCGGCATCGATCCGAACCGCGTGGCCCGACTTGTCCGATGCTTCGAAAGACACCGTTTCCAGCAGGCGCTCCATCACCGTGTGCAGCCGCCGCGCACCGATGTTTTCCGTGTTTTCGTTGACATGGTAGGCGACTTCCGCGATGCGCCGCACGCCGCTGTCGGTGAATTCGAGGCTCACGCCTTCGGTATTGAGCAGCGCCGCGTACTGCGCCGTCAGCGATGCGTCCGGTTCCGTCAGGATGCGTACGAAGTCCTCCGTCTGCAGCGAATCCAGCTCCACGCGGATCGGGAAGCGGCCCTGGAGCTCCGGAATCAGGTCCGAGGGCTTCGCGACGTGGAAGGCACCCGACGCGATGAACAGGATGTGATCGGTCTTCACCATGCCGTACTTGGTGTTGACCGTTGCGCCTTCGACCAGCGGCAGCAGGTCGCGCTGCACGCCTTCGCGCGAGACGTCCGCGCCTATTGTTCCCGAGCGTGCCGCGACCTTGTCCAGCTCGTCCAGGAAGACGATGCCTTGCTGCTCCACCGCCTGCAATGCCTGTGACTTCACCTCTTCGTCATCCAGCATTTTCGCTGCTTCCTCGTCGGTGAGAAGCTTCATCGCTTCCTTCACTTTGAGCTTGCGGGTTTTCCGGCGGCTGCCGGACAGGTTCTGGAACATGCCCTGGAGCTGGCTGGTCATTTCTTCCATGCCGGGAGGCGCCATGATCTCGACGCCGATCGGCAGCGCCTGCAGGTCGACCTCTATTTCCTTGTCGTCGAACTTGCCTTCCCGCAGCATCTTGCGGAACTTCTGCCGGGTGTCGCTCTCGTTCCGTGGCGCCTCGTCGCCGCCGGGACGATCGATACCGTGCGGCGATGGCGGGAGCAGGGCATCGAGTACCCGCTCCTCGGCGGCGTCTTCGGCCCGGTAACGCACCTTGGACATTGCCTGCTCGCGCACCATCTTCACCGCGATATCCATCAGGTCGCGGATGATGCTGTCCACTTCGCGGCCGACGTAACCGATCTCGGTGAACTTGGTAGCCTCGACTTTCACGAACGGTGCGCGCGCGAGCTTCGCGAGACGTCTTGATATCTCTGTCTTGCCGACGCCGGTCGGCCCGATCATGAGGATGTTCTTGGGCGTGATCTCGCTCCTGAGCGGCTCGTCGACCTGCACCCGCCGCCAGCGGTTGCGCAGGGCAATGGCGACGGCGCGCTTGGCTTCGTCCTGGCCGATGATGTGCTTGTCCAGCTCCTGGACGATCTCGCGGGGGGTCATCTCCGACATGTTCAGGCTTCCTGCGACGCCTTGTCCGCCGGCAACTCTTCGATGACGATGTTCTGGTTGGTGAAAACGCAGATCTCGCCGGCAATCATCAGCGCCTTTTCCGTGATGGTGCGTGCATCGAGCTCGGTATTCCTGAGGAGCGCGAGCGCCGCGGCCTGCGCGAAAGGCCCGCCGGAGCCGACGGCCATCAGGTCGTGCTCCGGCTCGATCACGTCGCCGTTGCCGGAGATGATGAACGAGCTTTCCACGTCGGCCACGCACAGGAGCGCCTCGAGCCGGCGCAGGCGGCGGTCCGTGCGCCAATCCTTGGCCAGCTCGATCGCCGCGCGGGTGAGATTGCCGTAGCGCTCGAGCTTGGTTTCGAAGAGCTCGAAAAGCGTGAACGCGTCGGCCGTTCCGCCGGCGAAGCCGGCGATCACCCGACCGTCGGCGAGCATGCGTACCTTGCGGGCGTTACCTTTCATGACGGTGTTGCCCATGCTGACCTGGCCGTCGCCGCCGACGGCCACCCGGCCATTGCGGCGGACCGAGACGATCGTAGTCCCGCGAAACTGATCCATTCCCGGATTCCTCACCTGAGCGTGGAAGATAGCGAGAGCGGGGAAATGGGGGGAAAGGGGCCACTCCCCGTTTCCCCCCATTTTCCCACCCCGTTTTCCGCTGGCGGCCGGGGATCAGTCTTTCGTCTTCGCCCGGACGCGCGCGCGTGGATGTGTCCGGTCGTATATCTGGGCCAGGTGCTGGAAGTCAAGGTGGGTATAGACCTGGGTCGTGCTGATGTTCGCATGCCCCAAGAGCTCCTGGACCCCGCGCAGGTCGTGGCTCGACTCGAGCAGGTGGCTCGCGAACGAATGGCGGAACAGGTGCGGGTAGACCCGCGTATCGAGCCCCTGCCTGCGCGCCCAATGGTGCACCCTCGCCTGTACGCCGCGAGCGCTGAGCCGCGTGCCGCGCGTGCTGACGAACAGGGCTTGGGCATCGGGTGCCGCCAGCTCGACGCGCACCGCGAGCCACTTCCGCAGCGCCTCCAGCGCGTAGCGGCCGACCGGCAGGATGCGCTCCTTGTCGCCCTTTCCGCGCACTCGCACGGTGGCATCCGCGAGGTCGAGCCCGTCGAGATCCAGCCCGATCAGCTCGGACAGGCGCAGGCCGGATGAATAGAGGAGTTCCAGCATCGCGCGGTCGCGGGCGGCGACCGGGCCCTGGCCGCGGATGTCCAAAAGCTTTGCCATGCGGTCGACGTCCAGGTTGCCGGGCAGCCGCCTGGTGGCTTTCGGGGCCCGGATGCCGGCGGCGGGATTCAACAGGATCTTCTTTTCCCGCACCAGGAAGCGGAAGAACGTGCGCGCGGCCGAAAGGCGCCGCGCGATGCTGCGCGCGCCGAGACCCTGGCGATAACAGGCGCCGCTGAAGGCGCGGATGTGTTCGGCATCCACCTCGGTCCAGTGCAAGACGTTGTCGCGCCGGCAGTAGGCGGCCAGTGCGTTGAGATCCCGCGCGTAATGCAGGCAGGTTTGCGGGGACAGCCGGCGCTCGTACTTAAGGTGCCGGATGAATCGGTCGATCCATTCCTGCTCACGGTCCAGCATTTAAATCCTCATGTAGGAGACCGCATTGCGGGCGATGCTTCCGGGGGCCGGGCGACCACCAATCGTGCGAAGTCGCCCGTGTGTCGATCGCCCGCAATGCGGGCTCCTGCAGCGCCGGGATGCCGTCTTCAATAGCGCCGCAGCGCCTCCGCCACCAGCTCGCCCATGCGGGCAAGGAAGTCGAAGCTCATGGCGGGATGGAAACGCTCGGCGCTCACGCTGCCGATGGCGAGGAAGCCGAGCCGGCATTCCTGGCCCAGCGGCACGAGCGCGGCCGAGCCTACCTCGTCTGTCGCGGGCCCGAACAGGAAGTCGCGTTGCGAATCCCTGACCTGCCCGCAACGCGGCTGGCTGCTGGCGAGGAAGGTCGCGAACGGCTGCAGCTCGGGGTCGTCGCGCCGCATCGGGCGGAAGAAGCGGCCGCTGTCGAAGAGCTCCTCGCGCCCGGGGTCGCCGAAATACACCAGCACGGACTGGTCCGCATCGAAGGCCGTGCGTAACGCCGCCTCTACTACCGCCAGCGTCTCGTGGAGGCTGCTTGCGTTCAACAGCCCGAGAGCCAGCCCATGGATCTTCCCGGCGAGAACGTCATTCGCACGCGCAACGCTCAAGAGCTCCTTCAGCTTGCGTTCCAGCTTGATGTCCTTTTGCCGCAGCACGGACACCTGGCGCTCCACCAGGGACACCGTGCCGCCCGTGACGTGAGGCAGTCGCAACGTGCCGAGCAGGGCTCCGTGACGTTCGAAAAAATCGGGGTTTCGCCGCAGGTAGTCGTGTACCGCGGCTTCGGAGAGACCTGGCTCTACGAATTCCGGTTTCCGCTGCGTGCTCATTTGTGTGGTGTCCCCCACCGCTTTTTCTTGCTCCGGTGCACCGGATGCCACAGCTTATCATGCGCCAATGGACTTTTCGTGCCCGCGACGGTAGTTTACATAAACGAAAGCATAACGAATAACATTCAATAACGAGCTCTCGGGGACGGCAGATGCGGCATATCATGGTCATGAACGCCAAGGGGGGCTGCGGTAAAAGCACCCTCGCGACGAACATTGCGTCCATGCTGGCGGACGAAGGCTACGCGACCGTGCTGGCCGACTACGATCCGCAGCGGTCCAGCCTCGACTGGCTGGAGCGGCGGCCGTCCGGCCGCCCGGAAATCGCGGGCATAGCGGGCTACGAGGACGGGCTTCGGCGTGCTCCCCGCAGCGCCGACTTCATGATTATCGACGCGCCCGCGCGTTCGCACGGTCCGGAGCTGACCGAGCTCGTACGGCATGCCGAGACGATCATCGTGCCGGTCCTGCCCTCGACCATCGACATGCAGGCCTCCGATCGCTTCATAAAGGAGCTGAAATCGGTCCGCAAGGTGGAGCGCAAGGAGGCGAAGATCGGCGTGGTTGCCAATCGCGTGCGGGAATACACGCTGATTTTCGAGGAACTCGACGAATACCTGACGTCGGCGAAGGTGCCCTATATTACCGCGCTGCGGGAAGCGCAGAACTACGTGCGCGCCTACACGCGGGGACTGGGCGTATACGAGCTGCCCGAGTACCTTGCCTGGCCCGACTGGGAGCAGTGGGAGCCGTTGCATAAATGGATCCACAGCGCCCGCAGCCAACCGTAAGCTGACGCCCGCACGGCGGCGCGCCGCGGCATCGCGCGCAATGCGCGCTCCTACGCTTGTAGGAGCCCGCCATGCGGGCGACGGCCCATGACGCCACCGTGGCATCGCGCGCAATGCGCGCTCCTACGCTTGTAGGAGCCCGCCATGCGGGCGACGGCCCATGACGCCACCGTGGCATCGCGCGCAATGCGCGCTCCTACGCTTGTAGGAGCCCGCCATGCGGGCGACGGCCCATGACGCCACCGTGGCATCGCGCGCAATGCGCGCTCCTACGCTTGTAGGAGCCCGCCATGCGGGCGACGGCCCATGACGCCACCGTGGCATCGCGCGCAACGCGCGCTCCTACGGGGGAGTCAGGTGCGGGATCGCCGGGAGGGAGGGCGGCGCGACCAGGTTCAAGCCCGCGCGGTACGCTTCGGCAGCGGCATCGGCCTCGCCGAGCTGGTTCAACAGGCGCCCGTATTCCTGGTAGGCCTCGGGGGTCGGCCGGGCCGACACCACCGTCTCGAGGTAGCTGCGGGCCTTGCCCCATAATTCATTTCGCAGGCACAGGCGCGCGGCCGTCAGCAGCAGGTCCGCGTCGTCCGGGTGATCCCTGAGCCAGCCTTCTGCGCGCCGGAGCTGCCGCGTCGGGTCGCTGCTTTCGATAGTGCCGTAGAGCGCGACCAGGGGCGGGCGCCACTCGCGCTTCAGCTGCGCGGCCAGCTCCTTCTCGGCCCGGTCGTCCTGGCCTGCGCGTACCAGGGACGCGTAATAGGTCGTCAGCAGCTCCAGGTTGTCCTTCAGTCCTTTCGGCACCGCTTGCCAGGCGGCGTCCACCGCGGCGGTATCCCCCGCCTGCTGCAAGGTCTCGCGATGTACCCGGATCGACCACTTCTCCAGTACCGCGGGGTCGACGCGACCGTGTTGCTTCACCCGCGGCAGCAACTCGCCGAGGTGCCGCCAGTCCTCGAGCCGGTAATACAGGCGGCCGAGGAGGTTCAGGGCATGGCTGTGGTTCGGTGCCTTCTCTTCCAGCTGCCGCAAGGTCGCGAGCGCGTGCTCGTACTGGCCCTGGTCGAGCTGCAGCTCCGCCTGGGTCAGGAGCACCGCGCTGGCCGCCTCGGGCGTGCGCTCGTAGGCCTCGCGCAACCACCGGTCGCGGCGTTCGTCCTCACCCTGCAGGTGGGCCGCGCGAGCCGCCTGCAGGTAGTTCAGCAGCGGCGCGTCGCTCGCGGGCGCCGCACGGGTGAGCAGCTTCTCCCCGCGCGCGAAATTGCCTTCCGCGACCTCGATCATGCCGCGCGTCAGCCGGTTGCCGGCACGCCCGCTACGCAGGCGTCCCGCGGCTTCACCCAGCCGGCGCGGCGCACGGACAAGCTTCACCAGCAGCCAGCCGAGGAACACCAGGAGGAGCAGGAGACCCAGCAGCACGGGCACCGACATCTCGACCACGTAGTTGCGGAAGTTAATGACGACGTAGCCCGGATCCTGCAGGAGGAAATGCGCCGTCAGCGCGCAGGCGACGAGCGCGACAACGACCAGCAGGCCGAACCTCATTGCGCCGGCTCGTTGGTCGGAGCCGCCGGTGTGCCGGCTGCATTACGCTGCCTGAATTCGCGCAGCAGCCGGAGCGATCCCGAGATGTCGGGCGGCGTCACCGTGAACTCGGCCGCGCGCAGCCCGGACAGCGTCTCCACCGCGCTGCGCACGGCCTGCGAATCCGTGTCGTAATAGTCGCGCAGCCACGCCGCGGCGTCCGCCAGGCTTTGCTCGAAGATTTCCTGCTCGCCGCGCAGCAGGGCGAGCCGCGCCGTCTGCAGCCGGAGCGCGAGGTTGGCACGGAGAAACCAGGCGGCCTCGGGCGAGATCAGCGGCGTCACCGCCTCGTCGGTGCGCCGTACCGTCACGATATCGCTGAAAGCGGCCTTTACGGAGGCAAGCGCGCGATCAATGCCGCTCAGGGCTTCCGGCGGCGGTCCCCCGCCATCGCCAGGCTCCGCGGTTTCGCTTGCCAGCGGCAGCGAGTCGACCGTCTCCGCGAGGCTCGCGAGGGTCATGGAAATGCCCTGGAGGTCGGGCTTTTCCATGGCTTCGACCGCCCGCAGCTCGCGCGTCAGCGTGCGTCGCACTTCCGCGAGGGCCGGGTCCGCGAGCTGCCGGATGCGCTGGTCCGCGAATTCGAGCGCGAGCAACGCGCGCTCCGGGTTCCCGGCGAGCTGGAGCTCGGCATTCGCGAGTTGCAGGTAGTACTCGGCCTCCGCCAGCAGCCAGGCGTCGCGGGCGCCGGCGGAGATGCCCTGGAGCGAGGCCATCGAGCTTTCCAGGCTGGAAAGGCGGCCCGGAACGGAAGCAAGCCGGTCCTCGAGGCCCTCCAGCCGCTCTTCCAGCCCCCTTAGCCCCCTGGATCGCTCGGTGTCTGCCGTGCCGAGTTCGCCAACGCGTGCCTGGAGGTCACGCAGGGAACTTCGAGCCTCTTCGAGCGTGCCGGACAGGCGCTCGATCTCGGCGGTATGCCCGGCCACCGCCGCACCGCGGTCCTGGCTCGCCCACCACAGGTAGCCGGCTGCCGCCAGCGCGACCAGCGCCAGGAGCAGGGCCAACAGCGCCACCGCGCCGGTCACACCGCGCCGGGCGGGCGCGGCCGGCGGAGACTCCCGCCGGTCCCCGGCGTGCATCCCGGCGAGGGCGTCGTGATCCGGCGCCTCCGCTGCCGCCGCCTCCTCGCCCGCTTCCGTGGCCTCGGTGGCGACCGGCTCGTCGGCGGCCGGCGGCGCCGCCGGCGCCGCGTCCTCGTCGTCAGGGTTCCTTGTGTTCTCGTTCATCTCGATATCCGGTGGCGCACGCGATCAGCGCACTTAGCATGTCGGCGGGCAGCGGCCCGGGGGCGAGTGTCGCCCGAATGGCGGGAATCCGGTCCGCGGCCGTTTGTATCACACGTTTACTTGGGGTCACCAGCGGGGTGCCCGGCAGCGACTCGAGACAATAATGCGGCAGCGCGGTAAGCAGGTTATCCAGCGTCTCGACGCTCATGACGGTGACGATGTCCACGCCGCCGCCGCGCCACAACCGTTCGAGCTCGTCCAGCTCGGCTTGCGCATGGCGTGCCGGCAGCCGGCGGTAGACCGAGAGGTAGTCGACCGTTGCGCCGCGTGCCCTGAGTGTAGTCGCGAGCAGCTCGCGGCCGCGATCGCCGCGCACGATGCGGATCACGCGGCCGCGCACATCCTGCAGTTCCGGTTCTTCCAGCAGCGCTTCGCTGTCGAACCCGTTGGCTGCCTGGATATCCGGACCCCGCCCGCGGGCGCGCAGCGCGGCTGCCGTGGCGGGACCGATCGCCGCGAGGCGCGTGCCAGGCAGGGCCGCGGCGGCGAAGCCGAACTCCACGGCGTTCGGGCTCGCGAAGAAGACCACGTCGGCCGCCGGCAGGGCTGCCTGCTCGCGATCTATTGTCTCGGGTTCGCGCCCCTGGATCTCGATCGCCGGAAAGCGGATGGCCCGGCCGCCCGCGCGCTCGATCGCGGCCGCCAGCTCGCCTGCCTGGCCGACAGGGCGTGTCACCAGCACCCCGCGGCCGGCAAGCGGTTTGCCGGGGCCCGGCGGCGTACCCCGACGGGCAGGCTGTTGCCGGGACGTGCCTTCTGACGCGCCCAGCAGGTCGGCGGCACCTTGCGCGAGCAAGGCGTCGGCGGCCTCGCGGCCGAGCGCTTCGGCGTCGCCCGCTGCGCCCGTGGCGCGAGCGCGCAGCACAGTGCTGCCATCTCCCGAGGCGACCAGGGCGTCCAGCGACAGCTCGCCGGCGTCCACGACCGCGTAACTCCCGAGGGGTGCTTCGCAGCTCGCCTGCAGGCGCCGGGCCACCGCGCGCTCGGCGAGCGTCGTCTGGCGGGTCGGCGCGTGCTCGAGCGCGGCGAGCAGTTCCCGCAGGTCGGCGCGATCTTCGAGACACTCGATCCCGACGACGCCCTGGGCGTTGGCGGGCAGCACGCGCCCGGGCGTGAACCGCTCGCCAATGCGGTGCGCGAGGCCCAGGCGCTCGAGCCCGGCGCAGGCGAGCACGATTGCGTCGAACTCACCTTCGTCGAGCTTGCGCAGCCGCGTGTTCACGTTGCCGCGCAGCGGCCGCATGACGAGGTCGGGGCGCAGTGCCTTGAGCTGTGCCTGCCGGCGCAGGCTGGAGCTGCCGACGACGGCGCCCGGTGCCAGGTCGTCCAGCGAGCGGCCGTCGGCGGTCACGAGCGTATCGAAGGGGTCGCCGCGCTCGAGCACCGCCGCGATCACGAAACCCTGCGGCATGTCCGCCGGCACGTCTTTCATGGAGTGCACGGCTATATCGGCGCGGCCTTCCTCCATCGCGACTTCCAGCTCCTTGATAAACAGGCCCTTGCCGCCGATCTCGGCGAGACTTCGCGCCAGCGACCGGTCGCCGCGGGTGGTCATCGGCACGAGCTCGACGCCGCGCACCCCGGGGAGTTCGCGCAGGAGCGCGGCGGCGTGTCGTGCCTGCCACAGCGCCAGTTCGCTTTTGCGAGTGGCAATCCGGATCAGCACCTTCAACTCTCCCGCAGGCGGCGCCGTACTTCGGCGAGATGGCGGCGGCTGATGAGCAGCGCTTCGTCGGTCGAGCGCCTGTTACCGGAGCGCAGCATTACGGCCATGCGCCCGTCATCGGTCCGGCGCAGCGACTCGATCTTGTCCACGGCCACGAGCGCACCGCGGTGAATGCGCACGAAGCGGTCGGCGAATTCCTCCTCCAGGGTCCTTAAGGAATCGTCCAGCAGGTCCTCCCCGCCGCGATGGCTCGCGCGCACGTACTTCTGGTCCGCGAGGAAGTAGTCGATGTCGCTTACCGGTATGAGCTTCAGCTCGCCGCGGGCGCGCGCGCATACGTGCTGCCGCCGCTCGCCGCCGGTGGCCTCGCTGAGCAAGCCGCTGCTCAGGCGCGCCGCCTGCTCCATGGCACGTTCCAGCCGCTCCCGGCGCACGGGTTTCAGCACGTAGCCGATCGCGCGGGCGTCGAAAGCCTCGACCGCGTACTCGTCGTAGGCCGTCGTGAACACGACCGCCGGCGGCCTCTCCAGTGCATTCAGGTGGTGCGCCGTTTCGATACCGCTCAAGCCCGGCATGCTGATATCGAGCAACACGACATCCGGCGCGAGCCTGGCACTCAGGTCGAGCGCCTCGCGGCCGTTTCGTGCTTCGCCGACGACGGCGTGCCGCCCGTCTTCCTCCAGCAGCTGGCGCAGCCGGGCGCGCGCCGGCGGCTCGTCATCCACGATCAGGACGTTCATCGATGCGTTGGTTCTCATCAAAGGGAAACTCGAGGTGCACGGCGAAGACTCCGGGGTTCTCTTCGGTGCTGATGCCGCCGCGGTTGCCGTAGGCGAGCTCGAAGCGTTGCCGGATATTCGACAGCGCCATCTGGTTGCCGGCGCGTTTGCGCCTGTCGCCCGCGGGCACCGGGTTCCTGATGGCTATGCGGAGGCGGCCGTTCGCGCGCGTTCCGGTCACGCTGACCTCACCGCCCTCGGGAAGCAGCTCGATGCCGTGATAGATCGCGTTTTCGATCAGCGGCTGCAGGGTCAGGCTCGGCAGTAGTGCCTGCATCGGCAGGTCGCCAATGTTCCACTTGATGCGCAGGCGATCGCCGAGGCGCAGTTTCTCGATGCGCTGGTAGATGGCCGCAATCTCCAGTTCTTCCTTCAGTGTCGCGCGGTCCCGCGCCGCGCCGAGGTTCGCGCGCATGAGGTCCGCGAGATCCTCGACGGCCTCTTCGGCACGCGAGGGATCGCTGCGGGTGAGCGAGGCGATCGTGTTCATGCTGTTGAAAAGGAAATGCGGGCGGATCAGCGCCTGCAAGGCGCTCACCCGCGACTGCGCTTCGAGTGCCACGCTGCGCTGCCATTCGCTGGAGACGTAAAGGTAACGCATCGCGAGCGCGATCACGATCGAGCTGATCGCGAAAGTCCTGAGCAAAAACCCGAGGTGCGTCCCCTCGATGACGGGGACCTCGCTGAAGCGCGCGGTCAGCTGCCACGCAGCTTCCGACAGCAGCAGGCACAGGCCCTCGAGCAGCAGGAAGCTGATGACGAAGGCTTTCGCCTTGCCCATTTTTTCGACCCGACCGCGCATGCGGCAGAGCACGACGGAGGCGAGCAGGGCGAACCAGAGGGCATACAGCGACATCTCCGCGAGCTCGACCAGGAAGCGGCCGGGCGCGGGCGTGGCGGCAAGCGTCAGGACGATCGCGACGAGTTCCGCGACGAGCACGAACACGAACACGGTGCCGGCCGCGCAGAAGTCGGGAAGATACGCCTGTGATTCGGGTTCGACGGCGCCGGTGGCTCTGGCCAAAGCTCGTCCTGGTCGTGAAGAGGGCGCAATTGTAACGCGGGCTTACCGCCCGGTGTCGCAGTACTCCAGGACCTGTTCCTGCACCCTGGCGCGGGCGGCGAGAGTCTCCTGTTCGTCGAGGTAAACGCGTTCGCCGTTTTCGTCCTCGCGGTACAGGCGGCGCGAGGTCAAAAACGTCTGCAGGCGTTCTTTGTATTGCGTGCACTTTTCGGCGCGTTCGCGCTTGCGTGCTTCGAGCTGCTCTTCGGTGAGCGTCTCGGCCCCCGGGATCGTTTCCGCCGCGTCCGCGCGATTCTCCCGCGCTTGTATGCGCGCCTGCACCTCGGCGGGATTCGTGGGTTCCGAGTCGATGTGCACGATCTCGACGGTGACGTCTTCGGCCGGGCGGTCGCCGAAATGCACGACCCCTTCCGCGTCGACCCACTTGTAAATGTCGCTCGCGAGTACGGCCGCCGGCACCGCGAGGGCCAGGGCCAGGAGGGCAGCCGTTGCGCGTTGGTACTTCATCGCCCGGCATTAGAGCATGCCGCGGGCCGGGTATGGTGTGATGGCGATCACAGGCATTTCCGGGGGGCGGAAGGGCAAAACAGGCCTCGCGGGCCGGATTGACCGCTGGCGCAGGTCGCCGCCCGAGGTATTACAATCCCGGCATGGCCAACGAATCGATCGACAAACTGGCGCGGCGGCTCGCGGAGTCCGTTCCGGAGAACCTCCGCGCGATGCGCGCGGACCTGGAGCAGAACTTCCGGTCCGTGCTGCGCTCGAGCCTCGCGCGGCTCGATCTCGTGACCCGGGAGGAATTCGAGGTGCAGGAGGCGGTGCTGGCGCGCACGCGGCAGCATTGTGACGCCATGGAGGAGCGGGTGAAGGCGCTGGAGGCGCAACTCGGCGCGACCGACGGTGCCGGCCCCGAGGAACCGGCGAAGAAGAAGACGGCGAAGAAGGCGAAGAAGAAGCCAGGCTAGTGTCCTGTCCGGTTAATTCCTTGAATGTAGTTCGCGGCACTTTTTTCGACCTGCGAGGCGTGCCGACGAGGCATAGCCGTAGCTATGGCGAGGAGGCACAACGACGCAGGGCGGAAAATGGGCCCGAAATACTTCAAGGAATTAACCGGACAGGACACTAGCTCGCGCCGATTC